>CABSMV010000114.1 GCA_902478935.1 uncultured Collinsella sp. | reverse complement strand
CGCGCGAATAGGCGGCGCTGCCGACAGGTCTTGGCAACGGGGGCGTTCATAGGCACATCCTTTGTCTGTGATACCAACAGCGTCATTGTCCCACGTTTACGGGCGCACATGACGAATATCTAGGCGACCGGAGCGCCAAACGGGATGAAAGTTACGCCCGCCGCCAGCAGCTAGTCATTGGGGACGTTCTTAAATGACTAGCCGTTAGGGACACTCTTTGGCACGGCCTGCGCCAACGATAGATACCATTTCACAGCTCCGTCACAGGTGTAGTGGCTTTGTGTTGCTGCGACGCGCTCTGATTGAGCCCGCGGGCAAGGGGCATAAAACGGTTGAGCGAAAACGGTTTGCCCCTTTGCCGTTCGCTCGAGGATCATGTCCCCCTTTTCCGCGGAAACCCCGGCAGTTGCGAAGAGCTGCCGGGGTTTCTGTCGTTTGTGAGGCTAAGTCGGTACGCAGCGATCGAGACCTTGAGCCGCAAACCCACCGTGCGCAATGCGCACCGCCGCCAACTTGTGAGCGCGGCAACGCCTTCCCTGCCAAGCCCCGCGCTATACTCATCCGCATGGATATCAAAACACGCAACATAGCAACGCCCGCCGCGGACGCACCAGCAACGGCAGTGCCCACCCCCGTCGTGGGCCGCTTTGCCCCGTCGCCCTCGGGCCGCATGCACTTGGGCAACGTGTTCAGCTGCCTGTGCGCATGGCTTTCGGCCCGCAGCCAGGGCGGCAGCATCGTGTTGCGTATCGAGGACCTGGACGATCGCTGCAAGCGCCCGGAACTTGCCGCTCAACTGATTGACGATCTGACCTGGCTGGGGCTCGAGTGGGACGAAGGCCCCTACTACCAGCACGATCGCCTGGATCTGTACGAGGACGCCCTGCGCCAGCTGCAAGACGCCGGCCTCACCTATCCCTGTTTTTGCACGCGTGCCGAACTCCACGCCGCGAGCGCGCCGCACGCCAGCGACGGCACGCCCATCTACCGCGGCGCCTGCAGAGGTCTTTCTGCTGATGAAATCACCCGCCGCAGTGCCCTGCGTGCTCCGGCCACGCGCCTGCGCGTGCCCACCGTCGACGACCTCGCCAGCGACGTGATCGAATTCGTGGACCGCACGTACGGAGCCCAATGCGAAGCACTCGCCACCGAGTGCGGTGACTTTTTGGTGCGCCGCAGCGACGGCGTGTTTGCCTATCAGCTGGCCGTGGTGGTCGACGACGCTGCCATGGGCGTCACCGAGATCGTACGCGGATGCGACCTGCTTGGTTCCACGCCGCGCCAGATCTATCTGCAACATCTGCTGGGACTGCCCACGCCGCACTACGCGCACATTCCGCTGCTCATGTCACCGGACGGCCGCCGCCTTTCCAAACGAGACCGCGATCTGGACCTGGGCGAACTACGCGCACGCTTTGGCACACCCGAGGCACTGTTGGGATGGCTCGCCGGGCAAACAGGCATCGCGCCGGACACCACGCCGCGTACCGCCGAGCAGCTGGTCGAGCACTTTAGCTGGGACGTCATCCGCGCGCATCGGGAGAACATCACTGTAACGGTCGAGTAGCCAGCCACCCCGCCTCTACGCAACATCCCAGGGCTGGAGTTCGTCGCCCAAGCGAACGATGCAGTCGTAGAGCACGGTGTGACGCTCGGCCGGGTTGGTATCCCGATGAAAATGCCCGTAGTACCAGCGCTTGTAGTCCAAGCGGTCTTCCAGCTCATCGAAAAATGCCGTAAGCCGATCAACGGAGGGGCAATTCCAGCCGGACGCTGGATAAAGCGTGGACGAAAGCATGCGCGTAGAGCAGGTGTGAGTGATCACGTAGTCGACCGTCCAGCCCACGCTGTCGAGCTTTGCCCGCGCCTCCTCAAAGTTGCGCTCGTCCGGCAGCTCCTGCGGCCACCAGCTGGAATACGGAATGCGGTATTCCTTGTCCACGCTCGTGGCGCCGCCCATGGTAAAGACCGTTGAGCCGTCGAGCTCAAAAACCTCGCCGCGCGTCAGGCGCCGTATGGGCGAGGTATCCGACAGGCGCTGCGTCAGCCCACCGTGCCACAGCTCCATGGGACGCTCCGCCCAATGGTCGAAGCGCTCGTGGTTGCCGTCGACGAACAGCACGGTATAGGGGCGCGACTCCAGCCAGGCGATATCGGCGCACTCCTCGGCAGAGAAATCCCACGGAAAGCCAAAGTCGCCGGCGATGATGAGATAGTCGTCGCTCGTCAGACTATCCCCGAGCTCCCAGTCGCGAAGCTTTTGCATGTCGGCACCGCCGTGAATATCGCCTGTTACATAGACCGTCATCGGATTACCACTTCCCTGTAAGTCGCTAGCCCACATTCTGCACGATCACTAAGCCAACCGTTCCAGCCCTTCCATCCCTTAGGGCTTACCCTTCGTTCTTCCATCCAAACGGGTCAAGCACCCAACAAACCAGATCGAGCACGCCGCCGGTCATCATGGCGGCGGCAAGGGCCATGCAAACGTGCAGAGAGACGGCACTTCTGAGCACGTCGAATGGCCCCAGAACAGCCAGCAGCGCAACCGCTGTGCCGACAAGGCACAACGCGAAGCACGGCCCCGCGTCCTTGACGCACTTCTTTGCGAGATGCTTGGTGTTGTCACTCATCAATATCGAACTCCTTAGAGGGTCGTTGTTCAGCTTCATGCCGCCGCGACAGAGCGGGGCGGCAGGGTAAGTGTCACATGCTGTGCGGACATCAATGGAGAAACCGCCTGCTCGACCAACCTTTGACGCCGTTTTGCACCGGCACCACATCCCCCGCTATCGAGGTCTAATACTTTTCCCACCGCTACCCAAAAACTCATCCAACATTAATCTTGGCTCAAGAATCGCTTAATCTATAACCTGCACTATAGAGTTCGAACAAGGGGCGGGGCGGCGCCGCGCAACGCAGGCCGCCGAACGCAACGCTCGCGCCCATCGAACGAAAGGACAGGTCATGGACGACCTCGAAAAAGTTGAAACCATCCGCACCAAGTGCAACGTGAGCTACACCGATGCCAAGGCCGCGCTCGACGCCGCCGACGGCAACGTTTTGGACGCCATCATTTGGCTCGAGTCGCAGGGCAAGACCCAGACCACGTCAGCGCACGCCGCCACCGAATCCACGCCG
The DNA here is from genome assembly GCA_902478935.1 of uncultured Collinsella sp. GTDB lineage: Bacteria > Actinomycetota > Coriobacteriia > Coriobacteriales > Coriobacteriaceae > Collinsella. The sequence goes on along the minus strand of CABSMV010000114.1, from coordinate 2,492 downwards.
GTCGACGAGCCCTCGGCCGAGATGGTCGCCGCGCAGGCCGCCTACGAAAAGTCGAGTGAAAAGACCGACTTCTCCAAGAAGATGGACAGCGTGTGGGAGTACCTCAAAAAGCTCTTCCGCCTGAGCCTGGACACAAAGTTTATCGCCACGCGCCGCGATGCGATCATCCTCAACATTCCTATCCTGATCCCCATCATCGCCCTGTTTGCCTGGGGCGCCACGATATGGCTGATGCTGCTTGGCCTATTCTTTGGCATGCGCTACCGCATCGACAGCGACGGCGACGTGCCCGGCAGCATCAACAACCTGATGGATCACGCCGCCGATGCCGCGGATGGCATCAAGCAAAATCTGAACGATGACAAGTAATCGCAGATAGGGGCACGTATGGCACGAATCCTGATCGTAGAGGACGAGGAGAAAATCGCCCGCTTTGTGACGCTCGAGCTGGAGCACGAGGGCTACCAGGTGGAGCACGCCGCCGACGGCCGCACCGCCGTGGACCTGGCGCTGGAGCGCGACTACGATCTGATTCTGCTCGATGTGCTGTTGCCACAGCTCAACGGCATGGAGGTCCTGCGGCGTGTCCGCAAGCACAAGGATGTGCCGGTGATTATGGTCACCGCGCGAGATGCCGTGATGGACAAGGTGGCCGGGCTCGATGCCGGCGCCGACGATTACCTGACCAAGCCGTTTGCGATTGAGGAGTTGTTCGCACGGATCCGCGTTGCGCTGAAGCGCTCGGAGGCCGTGCGGGCGGCTTCGGGCGTTGGCGGCGTTGGGGCCGGGGAGGGCGCTACGGGTGCCGCTGCGATACCCCCGGCTGGAGACTCGGCCAAGACCTCAGCCGCGCCCTCCCCCGCCGCGCTCACCGTGGGTTCGGTCGCGCTCGATCCCGACCGCCGCGAAGTCACGGTCGGCGGCTCGCCCATCGTGCTGACCGCCCGCGAGTTCGACGTCCTCGCCCTGCTTATGGCACATGCCGGCACCGTGCTCACGCGCGAGCGCATTGCGCACGAGGCGCTGGGCTACGAATACGTGGGCGACACCAACAACGTCGACGTGCACATCGCGCACCTGCGCGCCAAGATCGAGGACGCCGGCGGTGCCCGCATCATCCAGACCGTGCGCGGGGTGGGCTATGTCTGCCGCACGTAACGCCGAGGCCAAGCGCGTCACCTCCATCGCCCGCGCCATCAACTGGAGCTATATGTGGCGCCGCCTGATGAGCTACGTCTGGCTCGATCTGTTGCTGGTGGTGATTGCGGCGGCGATCCTCGTCTATGGATACAACCAGACACTGCCCGACAGCGCGTTTACCGCAGGATGGATCCCCGGCGCCACCGTTCGCGGCATGTCGCTGAAGCCCGCGCGCGGCTGGGACCTGACAACGCTCACCTATACCGTCGAGCTTGCGCGTACCACCAAGACCTTCCCCCTCGCGCAGGACCTCATCGCACTTTGGCCCCTCTATATCGTTGTTGTAGGTTGGCAGGTCATCAGCATGCTCGATATGCTCGGCGGCGCTCGCCGTGTGCGCCGCACCATGGCGCCGCTCAACGACCTGGCCCTGCGCGTGGACGAACTCGGCCGCATGCAACTCGCCGGCGGCAAAATGGAGACACTGGAGCAGGCCATCGAGCGCGCAAGCGTCGACTCGCCGAGCGTCACCACCGGCGACGCCGACCTGGCAAGCATCGAGGTCGCGCTCAACCGCCTGCTGCGCCAGATGCAAGAGGCAAAGCTGCAGCAGATGCGCTTTGTCAACGATGCAAGCCACGAGCTACGCACGCCCATCGCGGTGATTCAGGGCTACGTAAACATGCTCGACCGCTGGGGCAAAAACGACCCGGACGTGCTGGCAGAATCCATCGCGTCCCTTAAGGCCGAAAGCGAGCACATGCAAGAGCTCGTGGAGCAGCTGCTGTTTTTGGCGCGCGGCGATGCCGGGCGCACGGTCCTACGGCGCGCGCATACCAACCTGGCCGCACTGGTCGGCGAGGTATGCGAGGAATCGCAGATGATCGATGCCGGGCACACGTATCGGCTGGCCTTTGACGCTGCGCTTATCAGCGACCCGCGCTGCGACGCGTCCGTCGATGTCGCGCTCGTGAAGCAGGCTCTGCGCGTGATCGTGCAAAACGCCGCCAAGTATTCGGACGCGGGCACGCCCATCTCGTTTGGCGTAGCGCCGGATGCGGGCGCGGGCACGATCGACATAAGCGTTGAGGACGAGGGCATCGGCATGAACCAGGAATCCGCAGCTCACGCGTTCGAGCGGTTCTACCGCGCCGACAACGCGCGCGATGCCGGAGCGCAGGGCTCGGGCCTGGGGCTCGCCATCGCCAAGTGGATCGTCGATAGCCACGGCGGCGTCATCGGCGTGACCTCGGTCGAGGGCGTCGGCAGCCGCTTTACGATTCGCCTGCCGCGGTAGGAAGCCCCTCGGCATAAATAAAGGGATAGGGCCACGCCTGTCTCTTATACACATC
>CABSMV010000113.1 GCA_902478935.1 uncultured Collinsella sp. | reverse complement strand
CTCGTCTATCGCCCCGACCCCGCCGCAGGCCCCGCGGCCGTCGAGACCACGCAGCGCATACCCGTCGCGAGCGGCTCGCCCCAACAGCAGCCGGCTCCCGCATACGCGCCCGCTTCGCCACAGACCCCCGCTCCCAAAAAGAGCGGCACCGGGCCGCTTATCGCCGTTATCGTTGTGCTGGTGGCGATCATCATCGCCCTGGTCGTTTTCTTTGTGATCAAGCCTTTCGACAACGCCGCCACGCAGACGACTGCCGAGGTAGCTAAGCTGCACCATGACGTCGACGACGATGACATAAAGCCTCTCGGCGATCCCAACAGCCTGTACGACGATGATGACGATGACGACGACGAGGATGGCGGCGAAGCAACGCTCTCCGAGCAGAATCTCTACCGCCGACTGAGCGAATACTACGACTTGCTCGAAGACCTCGACAACTACGTCCGTGGCTGCGCGCAGAACTTCAACGGCAGCTATCTGGAAGAGGATCGAACCACCCGTCAAAATCTCGCCGACGTCGCCGAGCGCACAGAGGACACCATCGAGCAGTATTACGACATCGTCGAGGACCTGGACGTCCCGACGAGCTCCAAGAACTACAGCTCCTGGAAGGACATCATCGCCCTGTACGACGACCTGGATCACCGCATTGACGCAATCTGTGATGCCTGGGAAATCAGCCTGAAATACGCCAAGCCTGCGGACCACAAGAATGAGATCGTGGCGCCGCTGTCACGCGACAACGTGGCGGGCACCAATGACAATAAGTACCGCCTAGATTTTGAGGAGCGCTATCCCAGCGCCAAGCCTGTCGAGGTGAACTAGTGCTTTGTCGTTCCCGAGCCGGCAGTAAGGGACGTTCCTAAACTGCCGGCAGAAAAGGAACGTCCCTAACTGCCGGTCAAAAAAAACGAGCGAGGATCGTGGGGTCCTCGCTCGTTTTTTAGGCAATGTTTCGACCGCGCCGTTACTTGTCGGAGGCTACTTTCTTGGCAGTCGACTTCTTCGCGGTCGTCTTCTTGGCGGCAGTTGCTTTCTTAGCCGTCGTCTTCTTGGCCGCCGTGGTCTTCTTCGCCGTGCTCGCCTTGGTCGCAGTCTTGCGGCCGCGGGCGGGCTTCTTCTCCTTGGTCGGGCAGTCCATGTTCACGCAGATGCGCCACGGGCCGCGCGCGGTGTTGACCACCACGATGGGGGCGCCGCACTCGGGGCAGGTCTCGCCCGTCGCCTCGAGCTTGCCGCGTGCCGGCAGCGGATAGCTCACGCCACAGTCATCGTAGTTGGTGCAGCGGATAAAGCGCTTGCCGCTCTTCTCGCTCTTGTGCGCGATCAGGTCGCCATGGCGTCCTGCCTCGGCGCACACCTTGCACTCGCCCACCTTAAGGTCGGGCTCGTAATTGGTGGGGCACGTGGGGTTCACGCAAATCTCGAAGGCCTTCTGGCGGAACGGCTGGCACTTAATGCGCGGCGCGCCGCACTCGGGGCACACGGCCGCCTCGCCCTCGAGCGGGCTTACCTTGACGCCGCTCGGCACCGGATAGGTCACGTCGCAGTCGGGCCAGCCCATGCAGCCGATAAAGCTGCCGCGGGTCTTGGCGCTCGTCTTCATAACCAGGTCCTTGCCGCACTTGGGGCAGGCACCCACGCGCGCATCGGCCGTGACGGCGTCGCTGATGGCGTCGCCCAGCTCCTGCGTGTGCTTGAGCAGCTCGTCGAGCACGCCGGCCAGCAGCGCGCGCGAGTGCGTCACGACATGCTCTTCGGTATCCTCGCCGCGCTCAACACGGGTCATATCGCCATCGAGCTCGCTGGTCATATCGGGGCTCGTGATGCGCGGGGCAAACTGCGTCAGCGCGTCGATGATGGCGATGCCCAGCTGGCTCGGCTCCACGGGATCGTTTTTGAGGTAGCGCACGGCGTACAAACGCTCGATGATGCTCGCACGCGTGGACTTGGTGCCCAGGCCGCGCTTCTCCATCTCCTGCACGAGCTTGCCCTGGCTGTAGCGCGCGGGCGGCTCGGTCTGCTTGGCCTCGAGCTTAATGTCGAACACGTCGACCGTATCGCCCTGCTCCAGCGGCGGCATCTGCTCGTCGCGCTTAAGGCCGTACGGATAGGCCTCGCGGAAGCCAGGGGTCACGAGCACGTCGCCCGAGGCCACGAACGGCTCGCCGTTCACATCGAGCTCGAGCTTGGTGTTCTCGATGGTCGCGGGACCCATAAGCGTCGCTAGGAAGCGGCGGGCGATGAGGTCGTAGAGCTTGCGCTGGCCGCCGTCGAGTGTGGACGGATCGCCCTCGCCCGTAGGGTAGATAGGCGGGTGGTCAGTGGTTTCGACTTTGCCGCGCGTGGGCTTCATGGGACCGGCGAGCACCTTTTTGCACACAGGCGCCAGCGCCGGGTTGATCTTTGCCAGGTCGCTCACCACGGCGCCCAGGTCGAGCGTCGCAGGGTACACGGTATTGTCGACACGCGGGTAGCTGATGAGACCGGCCATGTAGAGGGACTCGGCGATGCGCATGGTACGCGCAGGCGAGATGCCCTCGGCCGCGGCGGCAGCCTGCAGCGAGGTCGTCGCAAACGGCGTGGGCGGCTGCTGCTTACGCGAGCGCTTGGTCACCGCGGCGACGGTTGCCGTCTTGGCACCGTCAACGTGACCGTACGCCGTCTCAGCAGCATCCTTGTCGGTAAAGCGCGCCGTCTTGTGCGCGATCTTAAAGCGATCGTCCTCGGCAGCGCCTTGCGCGGCGCCCATGCCGCGAATCTGCCAATAGTCCTCGGGCACAAACGCCATGCGCTCGCGTTCGCGCTCGACCACCAGGGCAAGCGTCGGCGTCTGCACGCGGCCGGCGGAACGCACGTTGCCAAAGCCGCCAAACTTGGCGAGCGTCAGGTAGCGCGTGAGCACCGCACCCCAAATGAGGTCGATGTGCTGACGGCTCTCGCCGGCGTCGGCCAGGTTCTGGTCGAGCGAGACAAGGTTATCGAAGGCCTGCGTGATCTCGGCCTTGGTAAACGAAGAATACTGGGCGCGGGCGACCGGCAAGTCGGGCGCCACCTCGCGCACCTTGTTGAGGGCGTCCGAACCGATCAGCTCGCCCTCGCGATCGAAGTCCGTGGCAACGATGACGCTGTCGGACTTTTTGGCGAGGTTCTTAAGCGAGCGAATGAGCTCTTTCTCAGCCGGCAACTTAATGACGGGCGCCCAGGTGAGGTAAGGCAGACTCTCGAGCTTCCAGCCCTTAATGGAGATGCCATCGGCAAGGAACGGCTTACGCTTGGTGTCGTAAGGCGGACGCGCCAGGCCATCGGGCATGTCGGCCGGCAGTATCTCGCCGTCCTCGGTAACCGAATACCAGCCCAGCTTTTTATCGAACAGCACGCTGTCGCAAAAATCAGGCGCAAGGATGTGACCGGCAAGGCCGATCGTCACGCACTCCTCGCCCTTCCACTCAAAGCGGTAGATGGCGGTGTTGTACACCTTGTCCTTTTTGGGCTTACCCGTGGACAGACGCTCGGCGATCTGACGCGCGGCGTCGTTTTTCTCGGCGATGATGAGCTTCAAAAGAGGCTCCTATCTCGTATCTCTGCGGCTACGCCCGCCCGTATGGCGGCCGACTTACGCCCTTGCTTGCTCAATCTGCCCGATGAGCCAATCGCACCAGGCATCCATGCCCTCGCCCTTGCGCGCGCTCACGGCAAACCGCGGCGCCTGCGGATTGAGGTCATCGAGTGTCTTAGTATACCTATCCATGTCAAAATCGAAAGCCGGAGCCACGTCGACCTTGTTGAGCAGCTGCGCGCCGGCGTGTTGGAAGATGCCCGGGTACTTGATGGGCTTGTCGTCGCCCTCGGGCACCGAGAGAATCATGATGGACAGGTTCTCGCCCAGGTCAAAGTCGACCGGGCAGACCAGGTTGCCCACATTTTCGATAAAGATGACGTCGATGTTTTCCAGACCCACAGCCTGGTCGAACGCGTCGACGGCCTCCATGATCATGTTGCCCTCGAGGTGGCACAGGCCCCCCGTGTTGATCTGGATGGCAGGCATGCCGGCTTCCTTCATGGTGATGGCGTCGACGTCCGAGGCGATGTCGCCCTCGATGACGGCGCAGCGCAGGCCCGCCTTGTCACGCAGGCGCTCGTTGGTGCCCAGGATCGTGGTGGTCTTGCCCGAGCCAGGGCTCGACAAGACGTTGATCACATAGGTGCCTGCCTCATTAAATCGCTGACGCAGCTGATCTGCCAGGCGCTCATTGCGCGACAGAATCGGCGACGCGATATCAATCGTTTTCTCAGCCATACTCAGCGCTCCTTACTTTTGCCCCTTTATACCCCGTCCCCAGGTGGCTGATGGGCTAATCGTCGGGGGTTTCGATTTCGATACTTGCGATGTCGAGTTCGCGGCCGTGCAGCAGGCGCACGTTGGCACCACCACACTGGGGACAGCGGCAATGGAAACGGTCGTGTTCAAAGACCTCACCGCAGTCCAGACACTCGCTTTGTGGATGGACTTCCTCTACGGCAAGCTCGCAGCCGCGCGTGAGCAGGTCCTCGTCGCGAAACGTCTCCCAGGCAAAGTCGAGCGCCTCGCGCACGACCTCGGTCATATCCCCGATACGAAGTGTTACCAAAACGGCGCGAGAGGCCCCCGCCCCACGCGCCGCGCGAATCACTGTATCGAGTATGCCGTTGACAATGCCAACCTCGTGCATACCGATTTACTCCTCGTCGTCCTCATCGTCCGAGAACAGGTCCAGACGGCTCACAAACAAGCCCTCCTTGCCCTCGCGCGCGGTAATGACCACGCGGGCAATGGCGAGCGAAATCTCGTAGAGCGAGAGCAGGGCACCATACATGAGGCCCAGCGTAACGGGCGAGCCGTCGGGCGTAATCACAGCCGAGCCCACAAGCAGGCCCACGTACACGTAGCGCCAGGCGCCGCGGAAGGCCGCGTAGGACACGATGTGGAAGACGGACAGGTAGAAGATGATAAGCGGCAGCTCAAACGCCACGCCAAAGCCGATCATAAAGAGCAGCTCCATGTTGACGTAGTTCTCCAGGTCGGGCAGCGCGGTTGCGACGGCAGAGGTCTCGCCGATGAGCCACTCAAAGCCTGCCGGGATAATGATGAAGTAGCAAAAGATTGCGCCCAGGAAGAACAGCACCGTCGAGGCGAGCACCGTGGGCACAACCCACTTGCGCTCGTTGGGACGCAGTGCCGGCAGGAAAAATGCCAGAATCTGCCAGATGATCATGGGCGTGCACATGACCACGGCCATCTTGATGGCCAGCGAGAAGCGCAGGCCAAAGCCGCCGAGCGTGGTGGTGATGTAGAACTTACCGTCCGGCACAAAGGAGCGGATGGGGTCTTCCAAGATGTCGAGCACCACGGGCGTGGCGAAATACAGCACGATGGCGGCGGCAAACACCGACACGACCACGATAGTCAGGCGGCGACGGAGCTCTCCCAGGTGATCGAAGAGCGGCATGCGCGCAGGTCCGATAGGCATTACTCATCGCCTCCCTTCGAGGTGTCGGCGGCAGCGGCGTCGTCCTCGGCCTCGAGCTCGCGAGCGAGCTGGTCGACGACGGCCTTGCGCTTGCGTGGACGACGGGCGTAGAGGTCGGCCGTCGTCCACGCA
>CABSMV010000112.1 GCA_902478935.1 uncultured Collinsella sp. | reverse complement strand
CGGCGCAGCTCGTCCAAACGCCGCTGCCATTCATCGTGAGGCTGAATATTGGGGTTTGTCCAGCAGATTGTGGGCTCAAACCCTTCCTCGCGCAGCAGGCGGACCGGCTCAAGCGAGCACGGCGCACAGCACGCATGCAGCAACAACGGCTTCATCGACATCTCCTCACCCAAAAAAGCGCACGCCGAAGGACGTGTCCTCGCAGGCAACAATGCGGCGGTCGCGCAAGATGATCCGCACGTAATACCAGTCGCCCACACAGCCCGACAAATGCAAGCCGGCCGCCAGGTAGCACAGCAGCGGATGGCCCGAAAACGCAAACCCCAGGGCAAGCGTTGTCGTCACAACAACCGTCGGTGCCAGGCAAACCGCCACGTACCGCCGGCGAGAATACACAACGCCTTCGGCGCAGGCATAGATCATCGCTGTCTCGCGATTCGCCCCAAAGGTCACCTTCGCGCCCGCAGGCGCCAGCAGCTTAAAAAACACACCGTGCACCAGCTCGTGCACGGCGAACGACGCCATTGAGATCGCAGCCAAGCCGACTATCCAGCCCACGACAGCCATCCAGCCGCCCGCGTCAGCCGCATCCAAGTCTGCAGGCCCGCCCAGCAGCATAAACACCGGCACCAGGCACACGGCAAACACGCCGACTACGACCATCCCCCACACGAAGCAAGCGTGCAGAAATTCCTCGTCTTCAAACGCATGTATGTTGGAAATCTCATTCATAGCATCTTAGGATAGCGCCCCTGCCACGTACCCGTCAGCATGTGCGATAATGTCGAACGATATGCACGAATTGACCACCGCGCCGCCGAGCCCCGCGCCCGGCCGCGCTCTCACCATATGCGAAGGAGTCCCATGGCATCCAAATACTCCATGAACGACCGTCCCAGCTGGCCTCGCCGCGCCATCGTTACCGCCGGCGAGCCCTACGGCAACAAGGGCCTTCACTTTGGCCACGTTGGCGGCGTCTTTGTCCCGGCCGACTTCTTCGCCCGTTTCCTGCGCGACCGTCTGGGCCGCGAGAACGTCATCTTCACCTCGGGCACCGACTGCTATGGCTCGCCCATCATGGAGAGCTACCGCAAGCTCAAGGAGAACGAGGGCTACGACAAGTCCATCGGCGAGTATGTCGAGTCCAATCACTCCCGCCAGGCCGCGACCCTCAACAACTACAACATCAGCTGCGATATCTACGGCGGCTCGGGACTTGAGCCGGCTGCGCAGATTCACAACGAGGTAACCGCCGAGATTATCGAGCGCCTGCACGAGCAGGGCACCATCTCCAAGCGCTCCACGCTGCAGTTCTACGATGCCAAGGCCGGCACGTTCCTCAACGGCCGCCAGGTGATCGGCCGCTGCCCCATCCAGGGCTGCAAGTCCGAGAAGGCTTATGCCGACGAGTGCGACCTGGGTCACCAGTTTGAGCCCGAGGAGCTCATCGCGCCCAAGAGCCAGCTCACCGGCGAGGTGCCCGAGCTGCGCCCGGTAGACAACCTCTACTTCGACCTGCCGGCCTACCTCGACTTTATGAAGACCTACACCGCCAAGCTCGCCCAGAACCCGCAGGTTCGTTCCGTGGTCTCCAAGACCATAGAGGAGTGGCTGCTGCCGGCACAGCTCTATATTCAGAACAAGTTCCGCGAGGCCTTCGACGCCGTCGAGGACCAGCTGCCCGAGCACACCGTGCTGGAGCCCGAGGGAAACAAGAGCAGCTTTACCGTCACCTTCCCCAGCTGGAAGGAGCGCGACGACGCCCATGCGGTGCTCGCCAACGGCGGCGTGCGCTTCCGCAGCGGCAAGGCGCTCGTGCCCTTCCGCATCACCGGCAACATCGACTGGGGCGTTCCGGTGCCCGAGGTCGATGGCGTCTCCGACGTCACCTGCTGGTGCTGGCCCGAGAGCCTGTGGGCGCCCATCAGCTATACGCGTACCGTGCTCGCGCGCGATGCCAAGGCCGCCGGCGTGACCGAGGGCGTCGCCGCCCAGGATGCCGCCCTCATGGGCGAGCCCGCTGCCGACTCCACGCAGGTGCCCGCGCCCACCTACCAGCACAGCTCGCTCGACTGGCGCGACTGGTGGTGCTCTGACGACGCTCAGATCTACCAGTTTATCGGTCAGGACAACATCTACTTCTACTGTATCGCGCAGACCGCCATGTGGGAGGCCCTAGGCTGGAACCTCACGCAGAGCACCGTCAGCGCCTGCTACCACCTGCTCTACATGGGCAAAAAGGCCAGCTCGTCCTCGCAGACTCCTCCCCCGCCGGCAGACGACCTGCTCAACCACTACACCTGCGAGCAGATGCGCGCGCATTGGCTGTCGCTCGGCCTGTCCGAGAAGCCGGTGAGCTTTAGCCCCAAGGCATACGACACGCGCGTGACCGGCAAGGACAAGGACGGCAACGAGGTGCGCGCCTGCGACGACAAGCGCGTTATCGACCCCGCCCTTAAGGAGAGCGCGCTGCTGACCGGCGTCTTCAACCGCCTGGCCCGCAGCTGCTTCTACGGCGTCGCCGTCAAGGAGGGCGACGAGAGTCCCTATCGCAACGGTTGCATCCCCGCCGGTGCCGCTTCTGACACCGTGGTCGAAGCCGCCCAGCAGGCAGCCCTCGCCTTTGAGCAGGCCATGTACAAGTTCGAGACGCACCGAGCGCTCGCCGTGTGCGACGACTACCTGCGCGCCGCCAACAAGCGCTGGAGCGATGCCTCCAAGGCCGCCAACAAGCTCGAGGGTAACGAGGCAGACGCCGCCATGACGCAGGCCCTCGTCGACGCCTTTACCGAGCTGCGCGTAGCGACCGTCCTGATGCACGGTATTGTGCCGGCCGGCTGCGAGCTCATCTGCGAGTACTTCGACGTCGATCCGGTCGCCTTCTTTAGCTGGGATAACATCTTTGCCTCCACGGACGAGTTTGTGGAGAGCCTGGGCGAGAAGCCCGGCGAGCACCGCGTGAAGCCGCTGCCCCCGCGCTTCGACTTCTTCAGCAAGCACGAGAGCCAGTACTAAAACAACACTCGACATGTAATGGAATGGGAAGGAAAGACGGATGTCCAAGCCGCGTCGTCGTAAGCAGAAAAAGCAGGTCAAGGCCGAGCTCAAGCTCAGGCAGTTTGCTGCTACCGAGCTTTCCGACCAGCTTGCCGCCCTTCCCTGCGCCGCCGACCTGCCGCGCTTTATGGTCGACACGGTCGCCGGCGCCTATGCGCCCGCCGATGCTCACCTCATGATCGAGGGCTTCGGTGCCGCAGCCGCACGCCCGGTCACGCTGCGCGCCAACACGCTCAAGGCGACCGCCGAGGACATCGCTGCGGCGCTCGATGCAGCCGGCATCGCCCACAACCCCGTCGCCTGGTACCCAGACGCCTTTATCCTGCCCGAGGCCCAGGTTTCCGATCTGTGGGACCTCGACATCTACCGCGACGGCAAGATCTACCTGCAGAGCCTGTCATCCATGATGCCGCCGTTGGTCCTGGGCGCCCAGGCAGGCGAGGACATCCTGGACATGTGCGCAGCCCCTGGCGGCAAGACGACGCAGATCGCCGCCCTCACGCAGGGACAGGCACACCTCACCGCCTGTGAGATGAACATCCCCCGCGCCGAGAAGCTCGAATCAAACCTCCATCGCCAGGGTGCCAAAAACGTGCCCGTCATGCGCATCGACGCACGCGAGCTCGACGAGTTCTTCCGCTTCGACCGCATCCTGCTCGACGCCCCCTGCACCGGCACGGGCACCGTCATCAGCGGCAACGAGAAAAGCCTGCGCGGCCTGACCGAGCAGTTGCTGAGCAAGTGCGCCCGCTCGCAGCGCGCGCTTCTGGACCGCGCCATGGGTGCCCTCAAGCCGGGCGGCACGCTCGTCTATTCCACTTGTTCGATCATGCCGCAGGAAAACGAGGACGCCCTGCAAGAGGCCCTCGACAAGCATATGGACTGCGAGCTCATTCCCCTTGACGGCACGCCGAGCGAAAGCGAAGCACGCCGCGCCCAGGAAGCCGGCGAGGAGCCGCGCGTCGAGTCCAACGCTCTGACCGAGGCCATTGCCGCGGGTCAGGTATCGGCCATCGCCAACGGCCTGCCCGGCACGCTCACCATTCCGCCTAGCCGCGACTTTGAGGGCTTCTACATTGCCCTGATTCGAAAACGCAGCTAGCGCACGGATCCAAAACTCAACAAGCTATCTCTGTGCGCGTTTGCCCTGCTGGTCGCGATGCTGTTTAAGCATCGCGCGCTCCTTGCGTTCGGCCCTTTTGCCCTTAATGGCCGTGACCACAAAGTAGATGACCGCGGCGGCAACGATTGCGGCCACACACAGGCCAATCGAGCCCAACATTGCTGTGAAATCCATACCGCGTCACCTCTCTTTTAAACGGGACATTCAAGATAGCACCTCGATACCCGCCACCACAGCTCCTTCACGTTCGCCGGCCCTTCGGTCTAACGGATGGCGCGGCGGGGAAAAATCAACTCGTCAAACGATTTAGCATTCGCTATTCCGGCTGCATCGCGCCGGCCGTCATCACATAGAATCGAGCCTCCATGGATACCCTCAACGATCTAAATGAGCGCGTCGACGCCTTTGTCGGCACCAGCTCCTTCGACACGCCTGCCGCGGCAAACGACCAAGCTCCCATCGATGTGCCCGCCGAGGTTCACGAGGACATCGTCGCCTCGGTCGATTTCTCCGAGGTCGAGCTCGCAGACGAGTTCACCGAGCCCCAGGTAGCCGTGACCCCCAACGGACTGCTCCCCATGGAGCCGCTGCCCATCGACGGGCGTTTGCGCAAGGCGGCCCTTCGCATGCCCGACGAGATAGAGGAGGCCAGCGGCTTTACGCTCTTCGGCCGACGCATCAAGTCGCTCATTTACACCACCGACGTCGCGGTTATCCGCAACTCCAACGCCGATGCCGTCTTTGCGGTCTACCCTTTCACGCCGCAGCCCGCCATAACGCAAGCGCTGCTGACCGTCGCCGAGTGCCCGGTCTTCGTAGGCGTGGGCGGCGGAACTACGACCGGTAAGCGCTCCGTGCAGATGGCAGCCGTCTCCGAGATGCAGGGCGCGGCGGGCTGCGTGGTCAACTCCCCCGCTACTGCCGAGATGGTCGAGCACATCACCAACATCGCCGACATCCCCGTCATCGCCACGGTCGTACGTTGCGACGATGATGCGCATGCCAAAGTGCGCGCCGGAGCCAAAATTCTCAACATCGCCGCCGGCAAAAACACGCCCCAGGTCCTACGTGAACTGCGCGAGCACTATCCCAACCTGCCGCTCATCGCACCGGGCGGCAAGACGCCCGAGAGTATCCGCGAGACCATCGCCGCCGGTGCCAACGCCATCATCTGGACGCCGCCTTCGGCCCAGCAGCTGCAGACCGACATGATGCAGCGCTACCGCAAGATGAAAGAAGACGCCACGCCCGTCATCTCGCACGACGATGTGCCCATTATCGACCAGGTTGCCGCCGCCGAGGTCAGCCAGGTCGAGAACATGAATCCCGATGTGCCGATTCCCGACGAAGTCATCGAGCGCGTCGCTTCGATCCACGATCACATCGAGGAGCGTCGCGCCAACCGCGGCCTCAAGCCTTCACTGCACGGTTTCTTCTTCCGCGGAAAGAAACGCTAACCGTAAGAGCAAGGCCCGCCCCACAATGAACTGCCTCCCATTTCTTGGACATGAGAAATGGGAGGCTTTCTTTATGCGCGT
>CABSMV010000111.1 GCA_902478935.1 uncultured Collinsella sp. | reverse complement strand
TGCTCAGGAGTCTCGTGGGCTCGGAGATGTGTATAAGAGACAGGGATGGAGACGATACGCGGAGCGGTGCTGCGCGTGGTGTGACGCGGCTCGGGGATCACATCGAGCATCTTCTGCAGAATGAAGGCGCGACCCTCCTTGGCCTGCTGCAGGGCGCGGGCCAGGATGTCGAAGGTGAGGCCGGTGGCCTTGTTGTCCATCTGCAGGGCGGTGATGCCCTCGGTGGTGCCGGTGACCTTAAAGTCCATGTCGCCCAGGAAGTCCTCGAGACCCTGGATGTCGGACAGAACCACGGTCTTGCCCTCCTCCTGGATCAGGCCCATGGCGATACCGGAGACCGGGCGCTTAATGGGCACGCCGCCGTCCATAAGGGCGAGCGTGGAGCCGCAGGTCGAAGCCATCGAAGAGGAGCCGTTGGACTCCATGACCTCGGAGACGACGCGGATGGCGTAGGGGAACTCGTTCTCGTCGGGAAGCACCGGAAGCAGAGCGCGCTCGGCCAGATTGCCGTGACCGATCTCGCGGCGCTTGGGGCTGCCCATGCGGCCGGTCTCGCCGGTGCAGAACGGCGGGAAGTTGTAGTGGTGCATGTAGCGCTTGCCCTCGGTGGGCTCGATGGTATCCAGACGCTGGCCCTCGTTGAGCATGCCGAGCGACAGGACGGAAAGCACCTGGGTCTGGCCACGCTGGAACAGACCGGAGCCGTGAACGAGCGGCAGGTAGTTGTCCTTCACCATGATGGGACGGATCTCGTCGGCAGCACGGCCGTCGACGCGCTCGCCGGTCTCGACGACCATGGTGCGCATGGCCTTCTTCTCGAGCTTTTTGAGCGCCACGGGGATCTCGCGCTCCCAAGCGGCCTGCTCCTCCTCGGTGAACTCGGCGCGGATGGACTCCTTCAGAGCCTCGACCTTACCGATACGGGAGAGCTTGTCGGCGTCGCGAAGGGCGGCTGCCATCTCGTCGTAGTGGGCGAAGATGCGCTCCTGGACCTCCTCGACGGGCTGGTCGAGCGGGTACTCCTTCTTGACGATGGCGCCGTTGACCTGCTCCCACTCGGCGACGAACTCGTCCTGAGCCTGGCAGAAGGCAGCAAGGGCCTCCTGGCCAAACTTCATAGCGGCGAGCATGTCGTCCTCGGAGATCTCCTCGGCGCCGGCCTCGACCATCGAGATGAAGTCGGCAGAGCCGCCCAGCTCCAGGTCCAGATCGGAGTTCTCGCGCTCCTCATAGGTGGGGTTGACGATAAACTCGCCGGTCTCCACGTTGCGGCCGATGCGCACGCAGGCAAGCGGGCCCTCGAAGGGCACGCCGCCGAGCGTCATGGCCAAGGAGGCGCCCATGACGTTGATGACGTCGAAGGGGTTGACCTGGTCAGCGACGAGTGAGGTAGCGACGATGTGCACCTCGTTACGGAAGCCGTCCGGGAAGCTCGGGCGGATCGGGCGGTCGATCATGCGCGCGGTGAGCGTGGCCTTCTCGCTGGGACGGCCCTCGCGCTTGAGGTAACCACCCGGGATGCGGCCGGCGGCGTACATCTTCTCGTTGAAGTCGACGGTCAGCGGGAAGAAGTCGTAGTTCTTGCGCTCCTTGGAGACGACCACGGTGTCGAGCATCGTGGTGTCGCCCTGCTTGACCAGGCACGCGCCGGTGGCCTGCTTGGCAAGCTCGCCCGACTCAAAGGTGTAGGTCTTGCCGTACAGCTCAAAGGTCTTGGATACGAGTGTCATTGTTCTCCTTTACCCCGCAGACCCCTTGCCTGCGGGCTTCTCATGTGACGCGAGCCCCCTGCCCCCGCCACGCTTCAGAGCGTGATTGTTCACGCCCTTACACAAAAAGAGCGCCCCACTGCGCAGGACGCTCTTAGCATGTACAAATCCTTACTGGATGTTGTCGCGGATGCCCAGAGCCTTGATGAGCTCACGGTACTCGACGATGTCGTTCTTCTTGATGTAGGAGAGAAGACGACGACGACGGCCGACGAGCATGAGCAGGCCACGACGAGTGTGGAAGTCCTTCTGGTGGGACTTCATGTGCTCGGTCAGCTCCTTGATGCGCTCGGTCAGGATGGCGACCTGAACCTTGGGATTGCCGGTGTCGACCGGGGTGTTACCGAACTGGGCAGTCAGCTCCGCCTTGCGCTCTTTGGAAACAGTCATTGTTTCACCTTTCGTTTTACGTCGCCCTCGGGCGACTCGATTCGCCTCGGACTGGGAAGCCGCCGGTGGAGCGAGCAACCAAGGTCGAGGTACCAACAAGTCGGTATGTTACCACAAGCAACCCGCGCCTGCGCATCATCACCGACCCAACATGAATTCCATCGCACGGAGGCGCTGATCGGTGTGCGTCGCAGCCCACACATGCGAAAGCCCCAGCAAAAAGGCTGCGGTATGGGGGTCGATCCTCTCGGCCATGAGTGCATCGAAGGTCATGGACATGAGGGCGCGCAGCCAAGCGACCTCACCGGTCGACACCAGCTCGGCACCCGGAACGCTCGAAGCGCACGACCCGCACATGAGACCGCCCGCCTGGGGCGAAAAATACGACAACATGGGGTCTCCGCACAGCACGCAGGCCGAAAAATCGGGGCGATAGCCAACGTGCGACAGCAGTTTAAAGACAAAGGCCGCCACGAGCAGGTCCATATGCGCCGAGTCGAGCCCGCTGCCGACAAGCGTGAGCGCCCGCTGCGTGATGGCAAAGGTAAACGGGTCCTCGGCGTCCTCGAACGAGCACACGCGCGCGACCTCGGCAATCGCGCTTGCGGCGCAAGTCGTCTCGTAATCGGGCGCGGCGCCGAGCGGCGCTTCCATAAGCTCGGCCTGAGAAACCACGTCGAGCGACCGTCCATGTGCGAGCAGCATATCGACGGTACAGAACAGCTCGCAGCGTGCCGCCAACCGCCCGCCGGGCTTACGCGCACCCTTTGCCACGGCACGAACCTGCCGACCCCGCTCGTCAAGCATCGTCAGGATCAGGTCGGTCTCTTTGAGCTTGGTCTTATCGAGGACGAGTACCTTTGTGCGATATGTCCGTGAGCCTGCCATGAGCGCTGCGCGCCCTTAGTCCTCGGCGCTATACCCAAAGCGGCGAATCTGGGCCTCGTCGTCACGCCAGCCGGCCTTGACCTTCACGTCCAGCTCCAAAAAGACCTGCGTGCCAAAGATGCGCTCAAGATCGCGACGGGCATCGATACCGATATGCTTGATCATCTCGCCGCCCTTGCCGATGATGATGCCCTTTTGGCCCTCGCGCTCGACGTAAATGGTGGCGTGCACGCGCAGTACCTTCTTGGTCTGCTCGAGCGCATCGCAGATCACGCCAACGGAGTGCGGGATCTCATCACGGGTGCGGCGCAAGACCTTCTCGCGCACAAACTCGGCAACGAGCGTCTCATCGGAAGCGTCGGTACCCATGTCCTCGGGGAACCAACGCGGACCCTCGGGCAAAAAGTGCGCAACGGTCTCGATGAAGGCATCGACGTTGAAGTTCTTGACCGACGACGTAACGATCTCGTCGTCATACTCCATGAGCTCGTGGGCGGCCTTGAGCTGTTCCATAACCTGGGCGGGATCGGCCTCATCGGCCTTGGTGAGCACCAGGACCTTCTTGCAACGGGCGCATCTGACGCGCTCGGCAACCCAAGCGTCTCCCCTGCCAATCGGCTTGGTGGCATCAATCAAAAACGCGACGACATCGACATCGTTCAGCTCGAACAACGCGCTCTTGTTGAGCTCGGATCCCAGACCGTCCTTGGGCTTATGAATACCCGGGGTATCGACAAAGACCAGCTGGTAGCCGGGACGGTTGACGACGGCGCGCATGCGGCGGCGGGTCGTCTGGGCCACCGGTGAGGTGATGGCGACCTTCTTGCCATAGCAGGCATTAAGCAGCGTGGACTTGCCGGCGTTGGGGCGTCCGACCAGGGCCACGAAGCCGCTGCGAAAACCAGGCTCAACGTCGCCAAAGCCCGCGAGGTTGTCGTCCTCGTCGCACAGGGCGTCGAGCTCCTCATCGCTCATGCCCTCAAACGGATCGAACTCCTCGACATCCTCGAGCCCCTCGGTATCCACCGCGTCCAAAGTCTCGTCGTCCAGGATCTCATCGGTAGGCTGCATATTGTCGGACATGGGAATCCCTTTCTAAATAAAGCCGAGCGCGTGGGCAAATACCAGCACGCCTACAATCGCGGCGGTGATGGAAAGAATGTATACAGAGGCGGCGGCGATGTCCTTCGCACGCTTGGCCAGCGGATGGAGCTCCTGGGTCGCCAGGTCGACGATAGCCTCCATAGCGGTGTTGCACAGCTCGCCGTGAATCACCAGGCCGCAACAGATGATAATCGTGGCCCACTCGGCAATGTCGAGGCCCACGATACAGCCAGCAATGACGGTGCACACGCCCGCCACGAGCATGACCTTAATGTTGCGCTCGGTCTTGACGGCGGTGACGAAGCCCTCCATGGCGTAGGAAAACGACTTTAAGAAGGACGGATGGTCCTTGTTCGATCCGGGAATCATAGACGGCTCCTAGTCGTGGGCGTGGTTGGTGATGGGGCCGACGTGGACTAGCTTGGGGTTCTCGCCGCGCTCGAGCGCCAGATCGCGCAGGATGGCGTCCTCGCGGGCCTCCATGACCTCGGCCTCGTCGTCCTCGATATGGTCATAGCCCAGCAGGTGCAGCATGCCGTGTACGAGCATCAGACGACACTCGTCAGCGGGGCTATTGCCAAAACCGGGGGCCTGACGGGCAATAACCTGCGGGGCCAAGATGATATCGCCGAGCTCGAGCGTCTCGTCGGCGGGAATATCCTCGTCAAAGGCCGAGTCGCATTCAAACGAGAGCACATCGGTGGTGCGGTCGATACCGCGCCACTCGTGGTTGAGCTCGTGCATCTCGTCCTCGTCGACATACGAAAGGGAAATCTCGACTTCACGCTCAACGCCCTCGGCGGCAAGCACAACCTCGCAGATGTGCTCCACCTCCTGCGCGTCGAGCAGCGTATCGAGCTCGGCATCGTTGCTGATCAATACACTCAACGGGACTCCTTTCGGTCACGTACGCGCTTCTCGCGCACATCATCATAAGTATCGTATGCCTCGACGATACGTCCCACCAAGGCATGGCGCACCACGTCGGCACGCTCGAGGTGCGAAAATGCGACATCATCGACACGGCCCAAAATCTTCTCGACATCCGCCAAGCCACCACGACGACCCACCAGGTCACGCTGGCTCAGGTCGCCGGTAATCACGAACTTGGAGTTGAAGCCCAGGCGCGTCAGGAACATCTTCATCTGCTCGGGCGTGGTATTTTGTGCCTCGTCGAGCACCACGAAGGCATCACTCAGCGTGCGGCCGCGCATGTAGGCAAGCGGGGCGATCTCGATCACGCCGCGCTCCATAAGCTCATCGGTGCGCTCGCGATCCATCATGTCAAAAAGGGCGTCGTAAAGCGGACGCATGTAGGGATCGATCTTTTCCTCGAGGGTGCCGGGCAAAAAGCCCAGATTCTCCCCCGCCTCGACAACCGGACGCGTCAAGATCAAACGGCCCACCTCGTGACGCTTGAGCGCGGCAACGGCGAGCGCCATGGCCAGATAGGTCTTACCGGTGCCGGCAGGACCCAGGCCAAACGTGATGGCATGCGTGCGGATGGCATCCACATAGCGCTTTTGGCCGAGCGTCTTGGGGCGAATGACGCGGCCGCGATACGAAAGCAGCACGTCATCGCGAAGCGACGTAGCCTCGTGCTCACCGTCGCGCAAGACGGCCAGGCAGCGAGAGACATCGTCGGCAGACAGCGTGCGCCCGGCGGCCGCCTCGCGAAAAGCGTGCTCGAAAAA
>CABSMV010000110.1 GCA_902478935.1 uncultured Collinsella sp. | reverse complement strand
CCGCGAAGTCGAGCTCCCCCGCGCCGACGCGCGCGAGGTGAACGACGTCCTCGCCGCGATGGACGCCATGCGGGCCTCCCTCGCCGAGTCGCTCGAGGCCCGCTGGGCCGCGGAGCGGGGGCAGCGCGAGCAGGTGGCATCGCTCGCCCACGACCTCAAGACGCCGCTCACCGTGCTGCGCGCCAACGCCGACTTCGTGGCGGAGGAGCTGGAAGACGAGAAAGACGCCGATCTCGCGGCCGCCGCGCGCGACATAGCCGGCAGTGTCGAAAGGCTCGACGGCTACGTGCGCCTGCTCATCGAGGCCTCGCTCGGGTCCGGCGGGGCGGAGAGGGCCCCCATGCGGCCGGCCGAGCTCTGCGAGCAGGTCCTCGCCGAGGCCGCCCAGATCGCCCGGTCGCGAGGCGTGACGCTCGACGCGGCCACGGGCCCCGCTGTCGCGGGCGCGCCCGAGGCCCCGCTCGACCGAACCGCCCTGACGCGAGCCGCCGCGAACCTCGTGGCCAACGCCGCCGAGCACGCGCGCTCGCGCGTGGCGGTCTCCTGCGACGTCGCGGGCGGACACCTCGTCATCGAGGTGTCCGACGACGGACCGGGCTTCTCTCCCGCCGCCCTCGAACGCGGCTGCGAGCGCCTCTTCACAGACGACTCCTCCCGCTCCTCGCGCGACGGAGGCCGCCACTACGGGCTCGGCCTCCACGCCGCCTCCGAGGCCGCGAGCGCCCACGGGGGCTCCGTCTCGCTCGCCAACAGCCCCTCGGGCGGCGCGGTGGCCACCATCGCGGTCCCCCTGTGCGGGGCCTGACGGCTCAGGCCCTCACACCGGCGTGCCTCGCAACCAAACGCTTCCATCTTGAAACACGGGGAGTAAATCGCGAAATCGCAGGTGAAAGAGAGTAAAAAGGCAAAGAAAAAGCCTCCGTTCCAACATGGGAACGGAGGCTCGATAATCGAGTTTACTCACCAATGTCGCTGGTGGTTTTGCCGTAACTCTCGTACGAAACGAAACTCAGGAGCACAGTGCGGCACTCAAAAGTGCAGGTCAGAACCCTGTCAGCCTACTCCCACTCGATCGTCGCGGGCGGCTTAGACGTGATGTCGTAGCACACGCGGTTGGCGCCGGGAACCTCGGCAACGATGCGGCCGGAGATGCGGGCAAGCACGTCGTAGGGCAGCTTGGCCCAGTCGGCGGTCATGGCATCGCTGGACTCGACGGCTCGCAGGATGATCGGGCGCTGGTAGGTGCGCTCGTCGCCCATAACGCCAACGGACTTGATATCGGGCAGGACCGCAAAGTACTGCCAGCAGCTGTGCTCGGAGTTGCGCTCGCCGGTCTGCTCAAACAGGCGCTGGTTGTAGGCATCGAGCTCCTCACGCACGATGGCGTCGGCGTTCTTGAGGATCTCGAGCTTCTCCCTATCGACCGCGCCGATGATGCGGATGGCCAGACCCGGGCCCGGGAAGGGCTGACGAAACACGATGTGACCCGGCAGGCCGAGCGCCAGACCAAGCGCGCGGACCTCGTCCTTAAAGAAGTGGTCGAGCGGCTCAATGAGGTCGAAGTGCACGCCCTCGGGGAACGGGATCAGGTTGTGATGGCTCTTGATGGTTGCCGTCTTACCGCCCGTCTTGCGAGCGCCGGACTCGATGATGTCGGGGTAGATGGTGCCCTGAGCCAGGTACTTGACCGGCTTGCCATCGGTCTCGAGCTGCTGCGCCACGGCGAAGAACTCTTTCCAGAACTGCGTACCGATGATGCGGCGCTTCTCCTCGGGCTCGGTCACGCCGGCCAGAAGCTCGGCATAACGGTCCTCGGCGTGAACGTGGATAAAGTCGACGTCAAACTGCTTGGTGAAGACCTCCTCCACCTGCTCGGGCTCGCCCTTGCGCAGCAGGCCGTGGTTGATGAACACGCAGGTCATCTGCTTGCCCACGGCACGAGCACCCAGCGCAGCCACGACGGAGGAGTCGACGCCGCCGGACAGGGCCAGAATCACGCGGTCGTTGCCGACCTTCTCGCGGAACTCGGCCGTCATGGTCTCGACCAGGTTGTCCATGCTCCAGTTGGGCTCCAGGCCGCAGATCTCAAACAGGAAGTTGCTCAGCAGCTGCTGACCATACTCGGAGTGCTTGACCTCGGGGTGGAACTGCGTGGTGAAGATCTTGCGCTCGGGGCACTCCATGGCAGCAACCGGGCACACGTCGGTGCTGGCGGTAACGGTAAAGCCCTCGGGCACCTCGGAAACGGCGTCGCGATGGCTCATCCACACAGTCTGCTCCATGGGTGTGGAGTTAAAGAGCTTGGCGCCGGCCGTGCGCGTGATGGTGGCGCGGCCGTACTCGCCCACCTCGGAGTGACCGACCTTGCCGCCGAGCGTCACGGCCGTGATCTGATGGCCGTAGCAAAAGCCCAGGACGGGAAGGCCCAGGTCAAAGATGGCGGGGTCGATGGACGGAGCGTCTTCGGCGTACACGGAGGCCGGGCCGCCAGAAAGGATGAGCGCAGAGGCGTTCATCTCGCGAATCTCGTCGGCCGAGATGTCGCAGGGGACAATCTCGGAATACACGTTGAGGTCGCGGACGCGACGGGCAATGAGCTGACCGTACTGCGCACCAAAGTCGAGTACGAGGACCTTTGCGGAAGCCTTTTGATCCATGGTTCCCCCTCTTGTTGGCGGGGAGCCGGTGCCCACCCGCGTGAATGAACGAAAATAACCTCCATAGTGTACACGTTATATGGGGTTTCTCGTCCCTCGCAGCCATCAGCGCACGGCAAACGCATGACCTGGACCTCTATTTGACGGCAATCGAAGTGTTACCAGACGTTACAGATGATGTAATACGTTTGCACATTGGACGCTCTGTGCCACAATACTGCCGAACGACTCCGCCTCTGCGGCGGCAAATACGATAGGAATACCAGCATGAAGCGCATCCTTCTCATCGCCACGGGCGGCACCATCGCATCGACCGAGGACGGCAACGGCCTCTCCCCCGCCCTGACCGGTGAGGAGCTCGCCCAGAGCGTCCCCGAGATCTTGGGGCTCTGCGAGCTCAACGTCGTGCAGCCCATGAACATCGACAGCACCAATATGCGCCCGAGCGACTGGATGCGTATCCGCGATGTCATCGTCGAAGGCTATGCCGACCACGACGGCTTTGTGGTCCTGCACGGCACCGACACCATGAGCTACACCGCGGCAGCGCTTTCCTACCTGATTCAGGACAGCCCCAAGCCCATCGTGCTCACCGGCTCGCAAAAGCCCATGGGCAACCCCTTTACTGACGCCAAACTCAATCTATATCAGAGCCTGCTCTATGCGCTCGACGAGCATTCGCACGATGTGTCGATCGTGTTTGGCGGCGTCGCCATTGCCGGCACGCGCGCCCGCAAGCAGCGCACCATGAGCTTTAACGCGTTCATCAGCGTCAACTATCCGCCCATTGCCTACATCCGCAACGACCGCATCGTGCGCAACGGGCTCCACGGCACTCGTCAGGGCGAAAACCCGGTGCGTTTCTACGACAGCATCGACCCGCGCGTATTTGTACTCAAGCTTACGCCCGGCGTAAACCCGAGCATCCTCGACGCCCTTGCCGATAGCTACGATGCTGTAATCCTGGAGACCTTTGGCATTGGCGGTATTCCCGAGTTTGGTGAGTCGGGCGAGTCGTTCCAAGAGGCAATTTTCCGCTGGGTCGATTCGGGTCGCACCGTCGTTATGACCACGCAGGTCCCCGAAGAGGGCCTTGACCTGGGTGTTTATGAGGTCGGCCGAGCTTACGCCGATCATCCGGGTATTTTGCGCGGCGACGACATGACCACCGAGACGCTCGTGGCCAAGACCATGTGGGCACTCGGCCAGTCACGTGATGCGGACGAGATTCAGCGCCTGTTCTACAGCCAAGTCAACCACGACCGCATCCCGATGGCGTAATCCCTAAGGCAGTTCCGCTTATCGCAGCCCCAAACGGCAGGTGGTCCCCCTCGGGCCGTGCAAAAATCGGAGTATTCTGCAATTTCTCCGCCGGAGGCATAGAATCGGCCGATTGCTAGACGAACTTTTAGTACGAGGGGACCGTCTAGTAAATATTTATTCCACATTTTTATTTAGCGTGTGGATTAACTACTGCCAAAAAGGCAAAGCCAGCCGCCCGAGCTACCATCTACGGCTGAACAGGTGCTGAATACTCGCGATTTTGCACATCGCAACCAGGGGGACCCGCCCAAAGAGCGTCAAATACAGCGGGGGAACGCCCTATTCGATACCCTCGAGAAGTTCTGACACCGTCATTCCGAGTGCGGGCGCGATCTTAAATAGAACCTTGAGCGTGAAATTTGCCGTCCCATCTTCGATTCGGTCGAGGTAGGGTCGGCTGATTCCTGTCGCCACACAAAAATCAACCTTGGAGATACCAAGGTCCCTGCGTGTCTCTTCGACCCGCCTGCCAAGAATCTGTTTCGCACGTTCGTCCATGCAGCCGAGTTTGAAATGGAGCCGAACATAAACGTAAACTATAGTTTACGTTTTGCCGAATACACAGGAGTTTTCTATGTCGGGTTCTTCGGTCCGCATGTACCGAGCCACGCTTCGCACAAACAGCGCACCGCCCAAGCTCGTCGTCGTTGAAGCAGAATGCCTTTCGCCCGATGAGCGCACAGCATTTGCATTGCTATCAAGTCGCGTCGCCGCCGTTCTGATCCCTTGCCCGGCGCAAGGTGAACTTGCCATCCAATGCCAAACGCACAGCTGCCCGCTCAATCAGGCTGCCGTAATCGCAACCAGCCAACGCGGCCTGCCGCTCCTTCTAGAAGCCGGCATCGCACTCGCCCTTCGTGGCGCCGGATACGAAAACGAGACCGCCGCCGACATAGTCTTTAAACCACGATCGAGCGGCGGCCTCGCAGCAGCCATTGAATATATGTGCAGGCTCGTTGCCTAAAAGGACAAGCTAGAAACCAAGGCCAAAGCCCGTTCCGGTAATCGCCGAGTACATAAAGTAAACGTTGACCACGTTGAGGAACACGCCCGTGATGCAACCGTTGCGCAGGTAGCGCTCGCATACGATGCGCGCCATGGCGGCGGAGTCGTCATTGTTTTTAGCCTGGCGTCCTGCCGTAAAGTACGTCGCCACGCTCAGCAGCAGGTTGAGCACCGGCAGTGCCAGCAACTCGTAGCTCTTGCCCCAGCGCGTCGCCTCGCCGGCGGCATTAAACTTTGTTGCCACCTCGGGACCAATGTTGGGGATAACACACACTGCGACCACCAGCGGAATCACCGCAAGCACGAGCAGAGCAATACCCATGTAGCCAGCTTTTTTGCCATATTTAAACATATGCGTCGTCCTTACACGTTAAAGCGGAAGTGCACGACGTCGCCATCGGCCATGACATAGTCCTTGCCCTCAATACGCAGCTTCCCGGCGGCCTTGGCGCCCTGCTCGCCGCCGAGCTCGATGTAGTCGTCGTAGCCAATGACCTCGGCCTTAATAAAGCCGCGCTCAAAGTCGGTGTGGATGACACCGGCGGCCTGCGGGGCGGTCGCGCCCTGACGCACCGTCCAGGCCTTGACCTCCATCTCGCCGGCCGTAAAGAACGACTGCAGACCAAGCAGCTTGTAGGCGGCCTGCGCGAGCACGTCCAGACCGGGCTGCTCCAGGCCCAGGCTCTCCAGGTAGTCGGCAGCGTCCTCGGGATCGAGCTCGGAAAGCTCGGCCTCGATCTTGGCGCAGATAGGCAGTGGCTTAACACCATCGATGGGCGCCAGATCGTCGTTGAGCATATCCTCGTCCACGTTGGCCACATACAGGATGGGCTTCATAGTGAGCAGGAACAGGCCCTTGGCGGCAGCACGCCTGTCTCTTATACACATCTCCGAGCCCACGAGACTCCTGAGCA
>CABSMV010000109.1 GCA_902478935.1 uncultured Collinsella sp. | reverse complement strand
GGCCTGCCCGTTACACTTGAGCAGGTCGGACTTTCCGAGGCCGACATCCCCGCCCTGTGCGAATATGCTCACGCCACCAATGAGTGGAAGCAGGGCAACCCTGAGCCCTTCACGGACGAAAAATTCGCCGCCGCCATCAAGGCCGCCAACGCCTACGGCCACACGCTCTAGGCCTAGCCCAAAACCACCACAAGGGAGCAGTACCCTTGTGGTGGTTTTTATTGCTCCAGCATGCTGGGATCGAACTCGCTAGCCGGGGTCACGCGATAACCGTGGCGGAGCAGTAAATCAACGAAGACGCCGTTGCCCGCCGTGAGGGTGCCACTGAATGTTCCGTCGTAGATGAGGCCCACGCCGCACGAGGGACTACGGTCCTGCAGGATGCACGCAGCGGTCTCTTCCGGCCCACCCGCCTGCTCGCACATGTCGAGCGCACGTTGGGCGCCTAGGCGAAATTCCAGGTCAACGGACACGCCCTCGCAGGTACGAACCTCGCCGTTCACAATCTCGGACGGCGTGCGCGGCGTGGGCAGGCCCCCAAAGACCTCAGGGCACACCAAGAGGACCTCGGTCCCTGTACGCTCGCAGGCCTCGACCAACTCGCGATGATAGTTGTCGAGCCCGTTATACTTGCAGCTCTCGCCCATCAAGCAGGCGCTCACCACGATCTTCATTTCCATCCCTCTCAAGCAAAACGCCCCATTTGAGAAAGCTGCTCAAATGGGGCGTCGACGTTTACTGGCTCGGCCGCGGCTTTACTGCCGCTTGGGCATCAGCGGATTCTCACGCGTGAGGAGGTTCATGAACTCCTCACCCGTGATGGTCTCCTTCTTGTACAGATAACGAGCCAGCTCGTGGAGCTTAAACTTGTTCTCCTTGAGGATCTGCAGGGCGCGATCGTGCGCGTCCTCAATCAACTTAGCGACAATCGCGTCCACACGCTCAGCCGTACCGGGGGCGCAGGTGAGCGACGTGTCCTGATTG
This sequence comes from uncultured Collinsella sp., assembly GCA_902478935.1. Taxonomy (GTDB): domain Bacteria; phylum Actinomycetota; class Coriobacteriia; order Coriobacteriales; family Coriobacteriaceae; genus Collinsella. Next base: position 4,932 of record CABSMV010000109.1, on the reverse strand, counting down.
AGATACGCGTTCTGCACGGTACCGAGCGCCATCATGCCAAACTCGTCGGACATACCAAAGCGCGTCACCATGTTACGGGCGAGCTTGGTGGCCTGCTCGATATCGTTGGCGGCACCGGTCGTCATCTCGCCAAAGATGAGCTCCTCGGCCGCACGGCCGCCGCAGTAGACGGCGAGCTTGTCCAAGACCTCCTGGCGCGTAGTCAGGAAGCGCTCGTCCTCCTCGACCTGCATGGTATAGCCAAGAGCACCGCTCGTGCGCGGCACGATGGTGATCTTGGTAACCGGCGCGGAACCCTTTTGGCGGGCAGCTACGATAGCATGACCGATCTCGTGGTAGGAAACGACCTGCTTTTCGTGGTCGGAAAGCACCGTGGACTTACGCTGCTGGCCGGCAATGACGACCTCCACCGACTCCTCGAAGTCGTCCTGGGTCGCGCACTTGCGACCCTCGCGAACGGCGCGCAGGGCGCCCTCGTTGATGATATTGGCCAGGTCGGCGCCCGAGGCACCGGGCGTGGCGCGGGCAATCGCGGTCAGATCGATCGGCGGCTCAGTCTTCACACTCTTGGCGTGGAGCTCGAGGATGTTCTTACGGCCGGTCAGATCGGGCAACTCGACGGGGATGCGGCGGTCAAAACGACCGGGGCGCAGTAGAGCGGGATCGAGACTGTCGGGGCGGTTGGTTGCGGCAAGGACAACGATACCCTTGTGGTTATCGAAGCCATCCATCTCGGTCAGCAACTGATTGAGCGTCTGCTCGCGCTCGTCGTTGCCGCTAAAGCCGCCGCCATCGCGCTTCTTACCGATGGTATCGATCTCATCGATAAAGACGATACACGGGGCCTTTTCCTTGGCCTGCTTAAACAGGTCACGAACCTTTGCAGCGCCGCGACCAACAAACATCTCAACGAACTCAGAGCCCGAAATGCTAAAGAACGGAACACCGGCCTCGCCGGCAACAGCCTTGGCAAGCAGGGTCTTACCGGTACCCGGAGGGCCAACAAGGAGAGCACCGCGCGGCAGCTTGGCGCCGATCTCCTCGTAGCGCTGCGGCTTCTCCAGAAAGTCGACGACCTCCTTGAGAGACTCCTTGGCCTCTTCCTGGCCGGCGACGTCCTTAAAGGTCACGCCCACGTCCTTGGAGGCGATAACGCGCGCGCCGGACTTACCCAGTCCGCCGCCGCCAAAACCGCCGCCGCCAAAGTTCATCGACGGGCCGTCATCGCCCATAGCCTTTTTCATGCGGCGGTTGAGCCACCAACCGATGAGGAAGAAAATCGCCATGGGAAGAATGAGTGTGAGCAGGTAGTAGGTCATCAGACCCGAGTTCTTATCGGGAACGACTGACTCAAGCGAGGCGCCAGATTCAAGCACGCGATCGGTAAAGCCCGCGTCATTCGGCACACCGGTCGTCTTGTAGGCGATGTTCTCGTCCTCGCCCTTCTTGGTGTAATAAATCGAGTAATCGTCCGTGTTGTACTCGACCTTGTCGACACTCTTCTTATCGAGCGCTTTGACAAACGTCGAGTAATCGGTCTTCGTAATCTGCTGCGTGTGACCGATGTTGGGGAACAGAACGGTCGAGAGCACGAGGTAGACGACGAAGGCGATGAGCACGTAGAGGATCATATTCCGTCTACGCTTGTTGTCATCCATCTCCATCTGCTTGAACTCCATCTACTGGGGTTAATAATGTATTCTAGAATACCCAACCCGGACGGCGATAAACCGACGCCGGGCACGAAAAGACAGAGATGGCATCACTGGAAGTCGGCAAGGTTCAAATCTATACGGGTGACGGCAAGGGCAAGACGACGGCTGCGTTGGGGCGCGAGAGGATGTCGAGGAACTGATTGCGATAAAGCCCGCCACCACGGAGCTCGTGCTCACCGGCCGGGGCTTGCTGCCCCTCGCGAACCTCGCCGACCTTGTCACCGAAATGCGCCCCATCAAACACTACTTCGACGAAGGACTCCTAGCCCGCCAAGGCATCGAATACTAAATAACCCGAAAGGGACGGAGAGAAACGGATCACTTCGCCTTATCGCCGGGCCAATGATCCGTTTTCCTCCGTCCCCCATGGAACATTAGGCGGTGGCGCGGCCTAGCCAGTTGCCGCTGTGGTGGTAAATGGTAAACATCGTGGCCGTGATGAGCCAGGTTACGGGGTAAACCAGCAGCAGGTGCTCAAGCGACGGATCGAACGGCATAATCGCAAACACCCAGATCACCCTGAGCACGACAGTGCCAAAAATCGTGAGCAGCATGGGCTGCAAGCTCACGCCGGCACCGCGAATGGAACCCGACGCGTTTTCGATAATCGAGAAGATCGCGTAGAACGGCGCGATGAAATGAAGAATCGTCGTGGTGTACGCCGAAATCGAAGCATCGTCGACAAACAGACGCGACAACGGACCCGAGAACACCAGCAACACGGCAGACAGGCCACCAATGAGCATAAACGACAGCACGAGCGACGTGTGGTATCCCTTTCGCATGCGCTCGTAGTTGCGCGCGCCAAAGTTCTGTGCCGAAAACGTGGTAATCGACACGCCAAGCGCCTCGGTAACCATCCAGACAATGCCATCTAAGCGGCCCGAAAGACCCCACGCCGTGGTGACATCGGCACCAAACGAGTTGACCGACACCTGAATCAAAACGTTGGAAATCGAATACGCAGCAGACTGAAAGCCAAGCGGCAGACCACACGAGATCATGCTCTTACAAATGCCAGGATCAATGCCGAGTTTGGACAGTGAAAGCCGCCACGCACCCGGTGCGTGCATCATACGAATCACGATCATCGTGGCATTGGAGCAAATGGTCAGCGCCACCGCGATGCCGCAGCCCAAAGCCTCCATATGAAGCACGGCAACGAAGATGACGTCCAGCACCGCATTAACAAGGCAGCCGGAAGCGATGATCACAGCAGGCCCGCGCGTGTCGCCCACGGCGCGCAGCAGTGCCGTTCCCATATTGAGCAGCAGCGCCGCAACCATGGCGGCAAAATAACAACGAGCATAGGCCGCGCCCTCGGCCAACAGTTCATGCGGCGTGTTCATAAGCACCAGCATGGGCTCAACGAACACCATGCCAAGAATCGAGAAAACGATACCGCCCACCAGCGCGAGCGTCATGGCCGTATGGACCGAAAGGCTCAGTCGCGCATCATCGTGCTGGCCAAAATACTGACCGGTAATGACCGCGCAGCCGGCGCCGACGCCAACGCAAAAGCCAATGCAGAGCTCGGTGAGCACCATCGTGGCCTGAATGCCGCCCAGTGCGAGCTTGCCGCCAAACTGACCGACGATATAGGTACCGATAAGCGTGTAGGCCTGCTGAAAAAACGAACTAAAAAAGATGGGAACGCACAGCGAGAGCAGCTGCTGCCAAATAACGCCCTGCGTTACATCGATAGCCGTAGATTTCTTAGCCACACGCCCTCCCCAAAAGCGCACGTCAACCGACAAAACAGCAAATTAAGACAAAACCAATACCAGCTTAGCACCGACCGGCGTCGACCGAAACACACCGAATCAGAGCCCGGTGCGAACTATCTACCTAATGATACAGCCCCGACTGGTAGTGATACTCGTTGCTCACGTGCGGGCACAGCTGCCAAAATGCGACGGCACTCGCCGCGGCCACGTTGAGCGAATCGACCCCGTGCGCCATCGGAATGCGCACGGCTCGGTCGCAGCCCGCGATAGTCTTGGCGCCCAGGCCGGCACCCTCGGTGCCCATAAAGATTGCCAGGCGATCAACCTCCTGCAGCACAGGATCGTCCAGCGAAACGGAGTCGTCCGTCAGCGCCATCGCAGCGCACGAAAAACCGGCTTCGTGCAGTGCCGCCAGACCATCGTGCGGCCACACACGAGCCTCGCTGCCAATACGCGTCCACGGCACCTGAAACACCGTGCCCATGCTCACGCGGGCCGAGCGACGGTACAGCGGGTCGCAGCACGTCGGACTGACCAAAATACCGTCGACATTGAGCGCAGCGGCCGAGCGGAAAATCGCACCCACGTTCGTGTGGTCGACAATACCCTCGAGCACGCACACGCGCACCGGGCGCTCCCCCGCCGCCTCGACGACGCCACCCAAGAACTCATCAACCGGAATCTGCCGCGGGCGACGAAACGCCGCGAGCGCACCGCGCGTCACGTTAAAGCCCGTCAGCTGCTCCATGAGCTCCATGGAAGCCACGAACACAGGAACCGGACCTGCGCCCTCGCGCATAACCAGGCGCTCAAACAGCGGCATCATCTGATCGAGCCAGCGTTCGCCCAAAAGAAAGCTCACCGGCTGGTATCCGGCACGCACCGCGCGCTCGATGACCTTGGCACTCTCGGCGATAAAGATGCCCTTTTGCGGCTCCAGCACGCAGCGCAGCTCGCGCTCGGTCAGTCGCACGTAGGCATCGAGCCGCTCGTCCTCGAGCGAATCAATTCGCAGAACCTCAACGGCATCAGTCATAGCAGCCTGCCCGCACCCTTCTTTACAGCACATCTATACCAAACGAGGCGACGCTAAGCGCCGCCCCATACATTCAATCAACCCGATGATACCGTTCACGCCAGGCGATTTACGCATCAACGCGACGATACGTCACGAACTCATAATCGAGGCCTTCGTCACCCTCGCCCGCGGAAATCGTGGCAACCCCTTCGCGCCGCACAACTTCCCACGCGGGGTCGGCGTCCAAATTGGGAAAATATGTGTCCACGGGATGGACGCAGTGGTTGTGCGTAACCTCGGCCTCCACGCAGTACGGCAAAAACTGCCGATAGACATCACCGCCACCGATCACCCAGGCAACGGGCTCATCGGCAACCGCGGCGAACGCCTCGTCGATACTATGCACCACGTCGACGCCCTCGGGAGCAAAGCTCTCGTCGCGGGTGAGCACGATATTGCGACGGTTCTTGAG
>CABSMV010000108.1 GCA_902478935.1 uncultured Collinsella sp. | reverse complement strand
ATGTGTATAAGAGACAGGTCCGAAGCATGCTCAAATACCGCAGCCAGATCGGGCTCCAGGCCCTCCAGCTCGCGAATACGACGCTTGCGCTCCAGGGCACCCGAAGCCTCGTCGGCATCGAGTCCCACGCGCACCAGGCCGCCACAGGCGACGCGGGCGCCATCGGGGGTCACGTAAGTCACGCCTTCAACGACCGGCGCCGACAGCGCGGCAGCAAGATCGTCAACGACGTAATAGCCGCCGAGCAGCGCCTCGACGACGGGACCGTAGCCTGCGCGCACGGACAGACGATCAACCAGACGGGTACCGGAGGCGCCCTCAGCGGCGGTAGAGCCGCTCACGCCGCGCGCCACCAGCAGTGCCTCGCCCGAGGCCTTCTTCTGGTCCAGAGCGGCACGACCGGCACGCTCAAGCGCAGACGTATCGTCGAACAGCAGCGCATCGATATCGCCAGCGAGCAATTGCTCAACCAGGCCCTCAAGCTCGCGCGGGGCTTCGAGCACATCGCCCAGGCGACCCGTTACGTCATCGCCCAGCGCACCCACCAGACGGCTCACGAGCGGCGAGCTGTCGGCCATGCGCGCATCAAGCTTCTTTTGGCTGGCAAGCTCCGAGCGCACCTCGGACAGCTTGTTGCGCGCCTCGCTCTCGCGGGCACGCAGGTCCTTCAGGGCCGCGCGTGCCGTTTCGGTGGCTTCACGCGCATCAACCTGAGCCCGGCGCGCTTCCTCAAGAGCGACCTCAAGCTCCTCCGCACGGTCGCGACGGCTCTCGAGCGAGGCCGTGACCTCCTCGAGCTGCTCGTCAATCTGCTCCAGGCGCGAGACATACATGTTGTCCTCGACCTCAGCGTTGCTCAGCGAGTCCTTCACCTTGGCGAGCTCGAGCGCGGCGTTGTCGGCCACGCGCTGCACATCGCGTTGCTCACGCGTAAGCTGCGAAATCTGATTGTCGAGCGCCACGCGCCGCTCGTGGAGCTCAGCGGCAGCAGGACCAGCGGCGTCAACGTCCTCCTGGGCCTGCATGTGCGCACCGGTCACTTCCTCAAGCTGCGCACGCGCGTCCTCGAGCTCCTCGACCACGCGACGTCGCTGATGCTCGGAGCTCGAGATCTGCCCGCGCATGTCGGACAGGCGCGACACCATGTTGTGGCCCTTTTCCTCGAGCAGGCGCATGTCGGAGTTAATGCGGCCGACCACATCTTGCATATGACGGCGTTGCTCGCCCAGATCGCCCACAAACAGGCCCTTTTCCTCGAGCATGACCTGGAGCTTCTCGAGCTCACGCTCCTTTTCGCCCATGCGGTACCGCGCAAGCTCCAGCTCGGCCGCGCCCTCCTTGGAGCGGCTCTCCAGGTCGTTCCACTGCGACTGCAGCGAACGCAGCTCATCGACGGCTAGCATCTGCGTAAGCTCGTTCGCGCGCGAGGACAGCTCTTTGTACTTACGTGCGCGATCGACCTGACGCTCCAGTGGTCGCAGCTGACGGGCGATTTCCTTATTGATGTCGCGGGCACGCGTCAGATGCTCGTCCATCGACTTAATCTTTTTGAGCGCACGCTCCTTGCGGCGCTTGTGCTTGGAGATGCCGGCGGCCTCCTCGATGAGGGCGCGGCGCTCCTCGGGGCGGCTCTGCAAAATGGCGTCGAGCTTGCCCTGGCTGATGATGGAATGCGTATCCTTGCCCAGGCCCGAATCGTGCAGGATGTCCTGAATGTCCATCAGGCGGCACGGACTCGAGTTGATGAGGTACTCGCTTTCGCCCGAGCGATACATACGACGGGTGATGGCAACCTCGTCAAAATCGACGGGCAGCATATGGTCCGAGTTATCGAGCACCAGCGTGACTTCGGCGACACCCACCGGCTTGCGCGCTGACGAGCCAGAGAAGATGACATCCTCCATGGCCTGGCCGCGCAGCTGCTTGGCGCTCTGCTCGCCCAGGACCCACAGAATCGAGTCAGAGATGTTCGATTTTCCCGAGCCGTTAGGACCGACGATGACGGTCAGGCCTGGCTCAAACGTCATATGGGCGCGGTCGGCAAACGACTTGAACCCTTTGAGCGTGAGGGACTTGAGATACACGGTTCCTCGCTTACACGTGCTTCTTGTTCAGAATCACGCCGTTGGTGGTGTAACCCATGCGGTCGAGTGCTTCGAGCGCGGCGGCTCCCTCGGCTTCCTTCTTTGAGGAGCCGGAGCCGCGACCCTGGCGAATACCATCGACCAACACCACGGCGGTAAAGGTGGGCGCATGCGCCGGGCCCTCGGAGCCAACGAGCTTATACGCCGGGGGCTCGTGACCGTCGGCTTGCACGCACTCCTGCAAAAACGACTTGGGGTTCGCAGGATGCTCGGCACGCTCGGAAGCCAAATGCGGCTTAAGCGTACGATGGATAAACTCCGCCGCAACGTCCCAGCCGGCATCCAGGTACAGCGCGCCCACGAGCGACTCATAGACGTTCTCGAGGGCCGAATGCAGGCCGCGCGCACCGGTACCGGTCTCGGAGGCACCAAAGATGATGATGTCGTCGATGCCCAGCTCGTGAGAAACCTCGGACAGCGTAGCGCCCGAGACAAGCGACACCTTCAAGCGCGTGAGCTTGCCCTCGTCAAACTCCGGATAGGACTCAAACAGGGAGCGTGCGACCACAGCGCCCAAAATGGAATCGCCCAAGAACTCAAGGCGCTCATAGCTGGCAGAAACCGGCTGGCCCTCGACTGCCGAAGGATGCGTAAGCGCCGCGCGCAGCAGCACCTTATTGTTGAACTCGTGGCCCAGGATTTCCTGGGCGCGCGTAAGTCGGTCGGATAAAGCCAAGACTTAGGCCTCCTTGGCAGCTTCGATAGCGTCGACGGCGTCGGCGACAGAGTTGAGCGAGAGCAGGGTCTCGTCATCGATCTCGAGGTTGAACTCGTCCTCGATAGCCGTAACCAGCTGCAGGCGCTCGAGCGAGTTGGCATCGAGGTCGTCAAAGGTGGTCTCATCGCTAATTTCGGCAACATCGACGCCCAGAACGTCAGCAGCGACCTCGGCGATCTTGTCGAAGATTTCGGAGCGGTCCATAGCGCTTCCTCTCATAGTGCATGAATACCAAAAAATGGTACCGCCCGGGCGGTACCAAGACACGGTTCTGATTCTACCCCACGACGCACGCCCCGAGACGCATAACGCCGCTGTTATAAAACGATGCCGTCCATGGAGTTGGCGACATTCTCGACCAGCCCGGCGCGCACGGCTTCGGCCGCCGCAAGCGTACCGTTTTTAACAGCCTCGACCGAGGTGGCACCATGGCCGATCAGGACCACGCCGCGCAGGCCCAAAAGAATCGCGCCGCCCTTGGCGTCGCCCGAAAGCTTGGCTTTAATCTCGCGCATCTGCTTTTTGATGAGCAGCGCGGCGATCTTGGTGCCGAGCGAGGCCATAAAGGCACCCTTGAGTTCCTGCAGCAAAAACTTGGCAGCGCCCTCGGTGGCCTTGAGCGCGATGTTGCCCGACATACCATCGGCAACGACGACATCGAAGTTGCCTGAGGTGAGGTCGGTGCCCTCGCAGTTACCAACAAAGCCGGGAACGGCGGCCTTCATAGCAGGGAAACAGGCCTTGGTAAAGTTAGAACCCTTCTCGTCCTCGGTGCCGTTGGCAAGCAGGCCCACGCGGGGATGCTCGATGCCCAGGACGACGCGGGCATAGGCGCTGCCCATCTGGGCAAAACGCACCATATCGTCAACCTCGACATCGGGGTTGGCACCCATGTCGCACAGCACCGTCAGACCGCCGGCGCGATTGGGCAGCGCATTGGTCAGACAGGGGCGCACCGGCTGCTTCTTGCCTTCGGCCTGATACCTAAACGGCGTCACGTAGGCGGTGGCAGCGGCGGTCATGGCACCGGTCGAGCCGGCGGAGAAGAACGCATCCGCGTTGCCCTTCTTAATGGCGCGGCAAGAAAGCACGATCGACGACTTACGCTTGGTCATCACGGCGCGAATGGGATCGTCATCCATGGCGATAACGTCAGGTGCCTCAAGGGCCTCAACACGTGCATGGGAAGCTGCAAAGGGATTGACGATTTCGGCGGGGCCAGCTGCCAAGACCTCGATATCGGGATCGGCGGCAAGCGCAGCCTCGATACCATCGAGAACAACCTGAGGTTTCTCGTCTCCGCCCACAACGTCTACACAAACGCGAACGTTACTCATATACATGCTCCTTATACAAAAATGGCCGACTCATTGAGCCGGCCATTGTGGTTCCATTTGGAACGGCATCGCATCCAGAGTATACCGTTACTCGGTAACGATAACCTCGCGGTCCTTGTAGAAACCGCAGCTGGGGCACACGTGGTGCGGGAGCTTGACAGCACCGCAACGGGGGCACGTGGACTGAGCCGCAGCCGAGATCTTCATGTTGGCGGAACGACGGGTGTGAGTGCGGATACGACCCTGCTTTTGTTTAGGTACGGGCATAGTGACCTTCCTTATGAACTATCCAGTGTGGCGATTACGCGCAAGTAGCGATACTACCACAGTTTTACTCATCAAGCTTGAGATTCTTCAATGCTGCAAATGGATTTTCCGTGGCAGCGGCCCATTCTGCCTCTGCCTGGGCGGCGCAATCGCATTGCTCGACGTTGAGATTGCAACCGCATGTGGGGCACAGACCACGGCAATCGGGCTTGCAAAGCACCACAAACGGCGTGTCCATAACGACCGCGTCATTGATGGGCTCGCCCAGATCGACGATGTGGTCCTCACCCAGGAGCTCGTAGCCATCCTCGTAGGCCTCGGGATCATCGGGCTCCTCAAAGAGGTAGAACTCCTCAATCTCGCCGGCGATATCAAACGAGGCGGGCTCCAGGCAACGGTCGCACTCGCCGGTGGCGTGCGCGCGGACCATGCCCGTGAGCAAGACACCGGTACCGGCATTGGTAAAGACAACGTCGTAGTCGATGCCGTCCTGAAGCTGGTACTCCTTCTCGCCCACCGTGTAGGTGGCGACATCGACCTTACCGGTCAGCGGATACGAATCTCCAGGAAACTCGAGCTGCTCGGAAAGATCGACGGTAACGCTCGGGAACTCAGCCATTACCACTGACCATTCTGTTGGGCGGCGCCCTCGTTGAGCTGCTGACGGCAACGGGTAACGGTGCCGGTCAGGCTCTTGAGGTTCTCCTCCAGGTGCGTAAAGACCTGCTCTGCGTAGTCCTCGGCAGCATAACGCGTCTCGCGCTCGTACTGCTGGGCACGATCGCGGATGTCGTCGGCCTGCTGCTGCGCAAGGCGGACGATCTCCTGCTCACCGGCAATGGTGAGGGCCTGCTGCTGAGCGTCGGCGATGATGGAATCAGCCTGAGCGGCGGCGGAAGCCATAAGCTCCTCGCGCTCCTTAAGGATACGGCGGGACTTCTGCCACTCCTCGGGATAGCTCATGCGGATCTCGTCGAGGATATTAAAGAACACGTCGGCGTCGATGACCTTGAACTGAGCGTTCTTGCCGAAAGGCGGCTTGGCTTCCTCGATCAGCCCTTCGAGCTCATCGACCAAGCTGACGATCCTATCGCCAGGAAAATTCTCGCCCGGCATCCGGTCTCCTTTCATAGGTAACATATCATCGTGCTAGTTTACCACATGCCACCAGGCAATAAAAAACGTCACGAAAAGCGATGTCTGAGCGCTTCGACCACGTTGGGCGGCACAAACGTCGATACATCGCTGCCGAGCGAGGCGATCTGGCGAACGACCGAGCTCGAGATGTAACCGTACTGCGGAGCACTCATGACAAAGATGGACTCCAGCTCGCTATCCAAGCGATAATTGAGGTCGGCCTGCTGCAGCTCATACTCAAAGTCGGTCATGGCGCGCAGGCCCTTGACCACGGCCCCCGCCCCCTGCTCACGAGCGAAGTCGACCAAGAGGCCGGTAAAGGGCAGGACTTCGACGCCGTCGATATTACCGAGCGCCTCGCGGGCCAGCGCCACGCGCTCATCGAGCATAAACGTGGTGCCCACACCGTTTTTACCCTGCGACCTGTCTCTTATACACATCTG
>CABSMV010000107.1 GCA_902478935.1 uncultured Collinsella sp. | reverse complement strand
GCGTATGCGGCAGCGCGGATACGATAGGACTTCACGACGCCCCGATGACAGCAGACGGCGATGGTGGCTCGAGTGGCGGCGGTACTGACAAGGGCGGCGGCTCCGGCGGAAGCAGCTCCGGCAGTGGCAAGGACCACGGCAATAACAAGCGCTCCGGAAAAGCGGGCGCGCTTGCGGGCACGGGCGATGTCAACGCTCCCCTTACGGCAGCCGCTGCAGCACTCGCCGCGGCAGGCGCCGGCCTTATCGCCTACAGCGCCCGCCGCACGGCGCTCGAAACCGATACCGCTAATAAGGTCAATTCTGATAAGCCTCACTAGCTCTCAGTTACCTTTGCGAGAGACGCCGGCTCGGCTCATCGAACATCAAATGGGCTGGTTCTGGATACCCAGAGCCAGCCCGTTGCGAATTAGATGTCGTCAGAGGAGCCGAGTTCTGCCTCGAGCTTGGCACGGCGTCTTTTCGCCGTGAAAAACGTTGCGCACAGGCCAGCAAACGTGGCCGCGAAAATCGTCGCACCGCAGAACACGCCCGTGGCCAGGTTCGCCAACCAAAAGACGCTTTCGAGCGGTACGATCTGCGCCTCAGCGATACAGCGCATTGCGGCAATAACAAGCGCGAACGCGGCGCCGCTAAGACCGCTGAGAAGCAGGAAATATCCAACAGGAAGATGCTCGGTTTGCCCAAAACGATTGGTATCGACATAGCCCTTCCGCGTTTGCAGTCCTGCGCAAATCAACATCACGAGAACGAGCCACAAATACATGGCTGCCTCGAACGGCGTTGCAAAGCCATGCGGCATTTCACTGGCGTCGCTGTGAACCCACGCAACCTGTCGAGCTATAAACTGGTAGAAAAATATCATCAACATGCCAAACGAAAGCAGCACGAAACCAATCTTGTAGATCTTCGCGCTCTCAGCCTCCAGGCGCTCATCCTTTGGGCCGGCATATTCACGCCACTTTTGCACGAGTTTTAAATCTTCAAATTTCATAGCGAACTCCTAAAGAGCGTTAGGGTCGACGTCGATCCCGTCTTCCCAAAACAAGTCGTTCAACGTAACGCGTAGCGCTTTGCAGATCGCCACGCACAAATTGAGCGTGGGGTTGTAGCCGCCCGCCTCGATCAGGCCGATGGTCTGGCGCGTAACGCCCACGGCCTCGGCCAAGTCAGCTTGCGAAAGGCCAACCGCCGCGCGCGCCGCCTTCATGCGTAGGTTCTTTTTGCCCGGCATGGAGTTCCTTTCGTAGTAATGGACAGATATCCGTTGCAACATGACAGAAATATATTGCATATATCAGACAATGTCAACTATATCTGTCATTATGAAAACCATATTCGTCATCGCCATGCGGACATTACAACTTCGGTTCACTATTCAAACTTACTCGGACAGAACCGACTCGGTTTTGTCCGAGTAAACGAATCTCCATCGAACTCCGAACGATTGTTCGATGGATTTCGTGTTGGTTGGAATCGTCTGTGGGCTGGGCTATGCTACCTTGACTATCTATATGACTTAAACGCAGCAAGGGAGCACCGAGAGAGCGAGTATGGCAAAAAACACCGCAAACTATGGTAACGACAGTATCCGCCAGCTCAAGGACGAGGAGCGCGTACGCCTGCGCCCCGCCGTCATCTTTGGCTCGGATGGACTCGACGGCTGTGCGCATGCCGCCTTCGAGATCCTGTCCAACGCCGTTGACGAGGCGCGCCAGGGCTACGGCAAGCTCATCACCCTTACCGCCTTTCGCGATGGCTCCATTCAGGTAGAGGACAATGGCCGTGGCTGCCCGCTCGACTGGAACCCTTCCGAGAAGCGCTTTAACTGGGAGCTCGTCTTTTGCGAACTCTACGCCGGCGGCAAGTATAACAACAACCAGGGCGGCGACTACGATTTCTCGCTCGGCACCAACGGCCTGGGCTCCTGTGCGACTCAGTACGCCTCCGAGTACATGGACGTCACGGTTTGGCGCGACGGCAACAAGTACTCCCTGCACTTTAAAAAAGGCAAGGTCGTCGGTGCCAAAAAGAAGGCACTCGAGATTGAGCCCAGCGACGAGAACCGCACCGGCACCACCATCAAGTGGCGCCCCGATCTTGAGGTCTTTACCTCGATTAGCATTCCCCACGATTGGTATCGCGAAACCATGCGCCGTCAGGCCGTGGTCAACGCTAACGTGACCTTCCGCCTGCGTATCGAGGGCGACGATGGCGAGTTTTCCGAAGAGGATTTTTGCTATCCCAAAGGCATCGAGGACTACGTGCTCGAGAAGGTCGGTACCGACTACCTTACCGAGCCCTTCTTTATCGAGGCCGACCGTCGCGGTCGCGATCGCGAGGACCTGCCCGACTACAACGTAAAAATCACTGCTTGCATGTGCTTCTCGCGCACCTTCATGATGCAGGAGTACTACCACAACTCATCGTGGCTCGAGAACGGCGGTTCGCCCGAAAAGGCCGCCCGCAGCGCTTTGACCAGCGCCATCGATGCTTACATTAAGCAACAAGGCAAGTACAACAAAAACGAGAGCGGCATTAAGTGGCAAGACGTCCAAGACTGCCTAGTGCTGGTGACCAACTGCTTCTCCACCCAAACGTCCTACGAAAACCAGACCAAGAAGGCCATCAATAACCGCTTTATCCAGCAGGCCATGACGGCATTCTTTAAGGAGCGCCTCTCGACCTACTTGATCGAGAACAAGGACGCCGCCAATAAGATCATGGAGCAGGTGCTCATCAACAAGCGCTCGCGCGAGAATGCCGAGAAAACGCGCCAGAGCATCAAGACCAACCTGCAGCAGAAGACCGACATGGCCAACCGAGTGCAGAAGTTCATCGACTGCCGCTCCAAGGACAAGAGCCGTCGCGAGATCTATATCGTAGAGGGCGACTCGGCAGCAGGCGCCATTCGCACCTCGCGCGATGCCGAGTTCCAGGGCGTCATGCCCGTCCGAGGCAAAATCCTCAACTGCCTGAAGGAGGACTATCCGCGCATCTTTAAGTCCGACATCATCATGGACCTTATGCGCGTGCTGGGCTGCGGTGTGGAGATCAAGGACAAGCGCATCAAGAACCTCGGCGCCTTTGACCTGGACAACCTCAACTGGAACAAGGTCATCATTTGTACGGATGCCGACGTCGACGGGTATCACATCCGCACGCTCGTGCTCACCATGCTCTATCGCCTGGTGCCCACACTTATCGACGAGGGCTACGTGTATATCGCCGAGTCGCCGCTCTACGAGATCAACTGCAAAGAAAAGACCTACTTTGCCTACACCGAGCTCGAAAAGAACGGCATCCTTAAGGAGATCGGCGACCAGAAGTGTTCCATCAACCGCTCCAAGGGTCTTGGTGAGAACGATCCGGACATGATGTGGCTCACCACCATGAACCCCGAGACGCGTCGCCTGATCAAGGTGGAGCCCGAGGACGTCACTAAGATGGAGACCATGTTCAACCTGTTGCTGGGCAACGACGAGGCAGGCCGCAAGCGCCATATCTCCGAGCACGGCAAAGAATACCTGGACCAGCTGGACCTGCAGTAGCAGCAAATCGATAACGACGGCCTATAAGAAGTTCAAGAGGATATCGTGGCAAAGAAGAAGACGAAGAACCAGCCAAAGAAAAAGCAGGTTAACGCCGAGAACGTCATCGGCCTGCACTCCGAGGTCACCGACCAGCCGATCACGCAGACGCTCGAGGTCAACTACATGCCCTACGCCATGAGCGTCAACGTCTCGCGTGCGTTCCCCGAGATCGACGGCTTTAAGCCCTCGCACCGCAAGCTGCTCTACACCATGTACAAGATGGGTCTGCTCAAGGGCGAGCGCCAGAAGAGCGCCAACATCGTGGGCCAGACCATGAAGCTCAACCCGCACGGTGATGCCGCGATCTACGAGACGATGGTGCGTCTGGCAACCGGCAACGAGGCGTTGCTCGCACCGTTCGTTGAGTCGAAGGGCAACTTTGGCAAGTACTATTCGGGCGACCTGAGCTACGCCGCCTCGCGTTATACCGAAGCCAAGCTCTCCCCCATCAGCGCCGAGATCTTCAAGGACATCGACAAGGACCCGGTCGACTTCGTCGACAGCTACGACGGTGCCATGAAGGAGCCGCGTTTGCTGCCCACCACGTTCCCCAATATCCTCGTCTCGGCCAACAAGGGCATCGGCGTCGCCATGGCGTCCGACATCTGCGGTTTCAACCTCAACGAGGTCTGTACCGCCACGATGCACTACCTGCAGGATCCCGACTGCGATCTGCTCGAGTACATGCCCATGCCCGACTTCTCGACCGGCGGCGAGATTATCTACCGCCGCGAGGAGATGGAAAAGATCATCGAGACCGGCCTTGGCAGCTTCCAGATTCGCTCCCGCTGGCGTTGGATTCCTGAAGAGCGCATCATCGAGGTCTACGAGATCCCCTACACCACCAAGACCGATGTCATCATCGAGCGCATCGTCAAGCTCTCCAAGGAGGGCAAGGTCAAGGAGATCGCCGATATCCGCGACGAAACCGACCTCTCGGGCCTGCGCATCGCCATCGACCTTAAGCGCGGCGTCGACCCCGACAAGCTCATGGCCAAGCTCTATCGCTCGACCACGCTGCAGGATTCGTTCTCGTGCAACTTCAACGTGCTGGTCGATGGTTACCCTCGCGTTATGGGCGTGCGCCAGATCCTGCACGAGTGGGTCAAGTGGCGTATTGAGTCCACGCGTCGCCGCATTAACTTTGACCTGGGCAAAAAGTCCGAGCGCCTGCACCTGCTGCACGGCCTCGAGGCGATCTTGCTCGACATCGACAAGGCGATCGCCATCATCCGTGGCACCAAGCTCGAGGCCGAGGTCGTGCCCAACCTTATGCGTGGCTTCGACATCGACGAGACCCAGGCCGAGTTTGTTGCCGAGCTTAAGCTCCGCAACATCAACGAGGAGTACATCCTCAACCGCACCAAGGACATTGCCAAGCTTGAGGGCGAGATTGCCGAGCTTGAGGAGATCCTCTCCAGCGAGGAGAACATCAAGAAGGTCATCAGCGACGAGCTGGCCGCGGTCAACAAGAAGTACGTGATGCCGCGCCGCACGGGCAGGATTGAGCCCCACGAGGTTATTGAGGTAAGCTTGGAGCCCGAGGTCGAGGAGTACCCGGTCACCATCATGCTCTCGCGCGATGGCTACCTTAAGAAGATGACGGACCGCGTGCTCAAGAAGGCGACCACACTCAAGTACAAGGACGGCGACAAACCCTTTATCGAGTTTCCGTCCTCCAACACCCACGAGCTGCTGGTCTTTACCAACAAGAGCCAGGTGTACAAGTGCAAGGTTGCGGCGTTTGAGGACACCAAGTCGGCCCAGCTGGGCTCGTACCTGCCGACCGATCTTGAGATGGAACCCGACGAGAGTGTCATCTGGGTCATCGACCCCGAGGACTACAAGGCCGACGTGTTGTTCGTCTTTGAGAACGGCCGCGTGGTGCGCGTCGCGCTTTCTGGATACGTCACCAAGACCAACCGCAAGCGCCTCAAGAACGCCATCTACGGTGGCAGCAAGCTGCTGTATGCCCAGGTGCTCAAGGAAGACCGCGACATCGCACTGGTCTCGAGCGACTATCGTTTGATGAACTTCAACACGTCGTTGCTCAAGACCAAGACGACCACCAACACGCAGGGCGTCCAAGCCTTTACGGCCAAGAAGGGTCGCTTGGTCACCACCGTCGGCACGACCGAGGAGATTCTTGGCGCCGGCGTCTCGGCCGAGAAGTTCACCGCACAGAGCCTCCCCTCCGCCGGTGCCCTCATGAAGGAAAACGACATGCCGAGTTTGTTTGACTAAAACAGCGGCAGCCAAACCGTCATGGTTTTACAAAGCAGCGGGGCCCGAAGCGCAGCAACATCGCGCTCCGGGCCCCGCTCGCTGCAACGTAGTCGGAATAATAGGAATTCCCGTTTTTCACTCCCGCAATCCCGCGGCACAAGACATGTTAAACCGTTAGCAAAACTTGCAAAAATTAGCAAAAGTTGCAAAAACTAGCAAAACCTGCAAAGGGGCCACCATGGACCGCAGCAAATGTCTCCGCCATGCCAGGCATGCTCGAAGATATTATCGAGCGAATCAGAACCACCCTTAAAAAGGGTGGTTTGCTCTTAGGGTATAACCCACGGGCC
>CABSMV010000106.1 GCA_902478935.1 uncultured Collinsella sp. | reverse complement strand
GTTCGTCGGCAGCGTCAGATGTGTATAAGAGACAGGTACAAATTCTGTCGCAGAACGACTCAGGGGTGCCAGCGCGTGCCGGTGGAGGCAGAATACTCCAAAAAATGCACGCCGGGTCGGCTACCACCCTGTCGGAAGGCTGGTTTCGCTACGACCGTGTGTCCGGTTGGGTGCTGCGCGGGCTCGATGTGACGTTTTCTGCCGGTGCGGTGCATGCGATTGTGGGCGGTAACGGCTGCGGCAAGTCGACGATGCTTTCGGTGCTGGCCAAGACCGCCAAGCTGCAACGTGGTCGTATGGTGCGCGGGGCGGCCTCGGCTGCGCTGCTGCCGCAGAACCCCAAGGCCCTGCTGGTTGCCGAGACGGTGCGCGGCGAGCTGATGGAATGGGCTTCGACCTGCGGATATGACGAGGACGCGGCCCAGGAGCGCGCGGCGCAGCTGGGATTGGACGGCCTGGATGCGCGCCATCCGTACGATCTTTCGGGCGGTCAGCGTCAGCTGCTCGCGTTGGCAAAGCTGCTGTTGATTGGTCCGGAGCTGTTGCTGCTCGACGAGCCCACGAAGGGGCTGGACCTGACGAGCCGCCGCATTATCACCCACGCCCTGTGCGAGCATGCGCAAGCCGGCGGCACCGTCATCATGGCCACGCATGACCTGGACTTCGCCGAGCAGGTTGCCGACGACATTGCCATGATGTTCGACGGCGAAATTGCCTGCATGGAGCCGCCGGCAGATTTCTTTGCCGACAACGTGTTTTATAGGGCGTGATGGAATGGCGGATTATCGCGGCTTGCGCCTGCTTGCAAAACTGGAGATTCCGCTGCTGTTGGCGGTGCCGGCGGTAATGGCCGCGGCGTTGCTGGCAGGCGTTGAGCAGGCGGCGCTTGCCATGCTTGTCGTGGTGGCGCTCGTGCTCGCGCTGTTCTTTGCGGGCTACGAGGCGTCGCGCCCGGGCCTGCGCCAGATTATGCCCACGCTGGTGTTGGCGGCGCTGGCCGCGGCGGGCCGCATCTTGTTCGGCCCCATTCCCGACTTTAAACCCGTGAGTGCCATCGCCATTATCGCCGGGGCGACGCTCGGTCGGCGTAACGGCTTTATGGTCGGCGCGCTGGCGGCGCTGACCAGCAATTTCTTTTTTGGACAGGGCATGTGGACGCCGTGGCAGATGTATGCCTGGGGCCTGGTTGGCTATGTTGGCGGTGCGCTGGCGCATGCCGGTGCGTTCGACCGTGCGGATGGAACCGTGCGCATGCCGGCGCTGATGGCATACGGCTTTGCTTCGGGTCTGCTGTACGGCGTGGTGATCAACGCGTACGACATTATCGGTTTTGTTCAGCCGCTTACGTGGGCGGGTGCCGTGGCGCGTCTTGCCACGGCGGTGCCGTTTGATATCACGCACGGACTCGCGACCTGCGTGTTTTTGGCCGCCCTGTACAAGCCCTGGTGTCGCCGCATCAACCGAGTCGTCGTGAAATACGGGCTGTAGGGCTGGTTGCGCCGGGGCGGGAATCAATACTGTCGAAGTGCCATTCCAAAACTATGCCGGTTTACGGGGCTAGATTGGCGCAGGCCGACCATGCCGGCTTTTTTCGAAATAGAGCAAGCCGTTTACCTGCGGTTTTAGTATTTCGGAATTGCGTATGGTTGGGGGTTTGCGATTCAGCCCCGTAAACCGGCATAGTTTTGGAATGGCCGGCTTATATGACGGGCATCGTGGCCCTCAAGAGCCAAATTGATCCGTTTTCTTCCGTCTCCAGACGTCCCCGGGGAATCAGCTGAACCCGCCCGCCACGGAATCGGCCTATCTACTACGTTTGGCCCGACACCCCCAAGCACAACCGCGTTTTATGAAAAACCGCAGGCTTTCTACCTGCGGTTTTCTTTTTGCGTTGTTCGCTGTGGTTGAGGGCAGTGGCTTAAACGTAGTAGATGGGCCAGTTTCGTGGCAAGCGGGCCGTGTGGATGCCCTCGCGAGGTGAAAATGGCCCCTTTTCCTCCGTCCCCAGGGGATCAGTTGGGGCTAGAGCTCTAGGGTGAGGGTGACGGGGCAGTGGTCACTGCCAAAGATGCCGCCGCGGATGCCGGCGTCGCGCACATTGCCGGCGATTGCGTCGCTCACCAGGAAGTAGTCGATGCGCCAGCCGGCGTTGTTCTTGCGGGCATTAAAGCGATAGCTCCACCAGCTGTAGACGCCCTCGACGTCGGGATTTGCCGCGCGCCAGGTATCGGTAAAACCGGCGTCGAGGAGCTCGGTAAACTTACCGCGCTCCTCGTCCGAAAAGCCTGCGTTACCGCGGTTGGACTTGGGGTTCTTAAGGTCGATCTCTTCGTGCGCCACGTTAAAGTCGCCGCAGGTCACCACAGGCTTGCCGGTCTCGTGCTCAAGCGCGCTCAAAAAGCCGCGATAGGCATCGTCCCAGGCCATGCGCACATCGATGCGCGCGAGCTCATTTTGGGCGTTGGGCGTATAGACGTCGACAAACCAAAACTTGTCGAACTCGAGCGCGCAGACGCGGCCCTCGGTCGCGGCCTGCGCCACGAGCTCTGCCGTCTCGCCCTCGCTAGCGTAGGGTAGCAGCGCATCGGCGTGCAGTGTGCGCAGCGGTTCCTGGCGGCTAAAGACCGCAGTGCCCGAATAGCCTTTGCGCTCGGCGTAGCTCCAGGTTTGGTGATAGCCGGGCAGGTCGATATCAGCCTGCCCCTCCTGCAGCTTGGTCTCCTGCAGCGCCAGGATATCGACATTGAGCTCCTGCGCGATTTGAATGAAGCTTGGGTCCTTTTTGAGCACGGCGCGCAGGCCGTTGACGTTCCACGAGGCGAAAGTGTAAGTCTGAGGCATGGTGTCCTTTCGACGGGGTTTGCAGGCTTAAGATTAGCGCAACAGGGGCGGGGTGGGCTCCGCGCGTGCTGGCTCAAAGGCCGCATGCCTGGATGTCGCCCGGCGCTGCCCGACCAACAAGGACGGAGGACTCATATGACGCAGGCAATATCGGACCCCAAGCAGGCCTCCGCCGCACTGGCGGAGCTGTTCGGTACCCACAAGCGTGTGGTGTTCTTTGGCGGCGCCGGTGTTTCCACGGCGAGCGGCATCCCCGATTTCCGCAGCGTGGACGGCCTGTATCACCAGCAGTTTGCCTACCCGCCCGAGACTATGCTCTCGCATAGCTTTTATGAGGCACATCCGGCCGAGTTCTTCGACTTCTACCGCACCAAGATGATCGCGCTTGGCGCCAAGCCCAACCGCTGCCACACCAAGCTGGCCGAGCTGGAGCGCGCCGGTAAGCTAAATGCCGTGGTGACGCAAAATATCGACGGCCTGCATCAGATGGCCGGCTCGCAGCGCGTGTTCGAGCTGCACGGATCGGTCCATCGCAACATTTGCCAGTCGTGCGGCGCGGTCTATAGCGCCGAGTGGATTTGCTCGCGCGAGCACGAGGACGCCGCGGGCGTACCCGTGTGTCCTGCGTGCGGTGGGCGCATCAAGCCCGATGTGGTGCTCTACGAGGAGCCGCTCGACGAGCATGTGCTGACCGGTGCCGTTGCCGCCATCGCCGCGGCCGATGCCCTCATTGTGGGCGGGACCTCGCTCGTGGTGTATCCGGCGGCGGGCCTTACGCGTTACTTTACCGGCGATACGCTGGCCATTTGCAATCTTGCTCCCACCGATCAGGATGCAAATGCCGACCTGCTGATTTCTTGCGACATCGCGGCCGCGTTTGCGTTCTAGCCCGTGTGCGCGGATACAATAGAAAGACTGATTGCAAAGCGACCCCGCCGTCTGCGCCCGAGCGCGGCGGCGCGGGCATTTGAGGAGGATGTTCATGGCGAACGATAGTAAGACATGGCGGTGCGGAAAGTACGAGCTCAGCTTTGACCGTCCGCGCATCATGGGCGTCCTCAACGTGACGCCCGATTCGTTTAGCGACGGCGGGGAGCACTTCGACCCGGATGCCGCCATCGAGTACGGCCTGGCGATGCTCGACGCCGGCGCCGACATCATCGACGTGGGCGGCGAGTCCACGCGCCCTGGTTTTACCCCGGTCAACCCCGACGAGGAGGCTCGCCGCGTGCTGCCCGTGGTACGCGCGCTGGCCAAAGAGGGCGCCATCGTCTCGATTGACACGCGCCACGTGGCGGTTGCCAAGGCGGCCGTGCGCTGCGGCGCCTCGATCGTCAACGACGTGACGGGATTCACCGACCCCAAGATGGTCGAATTTGTTAAGACGAGCACCTGCGGCGTTATCGTGATGCACGCCGGCGAGGTCGCCGCTTCCGCTCGTACGCACGCGACGGTGCAGCTTGATACCTCTGCCGCGGCGTTTGTTGCCGAGAAGGCGCGCGAGGCAGCTGCTGAGGCCGCGCGCGAGGCGGAGAAGCCTGCCCGCCGTCGCCGTGGCAAGCTGCTGGGCGAGCCCAAGACGGAGGCCAAGCTGCCGGGTGGCGTGGTGCAGCCCTCGCTGCCGTTTGGAGATCCGGAGCCCGCGTCCGAGCCTACGGACGAGCAGAAGCAGGAGGCACCGGCTGCCGAAGAGGCCGCCCCTGTCGCCGAGGCCGCCGTGAACCCTGAGTCCTCGCCGGAGCCCAGCGATCACCTGGCCGCCATGATGCGCCGCAGCGCCCGCCGCGAGGAGGCTTATGTGCCCACCTCGCAGCTTCGCCGCTTTACCCTGCCTGATTCGGCGCCCATCATGCGCCGCGTCATGGGCTTTCTGTCCGATCAGGCCCGCGCGCTCATCCACGCCGGCGTGTCGCGCGACCGCATCTGCATCGATCCGGGCCCGGGCTTTGGTAAGACGGCCAACGAGGATATCGTCATCCAGCGCGAGACCGTCAAGATGGCGTCGCTGGGCTACCCGCTCATGTGCGCCGTGTCGCGCAAGCGCTTTGTGGGCGCTGTCTCGGGCGTGACCGAGGCCGCCGAGCGCGATGCCGCCACGTTCGGCGTGTGCCTGGGCGCTATCCAGGCCGGTGCCAACATTGTGCGCGTGCACGACGTCGCGGGCTTTGCGCAGTTCCTGAACGGTTACTGGGCTGTTGCTAAGCCGCAGCCGCGTCGCGCGTTTGTGGCCGTGGGCTCCAACCTGGGGCATCGTTGCGACAACATCCGCGCCGCACGCGACATGATCGCCGAAATCCCGCTCACCTGCGTGTCCAACTGCTCACGCATCTACGAGAGCGAACCGGCCTACGAGACGCGCCAGGACGCCTTTGCCAATGCCGTCATCGAGATTAAGACCGAGCTGGCGCCGCTGGTGCTACTCGACGAGCTTATGAAGATCGAGGCCGAGCTGGGCCGCGACCGCTCCAAGAAGGCCAAGGTCAACGGCCCGCGCACCATCGACCTGGACCTGCTGTGGATGGATGGCGAGACCCACGGCGGCAAGAAGCTGCGCCTGCCGCATCCGCTCATTGGCGAGCGTGACTTTGTGCTGGTGCCGCTCGAGGATCTGATGCACGACCCGGCGCGGTTCTTCCGCTACAACGGCGTCGAGGTCAAGGAGCCTGAGGATCGCGTGGGCCATATCGTGGGCGAATTGGGGCGTATGTAGATGATTGAGATGAACGCTGTTGCCGCCGGTACCGAGCTCGACGCGGCGCGCGATGCGGGTCGCGAGGGCAAGTCCGCGGGTTGGTGCGCCTGGAGCGCCGGCGACGCATCGTTGGTATTTTCGCTGGTCGTTCGCCCCGACGTGAACATGCATGCCTTCCACGGCCTGCCGTTTGTGGCCGCGATGGGCATGATGGACGCGCTCGTGGGAACGGCTGCGGCACCGGGGCTGGGCCTTGCCGGCAAGGTGGGCATTCAGTGGCCGAGCGATATTGTGTGCGGCGCGCCCACGTTTGAAACGTCGTTTGCACGCGTCGCCGTCAACGGTGGCGCCGGTGCCGCAGGCATGTTCGGTGCCGTGACGGTGGATATTGAGCGCGCGGCGCTGGGTGAGCTTGGCGTGGATGTGACCGATGAAGCGCTGGTCGAGGCGCTGGCCGCCGCCGTGCTGGCTCGCGTGGACGCCTGGGCGGTTGTTGCCAACACGCCGCAGGGTGCCGCAGGGCCGCTGGCTCCCGTGCTGGGCGAGTACTTCGACATGGTGCCGCTGCTGGGACGCCAGGTTGCGGCGGTGTCGCCCAACGGCCTGCCGCTCGCGGTGGGCGTGTTCGCGGGCCTGGACATCTGGGGTCGCGCGACCATCAAGACCGATGCCGGCGAGCAGGAGTTTCCACCCGAGGCCGTGCGCATTCGCGGGCTATAACGCGAGGCGCCAGCGCTCAAAGACAACGATGACAACGAAGCCCTCCTCGGCCTTGAATGAACTGCGCCCCAAATCTTGGACGCCCATAAT
>CABSMV010000105.1 GCA_902478935.1 uncultured Collinsella sp. | reverse complement strand
CGCGCCACGCGTGCGCCCGCGTCCGGGGCGCCGCTCACGGAGATGCTATCGCCACGGGCGACCACATGAGCGCGAACCAAACTCTCGAGCGCACGAAGGACGCCGTCGCCGGCGCCCAAAACGCGCGAGGGATCAATCCCCTCGGGAACGGTAAGTCTAATCTTCGAGGCTTCCATGAACCTCCCTGCGTGCATGGACCAAGCCGGAATCATCGACTCCGATGATAGCAACATCGAGCAGGCACGGGGCTGTAAGTCCACAGGTATCGTCAAGACGGGCATGATGGAACGAGCCGAGCGTCAGGTTGTCGCCATACTCGAGCACGGCACGCTCGACCGTGCCCACGCGACGGCGAGCGTCGGCAATAGCGAGCTCCTGTGCAGCGGCCCGCATACGGCGGCTGCGCTCGGCCATAACCTCGGGCGGAACCTGGTCGGGCATGTCGGCAGCAAGGGTACCGGGACGCTTGCTGTAGCGGAACACGTGCATACGCGAGAAACCCACACGGCGGCACAGCGCCAGCGACTCCTCGAACTCCTCGTCCGTCTCGCCAGGGAAGCCGACAATAACGTCGCAAGAAAGTGACGCCTGCGGCAGATTGGCGCGAATCATACGCACCGTGTCCTCAAAGGCCTCCGCACTATAGGGACGGCCCATGCGATGCAGGGTCGCCGTGCAGCCGGACTGCACGGGCAGGTGCAAAAACGGGGCGATACGCTGCGGAAAGCGCGCCATAACCTTAAGCAGGCGCTCAGAGATATCCATGGGCTCAACCGAGGAAATGCGCACATGCGGGATAGACGTGCGCTCCATGATGGCCTCGAGCAGCTCATCGATTTCGACATGCTCGTCGGTCGCGCTCTTGCCATCGTAGGCGCCCAGGTTCACACCGGTCAGCACCACCTCGGGCACGCCGGCCTCCTGGGCCTCGCGAACTTGCTCGAGCACGGACTCAACGGGCACGGAGCGCTCGGGGCCGCGTGCCTTCCACACAATGCAATAGGTGCAGCGATGGTTGCAGCCGTCCTGAATCTTCACGCCCAGGCGAGAGCGACCGAGCGCATCGACCACCTCGCCATCGCTGCAGGCGGGAACGCTATCGGACTCAACGCCCAGCACCTCGCAGACACGTTCGGCAACATCAATCTTGGACGGCTCGGCGATCACGCGGTCCGAAAGCTCCAGCAGCTCCTCGGGGTGCAGATTGACCACGCATCCGGTCACGACCACATAGGGCTCGTTTGGATAAGCCAGCGCATGACGGACGGCCTTACGGGTCTTGGCCTCGGCCTCGCCCGTAACGGCACAGGTGTTAATGACGATCAGATCGGCATCCTGGGGATCCACAATAGCAAAGCCCAGACGCATAAGATCGGCAGTGATACGGTCAGACTCAACCCGGTTGACGCGGCAGCCGAGGTTGACGACGGAAATATGGGGTGCGAGCACGCGGGCTCCTTAATCGAGGATATCGTCGAGGGCACTCTTGATACGGTCGGTCACCGACTTCTTACCAGAAGCGACGTCATCGCCGATCTCATCGGCAAAAGCACGGAGCAGTTCGCGTTGCTTATTGGAAAGATTGGTGGGAACGACCACGCGCAGCTGCACGATCAGGCGGCCACGCGAACCGCCACCGCCAATGCGCGGCATGCCGTAATTATTGACGCTCACGGTGTCGCCGTACTGGGCGCCGGCGGGAACCGTCACCTTAACGACCTCGTCGGGCATAATGCCCTCGACCTCGATCTCACAGCCGAGCGCAGCCTGTGCAATCGAGATATCGCTCACCAGGTACAGGTCGTCACCGTTGCGCTTAAAGCGCTCATGGTCGGCAACACGCACGTTGACAATCAGGTCGCCCGAGGGCTCGCCGCGAAGGCCGGCCTCGCCAAAGCCGCCCACACGCAGCTGGCGACCGGTCGAAACGCCGGCGGGAATATCGATGTCGATCTTCTCGTGCGAAGGCGTGCGGCCCTGACCGTCGCAGGTCTCACAGGGATGGTCGATAACCGTGCCCTCGCCATGGCAGTCGGGACAAGGCGAGGAAGACTGAACCTGACCCAAGAACGAACGCTGAACCGTCGTGACGTAGCCCGTACCGTGGCAGCGGCCGCACTGCTTTTCCTGTGCGCCCTCTGCCCTACCGGTGCCATTGCAGTCCTCGCAAGGAGCAAGGCGGTCATAGCTGATCGTCTTTTTGCAGCCGAGCGCCGCCTCCTCGAGCGTCACCGAAAGCGAGATGGCCATGTCGCGTCCGCGACGACGCTCACGACGGCTGCGGGCGCCACCGCCGGCACCGCCGCCAAAGAACGACGAGAACAAGTCGTCCATGCCCATGCCACCAAAGATATCGTTGATATCGACGTAGCCCGAACCACCAGGACCGTCGGCGGTGCCGTAACGGTCGTAATTAGCACGCTTCTGCTCATCGGAAAGAACGGAATAGGCCTCGTTGAGCTCCTTGAACTTGGCCTCGGCCTCGGGGTCGTCCGAAACGTCCGGGTGTACGGTACGGGCCTTCTTTAGAAACGCGCGCTTAATCGTCCGCGCGTCGGCATCCCTGTCGACGCCAAGCACCTCGTAGTAATCCCTATTTTCCGACACGACCGAATCCTTCCGACTTTCATTATTGTCACAGTGCGTCCTATACCCAAGCTGGGCTGGCCGCAAACAGAGGGTTTGATGTTATTGCATTTGGTACGGCGAAAGCATGGCCCGTTGCGAGCAGCTCGCGAACCAAACTGACACGAGCGCGAACATGAAGCCGTTGGCAAAACCGTTGGCAAACTGCATCGCACCGCGCTTCCACCACAGCAGACTACGATGAAGCACACCGTCCGAAAGCACCATAAACAGGCCCATGGTAAACGGAATAAAGCACATCACGGCAAAGGCCGAGAACACGCCCGAAATGGCCGACAGCACCAAAAACGGCGCCACGATGCCCATCAGGTAAAAACCGGTACGAGCTTTGCCTTCCAAGCGCTCGGCTTCAACATGGGCGCGGCCGACCAAGTCGCCGCCCGCGGCACCGTTGGTGCCAGCATGTCCCATGCCGCTAATGCGGACCTCGTCGCCATCGTGCGTGCCGGCAGGAAACTCAATCGTCTGCTCGGAGGTTGCGCGAGTACGACCGCTGCCACCACAATCGGGGCAGGGGTCGGCCACGACCTTACCGGAACCGCCGCACTCGGGGCAGACCGACTGGAACGTACCCGCACCAAACAGGAAGGACAGGTCGACGTCGATGTGGCCGCGGCCGCCACAGCTTGGGCAGGTATGGGCATGCTCGGAGGAGACAGAACCCGAGCCGCCGCAATGTCCGCACGTATCGAAGCGCGTGTAGCGGACGGTCTTGCGGGCACCGCCCTTGGCCTCCTTGGCGTCAAGTTTGATATCGACGACCACGTTGGCGCCGTTCTCGGGATTGTAGGCAGCCTGTCCACGACGCTGCTGGCCCCAGGCGCCACCAAAGGGAAAGCCGCCCTCAAAAGGATTGCCATAACCCGTGCTGCCGGCGTAGCTGCCACCATAGGGCGAAGCCGTAGGAGCACCGGCAAAGGGATTGCCAGAACGCATGGCGTCGTAGCGCGCACGTTTTTGCTCATCCGAAAGCACGGCGTAGGCCTCGGAAACCTCTTTAAACTTTTCCTCGGCATCCGGCTCTTTGTTGACGTCCGGATGGAGCTTGCGGGCCTTTTGCTGGAAGGCCTTTTGAATATCACGCGAGGTGGCGTCCTTGGAGACACCCAAAATCTCGTAGTAATCTTTTTCGTTCATCGTCGCCATGCGCGGCAACCTCCTGCTCACAGCAGCGTATATATTCCGGTAATTCTACCCGAGCGGCCTACGCTAGATCCCAAAACAGCTCGAACAGAACATTTCCATCGAGCCAGCCCAGGTGTGTCGGCGCCAGACGAGCTCGAACATGGCCCGCGACGACATCTGCCGAAGTGAAGGGTCCCTCATGGACCCCGAGCGTCTCGGGCACCCAAGTGGCAAGACCCAATTCGAGCGCGCGATCGCAGGCAGCTGCCAGCTCGCCCGTTGGGATGACACGAACCGCGCGAACCAACAGGTCGGACGCGACACCGCGCGTCATGCGGCAAGCAAGCATCAGGTCTTCGGCCGCGGCCTCGCGCTGCGAGAGATATTCGGCATCGAACGCCGTCGCGGCATCATCGTGTTGCACCAGACGCACGCGGTACGCATCGCCTCGAGAAGACACGCCGGGGAACAAACCTGCAAGACGGTCGAAATCCTCGGCGTCGAGCATGCCCGCGGCAGAACGACCAAGGCCGAGGTAGCCCCGTCCGGTCCAGTAGGCAATGTTATGGGCACACTCATGGCCGTCGAGCGCGTAGCTCGCCACCTCATACGGGTGATAGCCGGCGGCACCCAGGAGTTCGCGTGCCACGTCCATGCAGGCAGCCTGAAAATCCTCATCAGGCACGAGCGACTCATCGCGGCACGCCATGCAATAAAGGGGCGTCCCCTCCTCGAGCGTGAGCGGGTAAACCGACACATGATGCGGAGCTGCCGCCAGCACGCCATCGAGCGTGCGCTTCCAACTCGCTGTGGTCTGCCCGGGAAGTCCGCACATAAGGTCGCACGACACGTCAAGCCCAGCGTTCTTGACCGTCGCGATGGCAGCGAGCGCCCGATCGGCATCGTGAATACGACCGATGGCGGTAAGTTCGGTGTTATCGAGCGTTTGCACGCCCAGAGAGACGCGTGTGACACCAACCTTGGCAAGCGCAGCGGCAAGCTCGACAGTCAGCGACTCAGGATTGGCTTCGCAAGTAAATTCAACGGGCTTGCACCACATGGAGATACGACGGGCAAGTTTCACCAGGCGCTCCCCTGCCAGCGACGGCGTGCCGCCGCCAACATAGACGGTGCGGATCTGGTCAAGGGCCCCAGCTTTGCCAAAAGCATCGAGGCGCGCGAACAACTGCTCAAAATAGGCATCGAGCGCAGCGCTCAGGTCGTACGGAGCAAAACTGCTCGAGTCAAAGTCGCAATAGCGGCATTTTTGAGCGCAAAACGGCACGTGCACGTACAGCGCGGTAACGGCCACCCTTAAGCCTCCAGCGGATGAGGGGGCACCGATTCGCCGGCGGCAAGGGCAGCCTCGCAGGCCACCACATCGCGCTCGATCTCATCGACCAGCGCCATGAACTCCTCATACGTGGAGCAGCGCACCACATGGGCACGCCAAGCTGCAGCATGGGGTATGCCTTTTAAGTACCAGCTTGCGTACGTGCGGGCACGCGACATGAGCGGCAGAAGCTCGTGCGTCAGCGTTAGGTGTTCACGCAGGGCGTCCAGGCGCTCGACGGAGCTGCGCGCCGGCACCGGCGTGCCATCGAACGCAAGGGCGCGAGCATCACCAAAAACCCAGGGATTACCGTAGATGCCGCGCGCGATAAACACCGCGCTGGCACCCGAGCCTTGCAGATGCTCAGCAGCGTCCTCGGCCGAGAACACATCGCCCGAACCGATAACGGGAATCTCGACAGCGTCGGCAACCTCATCGACGACCGACCAATCGGCCTGGCCCGTATAGAGCTGCGTGGCGCAGCGGCCATGCACCGCCACCGCGGCGGCACCGGCGCCTTCGAGCATCTGGGCAAACGTCGCGGCATTACGGTCCTCGGCATAAAAGCCCTTGCGGATCTTTACGGTCACGGGCACATGCGCCGCGCCCACCGTGGCCTCGACGATCTTCTCCGCCAGGTCAGGCGTGCGCATAAGCGCCGAGCCCTCGCCCTTAGTAACGACCTTGCGGGCGGGGCATGCCATATTGATATCGATAAGCGACAGGCGATCGCCCACACGATCCTCGACGGCGGCGACGGCGCTCGCAAACTGATCGGGCTTGGAGCCAAAGAGCTGCACGCAAATCTGCTGCTCCTCGTCGGCCGGTAGCACCAGGCGCCAGGTCTTGTTGCTGGCATAGGCAAGGCCCGCCACGCTCACCATCTCGCTGTAGGCAAGGTTGGCACCGCGGCGGCGGCACATGATGCGGTAGGCAGGGTCGGTCACGCCCGCCATGGGAGCCATAAGGAACGGCTGCTCGGCATAGGCGCCCAGCAGCCGCTTGCTGTATTCGGAAAGCGCCATAGACCTACTCGTCCACCTTGAGGATCGCCATAAAGGCCTCCTGCGGGACCTCGACCGAGCCGATGGCCTTCATGCGCTTCTTGCCCTCTTTCTGCTTCTCGAGCAGCTTGCGCTTACGCGAGATATCGCCGCCGTAGCACTTGGCAAGCACGTCCTTGCGACGCGCTTTGACGGTGGAACGGGCAATGATCTTGTTGCCGATGGCACCCTGGATGGGCACCTCGAACAGCTGACGCGGAATAATCTCCTTGAGCTTGTCGCATAGACCGCGGGCAAGACCGTAGCTGTCTCTTATACACATCTCCGAG
>CABSMV010000104.1 GCA_902478935.1 uncultured Collinsella sp. | reverse complement strand
ATAAGAGACAGGAAGGAGACGGCCGACGACTATCGTCTGTTCCCCGACCCCGATCTGGCGCCGTTCGATCTGGACGACGAGTTCATCGACCGCTGCCGTGGCGAGATCCCCGAGCTGCCCGATGCCAAGCGCGTCCGTTTTGAGGCCGACTTTGGCATTAAGACGGCCGATGCCGAGCAGATCGCCGGCGATCCAGAGTTTGCCGAGTTCTTTGAGGCTGCCGCTGCCGGTATGGCCGGCAAGGAGGCCCAGACGGTTGCAAACTTGCTGGTGAACGAGATGATCGCCTACCTTAAGGGCGCGGGCGTCTCGCTGACAGAGTCCGGTATTGCACCGGCTCAGGTGGCAGCCCTTGCCAAGCTGCTGGCGACCGATGCCATTAGCTCCAACCAGGCTCACGAGGTCTTTGAGGCTATGGCCCAGACCGGCGACGATCCCAACAAGATCGTCGACGAGCGTGGCATGCGTCAGGTAAGCGATGCCGGAGCGCTGCAGCCGATCGTGGACGAGGTGCTGGCAAACTGTGCCGATCAGGCACAGCAGTATCGTGACGGCAACCAGAAGGTCATCGGCTTTTTGGTGGGCCAGTGCATGAAGGCAAGCCGCGGCAAGGGCAACCCGAAGCTCTTCAACGAGTTGCTGAGAACGTCGCTCTCGTAAACGGGAACCCGGGAGCCCCGGCAGGGTGGGTGCTTCCTCAAAATTTCGAACAGTCCTGCGCAAGACGAAGGCCACATTTAGTGGCCTTCTTTGCATGCGGAACTCATTTGGAGCAAACACCCCGGCGACTCGGGGCTTCCCCGGCCAGACGACTCGGCCGTTCGGGTCAGGTGGGCTGAATGGAATAGAGTGAATGGGCGCGCCGTTGGCGCGCCCATTGTTTTGTGGGTGTGGCGCAGGGGCGGTCCCCTTGGTCACATCGCGCCCCAAGATTTCCAAAAAGTTAACCTTTGTTGACCTCAATAGTTAGATAGACTAAACTATTTTCCAAAAGTGTGCTCGAGCAAACTTGTTTACTCGGGTGCTGAGGCACCGTGCCGCGTCCAATGCGGCAAAAGGGAGAAGCAACATGAAGAAGTCGACGTTCAATACCCTGCTTGTCGGTGGCGGTTTTCTGCTTGGCACGGCCGGCATCAAGCTGCTTACCAGCGCTCCGGTCAAGAATGCCTGCGTGCAGGGTATCGCGTGCGGCATGCGCATCAAGAACGGCTACCAGGACATGGTCGAGCAGGCCAAGGCCAATGTCGATGACATGGTTGCCGAGGCTGCCTACATCACCCAGAGCGAGGCCGCTGCTGACGAGGCAGCCGAGTAACGCTCCCAGGCACAAACTATGAGATTCTCGATTATTAGCGAGATCCCCGGCAGGACCCGTCTTCAATTGGCGGGTCCTGTGCCAGAGAGCGATCTCGATGCACTTCTTAAGCTTGGCGGCGATATCGACGGCGTGCACAAGGTGCGCGTTTATGGCCGTATTGGCCAGATGGCGCTGGAGTACGACGAGCCGCGCCGCGCGAGCGTGCTCGACGCCGTGGGCGCACTCGATGCTCAAGCTATCGCCGATGCCAAGTCGGGCTACGTGATGCAACTCGAGCCGCGCAAGCACAAACTCGTAATGGACCTGGCGACACTCGTCGGTGCCCATTACGCACGTCGCTGGTTCTTGCCGACGCCTCTGCGTGCGGTGTTTGTCGTGGCCGGTTACATGGCATTTTTGCGCGCTGCCCTTCATGAGCTGGCGCAGCCACGCCTAACCGTTCCCGTGCTCGACGCTTCGGCCATCGGCATTTCGTTCGTCAAACGTGATGTCGACACCGCAGGCCAGACGATGTTCCTGCTCAACGTGGGCGAACTGCTCGAGGACTACACGCGCGCCATGAGCGAAAACGAGCTCATCAACTCGCTGCTCGACGTGCCCGATAAGGCACAAATAGTCGTCGGCGACACCGAGATAAGCGTTGCCGCGACCGAGCTTGAGCCCGGCGATCTGGTCGCCGTGCGCACCGGCATGTCCATCTGCATTGACGGTGTTGTCGAGCAGGGAAGCGCCATGGTCAACCAGGCGACCCTGACCGGCGAGCCGCTGGCCGTTGAGCGCAGCGCAGGCGACGACGTGTTCGCCGGAACCGTTGTGGAAGACGGCAGCATCTTGGTGCGCGTGCGCGCCAATACGGCACAGACCAAGCTCCGCTCGATCGTCTCGCTCGTGCAGACGGCCGACTCGCTCAAGTCCGAGGGCCAGTCGCACATGGAGGACCTTGCCAACAAGATCGTCCCGTGGAACTTCCTGCTTGCGGGCCTTGTCGCGCTCACCACCCGCAGCCTCATCAAGACCTCGGCGGCGCTAATGGTCGACTACTCGTGCGCACTCAAGCTCACGGGTTCCGTTGCCGTCATGACCGCTATGAGCGATGCTGCCAAGATGGGCGTTATGGTCAAGGGCGCAAAGTACTTTGAGTCGTTTGCCAAGGCCGACACTATTGTGTTTGATAAGACCGGAACGCTCACCGAGGCGCAGCCGCGTCTTGCCTGCGTGCTCACCACCGATGGATGGAGCGAGGACGAGATTCTGCGCCTTTCTGCTTGCTTGGAGGAACATTTCCCTCACCCGGTAGCGCGCGCCGTCGTCAACGCTGCTCGCGAGCGCGGGCTCGAGCACCGCGAGCGCCATGCCGCTGTCGAGTACATCGTGGCGCACGGCATCGCTTCGTCCATCGAAGGGCGTCGCGCCATCATCGGTTCCGCGCACTTTGTGTTTGAGGATGAGGGCGCGCAGCTCGAGTCCGACATCAAGGAACGCATTGAGTCCCAGATGCAGGGGCTGTCGCCGCTGTATCTGGCGGTCGACGGCACCGTTGTGGGCGTGCTCGGTATCGAGGACCCGCTTAAGCCCGGGGTCCGCGAGGCCATCGCCGACCTGCACACGTTGGGCGTTAAGCACGTGGTCATGCTCACGGGCGACTCGGAGCGCACGGCCGAGCGCATTGCTCGCGAAGCAGGTGTCGACGAGTTTAAGGCCGAGCTGCTGCCCGAGGACAAGTACGCGTATGTTGAGCGCATTAAGGGCGAGGGGCGCCACGTTGCCATGGTGGGCGACGGCGTCAACGATTCGCCTGCGCTGGGCCTGGCCGATGTGGGCCTGGCGATGGGTGGCGGAAGCGACATCGCCAAGGAGGTCGCCGATATCATCCTGACCGATACTGATCTGGCCGCAATCGTGCGCCTGCGCCGCATGAGCCAGGGGCTTATCGACCGTCTGACGAGTTCCTACTCTAAGGTGATGCTCACCAACTCGGCGCTGTTGGCATTGGGTATTACCGGCATGATCACTCCACAGACGTCGTCGTTGCTGCACAACGGCTCAACGATCGCCTACAGCCTGGGCAACGCAAAGGCATATCTACGCTAACGCTTTTGCTTGAGTTTATGGCCTGCATTCGGACGGTACTGCCGTCGTCCTGGTGCAGGCTTTTTTGTGTTTGACCGTGTGCTATCAGCCATTTATAGTGGTGCTAGCAGTGATAGCATGCGGGAGGAGCGTGATCAATATGAGCGTTGCTGGCAGCATGGCACAGGTGAATGTTCGCGTAGATCGCTCGGTTAAAGAGCGCGCCGAGGAGGCGCTGCAGCTTTCGGGCAGGTCACTGCCCGAGCTCATCAAAAAGGTCGTGGCCAAGGTCGCACAGGGTGGTGGGCAGTGTGAGGAAGTGCTGTCTGCCGTTGATGGCCGGCAACAGACCGTCGCACCCGATACTCCGTTCGCCGCGTCGTGGGCAGCGGCCGACCGGCTTTATGCAGATCTGGGCATCGCTCCGTCGCCCGTATCCGACGATCGCGGTTGGGACACAATCTATTCCGAAGCCATGGATGAGCATTATCGCCAAAAGGGGATGATCCAGTGAGTGGGGCGCCTCTCAAGATCATGGTGGACGCCAACGTATGGGTTGATTCGTTTTGTGTTGACCATGCCGAGTCGCTTGCCGCGCGTGCGTTTATTGGGCAGGCGACGGAGACGGGGGCGTTGCTGTTCTTTCCGGTTCATATCGCTAAGGACGTGCTGTACGTTGTCCAACACGAGCTGAAGCGCAGCGTTCTAGCCAGCGGGGGAGCGCTCGACGAGGCATCTGCCCGTGCAATTGGCGATGCGGCGTTGGCGTTTGTCCGGAACATGACCGAAAACGCTACGGCCGTGGGTGCAGATGTGTCGGACCTTTGGCTGGCCGACAAATACTTAGCGCTCCATCGCGATTACGAGGACAACTTGGTGCTCGCTGCGTGCAAGCGCGCGCAGGTCGATTACTTGGTGACCAACGATCGCAAGCTGCTCGAACATGCCGATCTCGCAGCAAAGACCCCGCGCCAAATGATGCCGATTCTTGCTCTGGCCGAACGTGGTGGGCGGGTGTCCTGCTAACGCCTGGCTGTCTGCGCGGCCTTCGGAACGTCGGCGCTCAGAAGGCCGCGCATCCTTTAATTACAAAAGCGCTGCCTTGACGAGGGGAGCTTCGGCGAGCTTTTTGGCAGCCTTTTCATCGGAATCGTTTAGTGCTGCCAGACTGCGGTAGACCCACTCGTTGACCTGGGTGTTCTTGACGCCTGCGGTCTGCATAAGGGCGCCTACCTCGCGGATTGCTGCGAACAGATCGGCCTTGGGTCCCGCGAGCTCGACCTCGATGCCGTGGTAGGCGGCCACGCCGCGGTTCTCACTCACGTGGTCGATAAAGCCCTCGACGGTCTCAAGCTGCTGGGCGAGAGCCGCATCATCGTCAGCGTCCAGCGCGACGAGTGCGTTCGATACCGTGAGGGCGGGATGTCCGCAGGGGACAAAGCCCTCGATGACATCCATAGCTTCGGTAATAGTTGAGCCCAGGCCTGCGAGGGCATTGACGAGTTGCTGCTTGGTATCCATAACGGTCCTTTCGATGGGTCAATTTTGCTTGGCGAAAATATACGTGACGCGATCGGTAGCAAAAGTGCGAAGTGCGGCGCACATTGGGGTCTTCACAGCTCGTGCATAGAACAGCTGTCCGCTTTCAGAACGTGGTAAGATAACACTCCACAAGCGGGGCTCGCCCCGCATGTTCCTTGAAAAGTCGACGGTTATCGGGTGTTTTCAGGCCCGATGCCATCCAGACTTTCCCGACATTCGGGGGCGACTGGTTTCGACACGATAGCTCTGAGAGAGGAAGCAAGCCGAGGTCTCCTCGCCTCGTTAAACAGGGGTACCGTCAAATTGAATTGACAACAACTCTTCTTTTGAGCCTATGGCTCTCGCTGCTTAGTTTATAGCGGCGCGTCAACCCGGTGATTTCCCCGACACCGGCGCGACGTCATTTTAGGGGAATGCTCCCGCGCACGTAATCGGTATGGCGCGGGTTAAGACCGAACCGGTTGGGATGCCGCGAGCGTGTCGCTGCGCGCAAAGCGTCCGAGACAAAACCAGCGACTGAGCTTGGAGATGCCAATCAGGGGGCTTTCGTGGACCGGAGTTCGATTCTCCGCGCCTCCACCATAAGTAACTGGCAGGTAGATATTCGTATCTACCTGCCTTTTTATTTCTAGTCCGTACCGCGGAGAATCGAACTCTGCGCAGGGCGCGGGCGTAAAGAAAACGCGTGAGCGTTTTTAGCCCGCGGGCGAGGACGCCGGCAGGCGGCCGAAGCCGGTGCGGATTTGCGAAGCAAATACGCGGATTCTCCGCGCAATGCCCCAGCCAGATATAGATGCGATGCCGATCGAACGTCTTGCTCCGGCCTCAACCCATCAACGGATCCCCCCCCACCCGCGGAGAATCGAACTCTATGCAGGGCGCGGGCGTAAAAGAAAGCGCCTTGGCAACGCAGGGCGGGACACGCTTTCCCAATGGCGGCCCAGGCGGAAAGTCCATCCCGGAATCCGCGCTCAGACTGGGACGTAGTTTCCGGATGATGCCTCAAGCGGAAACTGCGACCCGGAATCGAGCCGTAGAGTGGGACATGCTTTCCCAATGGCAGCTCAAGCGGAAAATACATCCCGGAATCCTCGTTCGGAATGGGATGCAATTTCCAAATGAATGGCTAGCGGAAAGTTCATCCCGGAATCCGCGTTCAGAACGGGACACGCTTTCCCGCCGACCGCTCCGCCCTCCTCAACTCCAAAACCTGCGCTCTCGCCATCCCAAAACTGGGTAGAAGGGGACCTCGGACAAAATCTCGGACCCAATCTGGGTCCAGGAGGGAGTCCGATGTATACGAAAGAGGAGCGCGAGGGGATTCTCTGGGAGTTCCACCGGAGCGGCCTGTCCGCCCCCGCCGCCTGCAGGAGCCTGCCGCTTTTCCCGAACAAGGACAACCTGTATGCTTGGCTCAAGCTGGAGGAGGCAGGCGAGCTGACCGCCCGTGAGATGCCCGACCGGGCGGAGCGCATGCACTGCTCGCACGGCGAGGGCAGCCCCGCATTCGCCGCGAGGCGACCGGG
>CABSMV010000103.1 GCA_902478935.1 uncultured Collinsella sp. | reverse complement strand
GAGCACAACCTTGCCAAGGTTGGGGTCGCGGGTTCGAGCCCCGTTGTCCGCTCCAAACGCAACAGCCCGGCTACTACGGTAGCCGGGCTTTTTCGTACCCATCGCATGGGCTCGAACCCGAGAGGGAGCGAGCGTTAAGCAAACGCGGAGCGTTTGTAGCGAGCTGGCAAGGACGCCGGCAGGCGGCCGAAGCCGGTGCGGATCCGCGAAGCGGATACGCGGACGCCCCGTTGTCCGCTCCAACTATCTTACGCGGTTCTAACGAACCGCGTTTTTTGTTGACGCTGTGCGAGCCCCGGGCACCCCATCTTGCCCCTCAATCGTCGGTCGCGTACATAAAGTACGCTTCCCTCCTCTTTCGCGGCAAGCTGGGGCACCCGGAGCCCGCTCGCTGTCGTGGCCGGGGGAGTGGGTCTTCCGTTCTTTTCACTAATCGGTCGATTCGTCCCGGGAGGTTCGAACCCGAGAGGGAGCGAGCGTTTTGGGACGTGGCTGTTGCGTTGTTTGCCGCGGATGTCAGCTTTGGGCGTATCATCGTGGGCATCTCGCAAAACCTCGTTGCAAGGGAGACACACCCCATGGCCACAGAAAAGTCCTCTTCGCGCTCATGGATGTCCGATGCCGCGATCTATCAGATCTATCCGCGTTCGTTTAAGGATTCGACTGGTTCGGGTCTGGGCGATATCGCGGGCATTACCCAGCAGATGGACTATCTTGAGCGGCTGGGTATCGAGGCCATCTGGCTGAGCCCGTTTTACCCATCGCCTCTTGTCGATGGCGGCTATGATGTGGCGGACTACTGCGATGTCGACCCACGTCTCGGCTCACTTGACGACTTCGATGACATGATCGCTGCGGCTCACGCGCGCGGCATCAAGGTCATCGTCGACATCGTGCCCAACCATTCATCCAACCAGCACCCCTGGTTCGAAGCCGCTCTTGCCGCCGGCCCCGGATCGCCCGAGCGCGCCCGTTATATCTTCCGCGATGGTCGCGGCGAGCATGGCGAGCTGCCTCCCACCAATTGGAATGCCAACTTTGGCGGCCCCGCATGGACGCGTGTTGCGGACGGTCAGTGGTATCTGCACATGTTTTCGCCCGAGCAGCCGGACTTTGACTGGTCATGCCCTGAGGTTCACGCGCTATTTTGCGACGTCCTGGCGTTTTGGAGCGATCGAGGCGTCGACGGTTTTCGCATTGATGTGGCGCAGGGTCTCGCCAAGGATCTCGACCGCGATGACCTCGACCGGTGGCATCTCGCCGAGGGCGATGACATGGTTGACGACGGCACCCATCCGCTGTGGGACCGCAATGAGGTCCACGAGATCTATCGCGAGTGGCGCCGCGTGTTCGACCGCTATAATCCGCCGCGCAGTGCCGTTGCCGAGGCGTGGGTGTTGCCCGAGCGCCAGTATCTCTACGCGCGTCCCAGCGAGCTTGGCCAGACATTCAACTTTGAGTTTGCCAAGGCCACTTGGACCTATGATGACATGCGCACTGCAATCGAGAAGGGCTTGAAGGCAGCCGTCGAATCCGATTCCGCCTCGACCTGGGTACTCTCCAACCACGACGTGCCGCGCGTGGCGACACGTTATGCCCTGCCGCAAATCAAGGCGACGCGCTATCATCAGATTGCGCTCGACTGGCTCTTACGTGACGGGTCGTCTTATGACGAGGACCGTGAACTCGGCGAGCGCCGCGCGCGGGCAGCCCTTTTGCTTGAGCTGGCGCTTCCGGGCTCGGCATACGTGTACCAGGGTGAGGAGCTCGGCCTTTTTGAGGTGGCTGACATCCCGTGGGCTGCACTCGAAGATCCTACTGCGACCAATACGCACGGACCGAAGAGCGAGAAGGGGCGCGACGGCTGTCGCGTGCCCCTGCCGTGGGTGGCGGCGGACGATCCCGCGCAAGGCGGATCGTTTGGGTTTTCACCGGCGGACGCCGATGCGGCGCCCCATCTGCCGCAGCCTGCATGGTTTTCCGATTACGCTGCCGATAGGGAAGAAGCGGACCCGACATCGATGCTTGCGCTCTATCGTGACGCCCTCTGGCTGCGGCGCAAGCTGCGCGGGTGCGCCAACGATCTTGCGTGGCTCGATCTTGACGGGCGCACCGGTCTTGCGGATGGCGCCGACGGCGCCGAGGGCGGCGTCATCGCCTATCGCCGCGACAACGGCTGGGCGTGTGTGACAAACTTCGGCGCAGCACCCGTGGAGCTGCCGGCGGGCAGGGTCCTGCTCACCTCATCACCGCTTGCAGACGGCAGGCTCGCGCAGGACAGCTCTGCCTGGATCATGCTCGGTGAGGTGTAGGGGGCCTCTTGCGGCGAGTTTGCGTTTGCCTACACCTTCCGTGATGGCTGATGTCTTCGCGAGGTTCGCGAGGGCGTCGCAAAACTTTTCAAAAAAGTTCTTGCATAGAATGCGGGTATCACGTAAGATTAATCCTCGTAAGCGGACATGGCTCAGTTGGTAGAGCACAACCTTGCCAAGGTTGGGGTCGCGGGTTCGAGCCCCGTTGTCCGCTCCATTTGGGCGTTTAGCTCAGGGGGAGAGCGCTTCCCTGACACGGAAGAGGTCAGAAGTTCAAATCTTCTAACGCCCACCAAATGTTCGCAGCCCAGAGGCTATGTCTCTGGGCTGTTTTTTTGCCACCAAGCACGCCGCCAAATATTGATCCAAGGTCTGTACGCGATGGTCTTCGCATCCCGTAGGGGTGTCGGCAGATTGCATGTGTCCTGGCCCATCGTGACCGCAACATGTTGGTCAAGCATAATCTTTTGGATTCTTTTGGCGTGAGCGGCTTGGTTTTGGTAGGATTTGTCAGCGACTTGACCAAGGGGGTTTTATAACTGCCATGCAGGTAGCCGTGTTGGTAACGTTTTATCGGCCCTCCAAGAACCCCTCATTTATAATGCGTCTGCAAAATGACTAATTGCCTTGACCTGCTAAAACACTATATGTTGTGTTTGACCTAAAAAAAGAATACAGGATATAGATGCCTCTTTGTCGTATGATAGATGGCGGACAGAGAGCGAGAACCTTATTCGCCCCATTTGGATGGATTTTTGAGCCCCTGGATTGGTTACGAGGATTGTCCGCATGAGGGCCTATGGTTATCGAGAACACAGATTGCGCAACGGCGCCGCAAGACAGGGTAAGCCCTGCCGGGCATCGTTTGGCTCTGAAGCGCAATGAGGCTACGATGCGAAAGAGGCAAGAGGATGAAGATCATCAAGCGCAGCGGCACCGAGGTTACCTTTGACATCGATAAGATCGTCAATGCGATCCGCGCCGCAAACTTGGAGGTCGAGGAAGGCTCTCGCCTTACCGACCGCCAGGTGATCTATGCAGCGCAAAACGTCGCCGAGGCATGTGAGAAGGCCGGCCACACCGTATCGGTCGAGGAGATCCAGGATCTGGTCGAGGACGAGATCATGCGTCTCGACTGCTACGAGGTCGCTCGCCACTACATCATCTATCGCTATGTTCAGAGCCTGAAGCGCCAAAAGAACACAACCGACGACAAAATCCTGTCGCTGATCGAATGCAACAACGAAGAGGTCAAGCAGGAGAACTCTAACAAGAACCCGACCGTCAACTCCGTTCAGCGCGACTACATGGCCGGCGAGATTTCCAAGGATCTGACGCAGCGCGTGCTGCTGCCCCAGGAGATCGTGGATGCTCACAACGAGGGTCTGATTCACTTCCACGATTCGGACTACTTTGCCCAGCATATGCATAACTGTGACCTGGTGAACCTGGAGGATATGCTCCAGAACGGCACCGTTATCTCGGGCACGCTGATCGAGAAGCCGCACAGCTTCTCGACAGCTTGCAATATCGCGACGCAGATTATCGCCCAGGTCGCCTCTTCCCAGTACGGTGGCCAGTCCATCTCGCTGACCCATCTTGCCCCCTTTGTTGAGGTGAGCCGTCAGAAGATTCGCGGCGAGGTCGCTCGCGAGCTTGAGGAGCTCGGTGTTTCGGCATCTGCCGAGAAGGTTCGCGAGGTCGTTGAGGATCGCCTGCGCGATGAGATCCGTCGCGGCGTCCAGACGATTCAGTATCAGGTCGTGACCCTTATGACCACGAATGGCCAGGCGCCGTTCGTGACGGTCTTTATGTATCTCAATGAGGCCCGTACGCCCCAGGAGAAGCACGACCTTGCCATGATTGTGGAGGAGACGCTTCGCCAGCGCTACGAGGGCGTTAAGAACGAGGCCGGCGTGTGGATT
The DNA here is from genome assembly GCA_902478935.1 of uncultured Collinsella sp. Taxonomy (GTDB): domain Bacteria; phylum Actinomycetota; class Coriobacteriia; order Coriobacteriales; family Coriobacteriaceae; genus Collinsella. Next base: position 2,251 of record CABSMV010000103.1, on the reverse strand, counting down.
ACCCCGGCATTCCCCAAGCTCATCTATGTGCTCGAGGACGATAACGTTCACGAGAATTCCCCGTACTTCTACCTGACCCAGCTGGCTGCTAAGTGCACCGCCAAGCGCATGGTGCCCGATTACATCTCCGAGAAGAAGATGCGCGAGCTTAAGCTGTCGAAGGGCGAGACCGCGGGCAACGGCGATTGCTACACCTGCATGGGTTGCCGCAGTTTCCTGACGCCCGATCGCTCGGGCAACGGCTTTAACAATGTCGCCAACGCGCTGAACTATGACCCGACCAAGCCTAAGTACTACGGTCGCTTTAACCAGGGCGTTGTGACCATCAACCTGCCCGATGTCGCGCTGAGCTCGCACCAGGATATGGACAAGTTCTGGAAGATCTTCGATGAGCGCCTTGAACTGTGCCATCGTGCCCTGCTGTGCCGCCATGAGCGCCTGATGGGCACGCTTTCGGATGCCGCGCCGATCCTTTGGCAGTACGGCGCCCTGGCGCGCCTTAAGAAGGGCGAGACGATCGACAAACTGCTCGTGGGCGGCTATTCCACCATCAGCCTGGGTTACGCCGGTCTGTATGAGTGCGTCAAGTACATGACGGGCCACAGCCACACCGAGAAGGAGGGCACGCCCTTTGCCATGGCGGTCATGCAGCACATGAACGACAAGTGTGCGGAGTGGAAAGCCGCGAGCGACATCGATTTCTCGCTGTACGGAACGCCGTTGGAGTCGACGACGTATAAGTTCGCCAAGTGCCTGCAGCGTCGTTTTGGCATCATCCCGGGCGTGACGGACAAGGGCTACATTACTAACAGCTATCATGTCCACGTTTCCGAGGAGATCGATGCCTTCGACAAGCTTAAGTTTGAGGGCATGTTCCAGCAGCTTTCGCCGGGTGGTGCTATCTCCTACGTTGAGGTTCCCAACATGCAGGACAACCTCAAGGCTGTCATTCGCGTGATGCAGTACATCTACGACAACATCATGTACGCCGAGCTCAACACCAAGAGCGACTACTGCCAGGTGTGCGGCTACGACGGTGAGATCAAGATTGTCGAGGACGATGGCAAGCTGGTGTGGGAGTGCCCCAATTGCGGCAACCGTGACCAGGAGAAGATGAACGTCGCCCGTCGTACGTGCGGCTACATCGGTACCCAATTCTGGAACCAGGGTCGAACCGAGGAGATCCGCGACCGCGTGCTGCATCTCTAATCAACCATCCCAGGTCGCCCCGTAGCGAGGCCCCGGACCTTTACTCGCTATTTCGGACAGTCCTGGCTCACGACGGAGGCGCCACTGGCGCCTCCTGTTCGTGCGGAACTCATATCGAGCAAAGGTCCGGGGCCTCGCTACGGGGCGGCCAAGTTGACGTAGCTGAGATGCAGCATGCGGCCTGCTCACCCCTCGAAGTTCTTAGCGGAAATAATTCGAGCTGCAGCTGCGATTTACTTGCGATAGCGGTTGAGCCGCAACCCAGTTTTTATTGGACCTCGAACCCTATACTCGATGTTCGCTTTGTTCATCGAGTATTGCTCGCGAGGGGTCTGGAGCATATCGTCCCGCCCGCAGTTTCGCAGGCCGAAGGCCGAGAATGTTTGAGGACGGGATGATATGCTCCAGACCCCCAGGAAGGTTACTTATGAACTACGCGAACATTAAGTATTTCGACATTGCTGATGGGGAAGGCGTTCGTACTTCTCTGTTTGTGAGCGGGTGCCGTCGTGGGTGCAAGAATTGCTTTAACTCTGTCGCGTGGGACTTTGCTGCGGGCGAGCCGTTCGATCGCGCCGTCGAGGATAAGATTATCGAGAGTCTCGACCATCCCTTTATCGATGGCCTGACGATTCTGGGTGGCGAGCCTATGGAGCCCGAGAATCAGGCGGGTCTCGTTGACTTTATCGAACGCGTGCGTGCGACCTATCCTGTGGAGTCGGGGAAGACCATTTGGTGCTTTACCGGTGACGTGCTCGAGGAGCTTATGCCGGGCGGTCGTCACCATACCGAGGTGACGGACCGTATCCTTGCCTGCCTCGACATGCTGGTGGACGGCCCGTTTGTTCAGGACCTGTACGATATCTCGTTGCGCTTTAGGGGCTCGAGCAACCAGCGCGTGATTGATATGAACGCCACGCGTGCCCGTGCCGAGCGTGAGAACGTTACGCTTTGCGACGCCGTGGAGCTTTGGCGGGACGATCCGGTCTATTCGACCCATACCTGTCTCTTATACACATCTGACGCTGCCGACGAACTCTAG
>CABSMV010000102.1 GCA_902478935.1 uncultured Collinsella sp. | reverse complement strand
GCTCAGGAGTCTCGTGGGCTCGGAGATGTGTATAAGAGACAGCCCCCACCCCCAGCCGCCGCGGAGGTATCTCCCTCCTCCGTGGCGGCGCTTTTGTGCGTAGGCGAGAAGGATTCGCCACGAAACCGGCCCATCTACTACATTTAGTCCCTTACCCCTAACCATGCCAAAAAACGCGAAAACAATACCGCAGGTAGAACGCCTGTGGTTTTGTTCAAAACGAAGGTATGGTCAGGGGTATCGAATCAAACGTAGTAGATGGGCCGATTTCGTGGCGAGTGGTTCCGGCTGATCCCTTGGGGACGGAGGAAAACGGATCATTTTGGTCCAGCGAGGCTGGCGGAGGTACTCGTGCAGGGCCGCCCGAACAAAACTATGCCGGTTTACTACGACGAATTCGACATTCCCGACCATGGCTGCATTTTTCTAAATATTGCAAACGTTCTACCTGCGGTTTTGCAAGCGCGCAATTTGCTGCGGTCGGAGACGGGCGATTCATCGTAGTAAACCGGCATAGTTTTGAAATGGCATTAAATCGATAACAGCTATTTTGCTCTGCCGGAGCGGTTGGCCGTTGGGTAATTACCCTCGCAGATAGGCGATGGCGATTTGGGTGCGGTTGCGCAGGCCCATTTTGGCAAGGATTGAGCTGATGTGGTTGCGTACGGTGCCTTCGCCCATATAGGCGGTGGCGGCAATCTCCTTGTTATCGAGGCCGCGGGCGATGAGCTCGGCGACTTCGAACTCGCGGTCGGTTAGGCTGACAAAGGCCGCAGGCCGGCGGGGCGTGCCCGCCTCAACGTCCGTTCCGTCAAAATCGACGTCCTCGATCGCCTTGCCCTCGAGCACGCGTTTGCCATCCATGACCTGCGTCAACGCGGGAGGGATGGCAGCGACGTCGGTTTTAATCAAGTAGCCGCGCGCGCCCAGTTTGAGCGCCGACACAATGTATTCGTCATCCGAGAATGTCGTCAGAAACACCACGCGCGCCGCAGGGTCGCGCTCAAGGATCTCGCGTGCCGCCGAAAGTCCGTCGCGCCCCGGCATCTGAATGTCGAGCAGTGCGATATCGGGCGCGTGTTCGGCATAGAGCGAAACCGCGTCGTTGCCGTTGGCGCCGGTGCCCACTACCTCGATCTGCGGCTGGGCGCCCAGGATAATCTTGAGCGAATCGACCACCAAGCGGTCGTCGTCGACAACAATGAGCCTCATCGGGCGTCATCTCCTTGCTGCTTGGGAACGGTGGCAAACACGCGCCAGCCGGGGGAGCCGGCACGCGGGCCGGCGGTGAAGGTGCCGCCAAGCGCCTCGATGCGCTCGCGCATGGAGGCGAGCCCCATGCCCTCCGTGGCGCCGCGGCCGCTTGCTTGGACCCCGTCCGCGCCATCGTCGGTAACGATGAGCTGGTAAAACGACGGATGCTCCATGCACCGTACGGTGACGGTCTGGGCGCAAGCGTGGCGCATGGCGTTGGAAAGCGCCTCGCGCAGCACCGCCGCAAAGCAGTTGGCGACATTTGCGGGCGCATGCTCGGCCAAAACTTCAAGCTCAACCTGCGGGCCGCCGTCCGAGCGCGCGCCTTCAACAATGCGTTCGAGCTGCACGGAAAGGTCGACGGCGTTGTCGTTGAGCGCGTGGACGCTGACGCGTACGAGCTGGAGCGCCTCGTCAACCGTGCGTTTGACGTCGGCGAAATCGGCGGCGACGCCAGGCTCGTCGGCGTGGACCACGCGAAGGGCTTCGGCCTGCAGCGAGGCGCGCGTGAGCTGGTGGCCGACGTTATCGTGGATCTCGCGCGCGATACGGGCGCGTTCGGCGAGTGTCGCGAGCTCGACTTCGTAGTCCTGGCGGTCGGCAAGATCGCGGTTGCGCGCTTCGAGCGCGAGGGCTCGTTCCTGCAGCTCGTCGCGGGTACGGCGCATGCGCTTTTGCTCACGCTCCAGCTGGGCTGTGCGCAGTGACAACAAGGTGGCGGCAACCGAAAGGATAGCGGTCAGCAGAAGCGTTCGGGAGGTGAGCGCGTCGGTGCGAAGGTCCGCGACGAGCGCAAGGGCAAAAGCGGAGCCAATGCCCAGCGCGACCCAGGCGTGCTCACGGCGCACGCGCCGCGCGATGTCATAGAAGGCGAGAGGCGCAAACGGCACAAACGGCGGCACGAAGACGGCCGCGATGATGCAGGCGTAGCTCGCGGCCTCGCTCACACGGCGGGCGCGGTTTCCCTGTGCGACCTCGGCCAGTGAGGTGGCAATAACGCCAAGGCAAAACGCCGCAACCAGACGAGCGTCCACAGCAAGGCCCGTGGCGGCTGCGATGCAGCACGCCAGCACGATCGATTTGTCGAATAGCCTGTTCATACGGGTATTGTACGCGATGCCGCGCACGGGGGAGGCACTACCCGGAGCAACCGTGACATTCCTCCCACGCGGCAAAGCGGGGGCGTCGGCGGGCCACGCGACCGAGCCCCCGCACTCGTGACAAAGCTCACTGGTGCGCGCCGGCCGCTCCTGCGATGATGCAATCGTACCGGGCCGCAAGCAACAGAAGGGCCGCCTCATGACAGACATCGTCCACGTCGAAAACCTCGTCAAGCGCTACGACGATCTTATCGCGCTCGACCACTTTAACCTGAGCATCGCCCCCGGCGAGATCTTTGGCCTGCTGGGCCCCAACGGCTCGGGCAAGACCACGTCCATCAACTGTATTCTGCAGCTGCTCGCCTACGACAAAGGCACTATCGAGCTGTTCGGCGAGCCCATGACGCCCGCCCGCTACGACCTCAAGCGCCGCATCGGCGTGGTCCCGCAGCAAGTTGCGGTGTTCGACGAGCTCACGGTGCGTGAGAACATCGACTATTTCTGCAGCCTTTACGTTAGCGACCGCAAGCGCCGCCGCGCGCTGGTGGACGAGGCGATCGACTTTGTCGGGCTGGGCGACTTTGCCAAGTTTCGCCCCGGCAAGCTCTCGGGCGGCCTGGCGCGTCGCCTCAACATTGCCTGCGGCATTGCGCACAAGCCCGAGCTCATCTTCTTTGACGAGCCTACGGTGGCGGTCGACCCGCAGAGTCGCAACGCTATCCTGGAGGGCATCTGCCGCTTGCGCGACGAGGGCGCCACGGTGGTGTATACCAGCCATTACATGGAGGAAGTCGAGCAGATTTGCAGCCGCATCATGATCATGGACGGCGGACGTGTGCTGGCGCAGGGCACCAATGACGAGCTCAAACGCATGATTCAAATGGGCGAGCGCGTGACTGTCGAGGTCGGCGCCGTCGAGACCGCCACGGTCGAGCGGCTGCGCGCCCTCGAGCACGTGCTTTCGGTTGAGCTGTCCGGCGGCGAGCTCGTCTGCACCTGCGAAGCGAGCCCGCACAATTTGGTCGACATCCTCGACACGCTGCGCGCCGCCGATGTGGCGCTCGGCCGCGTGTGGAGCGAGCCGCCGACCCTCAACGACGTGTTCCTCGAGATCACCGGCCGCGAGCTGCGCGACTAGGGGGCAGTCATGTTCAACACCATCATCACTACGGTCAAGACGCTGCTGCGCCGGCCGAGCACGTGGGTCTGGGGCGCTCTCTTTCCCATCGCACTTTCCACGATGTTCATGTTTATGTTTGCGAATCTGAGCTCTGACGGCACGGTCGACCCGGTACCGGTTGCCGTCATAGCGGACGAGGCCTGGGACGCCTCGACCTTTAAGGACGTGGCGACGTCGCTTGCCAAGGAGAGCGACAATCAGCTGCTCGAGATCCACGAGTGCGACGACGCAGCCGATGCGAACCGTGCGCTTAAGGCCGGCGAGGTCGCGGGCATCTATACGGTCGACGACGCGGGCGCACCCAAGCTCACGTTGCTGTCGAGCTACGACAGCTCGCGTGCCTCAACGGTGCTCACCGACCGCAGCATTCTGGAGACGGTGGCAAGCTCGTATACACAAAATGCCGAGCTCATGTCTCAGATTGCCCAGGACAACCCGGCGGCGCTCGCCGACCCGGAGGCGGTTGCGCGCGCCCTGTCGCTCGAGGGCGGCACCCGCCGCGTAAGCCTGACACGCACCACGCCCGATGGCACGGTCATCTACTATTACGCGCTCTTTGGCCTGGTCGCGATGATGTCTGCGGAGTTTGCCGCCTTGAGCGTCGTCGATCTGCAGCCCAATCTGTCGGGCCTTGGCGCGCGCCGCTGCGCGGGCGGTCTTTCCAAAACGGCGTCGCTGGCCGGTATCTTTGTGGGCTCGTGGCTGGTCTCCTTTGCCTCGATGGCGATCGCGATCGGCTACGTGCGCCTGGTTGTGGGCGTCGACTTTGGCGGGCGCGAGGGGCTGTGTCTGGTGGGCGGTGCCGCTTCCGCGCTTGCCGCCACGGGCTTGGGACTCTTTGTGGGCACGCTTCCCGTTAAGGGCGGCAAGGCATCCAAGTCGGGCATCCTCACAGGCTTTGCCACCACGTGCGCTTTGTTCGCTGGGCTCTACGGCGAACCGGCGATGGCGCTTGCCGATGACGTCGCCCGCGCCTGTCCGGCCGAGTGCTGGCTCAACCCCGTCAAGCTCATCTGCGACATGTTCAACCGCCTGTATTTCTTTGAGGACCTGGATCCTTTTGCCGTTCGCGCCGGCGCACTGGTCCTCATGGCACTGCTGTTCGTTGCCGCCGCCACGCTGATCTTTGGAAGGAGCCGCTATGAGCACCTTTAAGACCGCGCTTCGCATGGCGCTCGCTCACCCGTTCTACCTGCTCATCTACACGGTGTTCATTTCGCTGATGGGCGTATTCATCGCGGCATCGGTGAGCTGGAACTCGTCGCAGCTCACCGAGTACAAGCCCTACGACGCCAACGTGATCGTGGTCGACCGCGATGGCAGTGATCTTTCACGTGCGCTCACCAAGCACCTAGGTTCGCGGTTTGACCTGGTCACGGGCGTCGGCGATGACACGTACGACCTTGCGGACGCGCTCTCCAAGAGCAACAGCGCCAAGGGCAGCGCCGACTGCGTGTTCTTTATCCCGGAGGGGTTCGAGGACGACCTGGTCGCGGCTGCCCGCGCGGGGGAGTCCCTGCCCAAGCTCGATGTGACCTACGGTGCCGGCACCATGGCGGCGGCGCTTTCGTCTGCCGAGGCTTCGCGCTGGATCTCGCTCGCGGGCGCTGCAGCCGCACTTGAGCCCACTGCCTCCAACGGCGACGTTGCCAAGGCCGCCGAACATGCCGCTGCAAAGCGCGCGGAGGTCCAGATCGAGCGGGTCAAGGTCGACTCGGCTGCTGCCGCCACGCTCGAGTCGTACTTCAACTTTGGCGCGTACGCGATTATCTCGTCGGTCATCGTGTCGGTGGGCTTGGTGTTTTCGGGCATGAACGAGCCCGAGCGCGTGCGCCGCATGGATGCCGGCCCAATCTCCGATCGCCAGCGTTCGCTTGCCGTGTTTGCGGCCGCCGCCGTGCTCACCGTCTGTATCTGGTTTGTGTCGAGCATGATGGGCGTCGTGGGCTTTGCCAGCGCGGTTGCCGAGGTCGGCGTGGGCCGCGTGTGCCTGGCGCTGGCGGCAACGTTTGCCCTAGCGCTGACGCCACTGGCCGTTGGCTTTACGCTGTTGAGCCTGGGCGCGCGCGAGGAGCTGCTCAACGGTGTGGGCAACCTGCTTGGCATGCTCATGACGTTTTTGGGTGGCGCCTGGATGCCGCTGTCGCTCATGGGTTCGGCCGTGCAGACCGTGGCGCACTTTGTGCCGACATATTGGGTGAACGACGCGATCGGCAAGGCGCTCGCGTCGGACCTGACGTCTGCCATGTTGGGCGACATCGCCTGCGACCTGGGCGTCACCGTGCTCTTTGCCGTGGCCATCGCCGCCGCAGGTCTGGCCCTCTCACGCACCAAATCTCGCGCCTAGCCTGAAATAAAGTCCAGGCCTCGCTCCAAAATAGTTCGCCATGGTTTACTATTACGTTCATAAAGTAGTACGAGGCTAACAACGGGGGATACCATGGCAACGCAGGAAGCCTATGTCCAGGTCAAGGGGCTCAAGAAGCACTACGGCGACGGTGATGCGCGCCTGACGGTACTCGATGGCATCGACACGTCCATCAACCGCGGGGAGATCTGCGTCATGCTGGGGCCCTCGGGCTCGGGTAAGTCGACCTTTCTCAACCTGATCGGCGGCCTGGAGGATGCCGACGCCGGCTCCATCATGGTGGACGGCTGCGACCTCACGGTGCTCAAGCCCGCCGACCTGGGTGAGTACCGCCGCCGCGAGCTGGGCTTTGTCTTTCAGTTCTACAACCTGGTGCCCGACCTCACCATCAAGGAAAACATTGAGGTCACGGCGCACCTGTCCAAAAACCCGCTCAATGTCGACGACCTGCTGCGTTCGCTGGGCCTCTACGAGCACCGCAACAAGTTCCCGCGTCAGGTTTCGGGCGGCCAACAGCAGCGCTGCGCCATCGGCCGTGCGCTCGTCAAGAACCCGGGTCTGTTGCTGTGCGACGAGCCCACGGGCGCGCTCGACTACAAGACGTCCAAGGAAATCCTGCAGCTCATGGA
>CABSMV010000101.1 GCA_902478935.1 uncultured Collinsella sp. | reverse complement strand
GTGGGCTCGGAGATGTGTATAAGAGACAGCGTCTGCGCTACGAGCTCTTCGACACGCTCTTTTCGATGGGCGTGGGCTGGGCAATCAACTCGGCCATGGTCATCCTGGCCGCAACGACCTTCTTTGCGCACGGCATGGTCGTAGACGACCTCGCCGTCGCAGCGGCCACGCTCTCCCCCATTCTGGGCCCGGCAAGCTCGACCATCTTTGCCGTGGCGCTGCTATTTGCGGGGCTCTCGAGTAGTGTGACGGCGGGCATGGCGGCGGGCACCATCACCGCGGGCATGTTCTACGAGGAATATGACATCCACGACCGACATTCCTCGATCGGAGTGGCGGCCTGTTTCGTCGGCGCAGTGGCGGCGTGCCTGGTCGTCCCGAATCCTTTTGAGGGCCTCATTTGGAGTCAGGCGCTGCTGTCGCTTCAGCTGCCGATTACGGTCTTTGTGCTCATACGGCTCACCAGTTCACGCCGCGTCATGGGCAAATATGCCAATTCACGCCCGCTCAACGCGTTGCTCGTAGGGATCGGCGCCATCGTGACGATTCTCGACATCGTGCTGCTAACGGGAATGTAATTGAGATGGCGTGACTGTCCAGATATAACGTCTTAATCTGTAACACGTGAGACCGTTTTAAACCGTCAGATAAATCAAAAGGGTCCCGGCCGAGAATTCGACCGGGACCCTTGGACAGAGCTATGTTCGGCTTTCGCCGTGTGCCTGCGAGTTACTCCTCGACGAGCTCAAACTGATCGGGGCCGACGCCGCACACCGGGCACACGTAATCCTCGGGCAGCTCGGGCGTATCGACCTCAACCTCGTAACCACAAACGACGCAAACGAACTTATACGTCTTCTTCTCCTCAGCCATGATGTTCTCCTCTCGAACGTGACTGCTGGTGTACTTACTTATTAGTATATATTCTCAATAATATTATGCAAGTAGTTTTACAGCATTTCTACCCTTGGTACGAAGACGCCTTGGGCGGCGTCTTGCCCTTCAGCACCTTGTGGTAGTAGTCATAGGTCAACGGAGTCTCGCCGCTCAGACGCTCGGCATCTTCGACCTCGCCAATAAAGAGCAGGTGCGTGCCCACGTCAACGGTGTCAATCAAACGGCAGCTAAACAGGGCCGCCGCGTGCTCGGGCACATAGGGCATGCCCAGTGCGGTCTCGCGCGCCTCGTATTTGGCAAACTTGTCATAGTCGCTACTGGTACGGAATCCAAAGTTGCCAATGTAGAGCATATCGGCCGTCTGATCGATCACGGTCAGCGCAAAGGCCTTGGCAGACGAGATAACACCAGACGTGACATTTTCCTTGTTCACGGCAACCGAAATGCGCGGCGGCGCGGACGTCACCTGCACCGCCGTGTTGATAACGCAGCCGGCACGCAGCCCGTCGGCCGCGGCACTCACCACATACAAGCCGCTCGGCATCGTAAAGAACGCAGTTTTGTCCATATCGATCACTCCCCTAACCCGGCATTGAACCTCATGGATGTATGTACCCACAAAAAAGACGGCGCCCATACCGGACGCCGCCCCATACACATATGTGCCAAGATTGCAGGTCAGCCAAGTCCCTCCACCAAGTTGCGGTGAAATAGTTCCTGCTTGTCGGGTATTTGGCCTCAAACAGGAACTATTCCACCGCAACTTATACAGAGTGCCTAGCGGTTGCGCTCCTTGAGCGCGCGATCGATTTCGCGCTGAACGTCGCGCTTGGCCATGTCCTCGCGCTTGTCGTAGAGCTTCTTGCCGCGACCCAGACCCAACAGCAGCTTTACGCGGCCGTCCGTATTAAAGTAGAGCTCCAACGGAACCAGCGCATAACCACGGTTGCGAAGTTTGCCGTCAAGAAAGTCGATCTCCTTGCGGTGCAGCAGCAGACGACGCCGACGATCGGGATCGCGATTCCACACGCCACCATGGCTATAAGGGTGGATATGCAGGCCGACGAGCCAGCACTCCCCGCCGCGGATCAGCGCGAAGGTATCGGTGATCTGGCAGGCGCGCTCGCGAATCGACTTGACCTCGGTGCCGCTCAGTTCAATGCCACACTCAAATGTCTCATCGATAAAGTACTCGTGATGCGCCGAGCGATTCTTGGAAATGAGCTTGCGCTCGCGCTTACTGGGCATCGCCGGCCTCCTTGGCGCCATCGGCGTTTGAGCCCGCAGCCTCGCGCTTTGCCTTGCGCTCGGCATTGAGCTCGGCATCGCTCTCGCGCACCAGTTTAATAATCGCCGCGCAGGCCTCCTCGCCCACCAAGTCGCGAGCACGCACCGTCAGGCGCGTCGCCTCCTGCTTGTCGCCGTCGCTTGCGGCATCGGTCGCGCACATAATCAGGCAGATGGCAATCTCGGCCGAAGGCGAGGTCGGAACGCCTTGCAGGGCCAGTTCACCCATCACGTGCTCGTCGCTCTCATCGGCGGCATCCGGATAGGTGGTATGGATCTTGTTGAGCAGGCGCGTCGTATGCGCATCGTTGGGCGCCAGGCGCAGCGCCAGACGCGCGCAGCCCACGGCAGCCGAAACGTTCTCGGTCTCGGGCTCCAAGAAGTACTGACCTAGATTGGCGTAAGCGCGGGCGGCGCACTTGCCATCACTTGCACGCTCCAGCACCGAGAACGAGAGCGATGCCCATTCCTGCTTGTCCTCGAGTGCGCGGAACAGCTCGGCCAAATCCAAGCGATAGTTGCAGTTCATGGGGTCCCAACGCACAGCCTGCATCAGGGCATTACGAGCGCTCACGTAATCCTGCTGGCGAATGTAGGCAAACGCCATGTCAGAGTACAGGCGGTCAAACGGCACCTCGACCTGCACGAGCTCGCGCGGATCCTTCTCCACGCGGCGATAGGCCAAGCGCTCAAACTTGCTATCGAAGCTAAAGTATTGGCGCTTCTCCTCCGTCTTGCACTCAGCGTCGATATACTCCTCGGCGAGCTCCACCAGACGCTCCAGCAGCGGCGTCGCCGTAGCCAGGTCGCCCTGCGCCAGATAGTTCTCGGCATACGTGATGTCTTGCAAGCTGATGGGCAGATCCATGGCTACTCCTCGATCTGAGCGAAACACGGCAGGCGCCGTACATACGGTCAATACACAAAACCCGGGTCTCTTACGAGGCCCGGGCGTTCAATTTTGGTAGCCCGTACCAGATTCGAACTGGTGATCTCCGCCTTGAGAGGGCGGCGTCCTAAACCGCTAGACGAACGGGCCATATGTAGCAAATGCAATGGCTGGGATGGAGGGAGTCGAACCCCCATTGACGGAACCAGAATCCGCTGTCCTGCCATTAGACGACATCCCAATGACTGCATCGCTGCGCTCGGCTGTGCCTTTGCGCAAGAAAGAAATATACGGGAAGTCTCGCCGTGACGCAAGCCCCAATTTTGACTTTTTTGAAATTCAGTCAAATTGGCCTAATTTAGTCCAACCCGTGAAGGACCTGTGAAGCCGACCGCTGTACACGAAGGGCAAAACGCCGCGAGCGGTAGCCGTCAACCGTTGGCAGATTCTACCGTGAAAACGATAGCACCAGGCAACACAATCGAAGTATCAATGATCACGTAGATATCGAGGCGCCATGGACGAAGAGCTTGATTACCTATGGGAGACCCTGGGCCTTGAGATCACTGCCGACCTTTGGCCCGAACGGGACAAAATCCATCCCACACTGCGCCCCGCCATTACTGTGGTGCAGGCAAAATACCGCCGTGCATCCTTTTTGATCATGCGGATGTCATGGCACGCGGGACTCCCCGACCTTAAGCGAATCCAGGCAAGTCTCGTCGAGCTGTCCGGCATGCCGACCGTCATATCCGAGGCGCACCTGGAGCAGCGCCAGCGCGAGCGACTGCAACAGCAGCGGATTCCCTTTATCTGCCCTGGCGTTCAGGCATATCTGCCCTTTATGGACGAGGAGTACTGGAGCGGCAAGCCCAACAAGCACGTAAAGGTCTACGATCCGCACGAATGGGCACAGCTGGCGGACTGACTGGGGCAGGCCCGCCGGCGGAAAGTGCGTCCCAGATTTCAAGCTCAAACTGGTCCCCACTTTCCCGTCGAGCCCTCAACCGGAAACCGTGTCCCACAATCGAAGCTCAGAATGGGATGCGCTTTCCGCAACCGGCCACTTTGGGAAAGTGCATCCCATTCTGGAAGCGAATTCCGGGTCGCACTTTCCGCAGCCGCTACAGCAACGCCTCGGCCCAAGCCGATTCCCTAAAGCCGGGAATCACAAAGTCGTCGCCCACCAGCAGCGGACGCTTGACCAGCATGCCGTCGGTCGCCAGCAGCTCGTAGCACTCCCGATCCGTCATGCCCGCGTCCAGACGCGCCTTCAGGCCCAGCTCTCGATATTTCATGCCCGACGAATTAAAGAAACGCCGCACCGGCAGCCCCGAACGAGCAATCCAGGTCGCAAGCTCATCAGCCGTGGGATTGTCCAAAACGATATCGCGGTCGATATACTCAACCCCATGTTCGTCCAGCCATGCCTTGGCCTTCTTACAGGTCGAGCACTTGGGATATTCAACAAACAGTACGGTCATGGAAATCCTCCGAATATAAATCGGCCAACGCGGGCACACGCCACACGAGGCGCCTTCGTATGATGGGCCAATTGTAGCCCACGGGTCACACGCTAAACGAACCGTACCCCGAATCCGCGTTTGATGAACGGCAGTAGCTCCATTGCCTCGGGCGTGATATGGCCCGCAACGTTCATGCACTCGTCACCGGGAAGATCAACCCGCGCAATCTCAAGCTCGCCTTCGTAGCGCCCATATCCGCTATTGCTCACAGCGATCGACCCCGCCTTTCGCGGCAGGCCGGCTCCGGCATCCGTCGGCACGGAATCCGGCTTAAGCGTTGTACGTGACTCCTGAGACCTAAAGATGAAGACGCTCGAGTCGGGCCGGTCGTGATGAATCTGCCCGCGCGCATAGGCATAACCGGGCTCAAGCTCGCATTGCAGGTCCACGTATCCGGCGGAAACTTGAGCAAACTGCGCCCAGCCCGCATCGGATAGATCGGGGTCGCCGACCAACACAATGTCGCAATCGGCGCCATGTGCAAGCTCAAGCATATTGAGAGCAACCTTTGACACGCGACCGCGCTGCGCCTCGACCGTCGGCAGTCCCTCGAATACCGGCCCGCGAACGTTAGCATCACCCGGCACAAAAGCCATGATTTCGAATCCAAGCGCCGCAAGACGAAGATTCGTCCGAGCAACATCTTCAAGAGCTAAACCGGTATAAGGCTTGGGGTAAAAATTGTGGCAGGCGGCAAAACGAGTCACATCGGCACCGGCCTCACGCCACGATGCGATTTCATCAGAACTCACCGTCGATGCATTGACCACAATGCGAAATACACCGGACAGCTCCGCGACCCGCTGGGCGCTAAAGCCATAGTCCAAACGAAGGTATTCCAACCCCAGATCGCGCAGGTCCTCGATACGCTCAAGCCCGAGCAAATCGCACGTACGCGGCCCCACATCGGCAATGAGCGCAATGCCGCGGGCGGAAAGCAGCGACAGCACATGACGGACTTTATCTGCATACGCCGCTCCCCCATCCTCGGGAATATGCAGCGAGGTGAACGCGTAGCGCGCACCCGCCGCGGCGCCACGCTCAATCGTCCGCTCAATATCCTGCAAAGGGCTGGAAAGATAAATTGAAATACCCGTTTTCACGCTTCAACGCTCCTTTAAAAAAGGCCGGCGGAGCAGCTAGCCCCGCCGGCACAACCATAACATCAAGAAATCTGCCGCGCGCCGCGAACCCCGAGCAACACGGCTCGCGATATCAAACTACTCGCCAAAGAACTCGTTGATCTTCTGCTCGTCGACGCCAAAGAACCACGTCAGGACAAAGCCGGCGGCATAGGCAAGCAGCATAGCGGCAACGTAGCCGAGCTGCTGGCCAGGAACGACGATCAGCAGGCCAAACAAACCGGAAACGCCCTGAGAAACCGTGCCGATGTGAAGCAGCGCCGCGAGCGCGCCGCCAAATCCGGCACCCAGGCAGGCCGTCACAAACGGACGAACGAGCGGCAGCGTAACAGCATACATCAGAGGCTCGCCCACACCCAGGATTCCAACGGGAATGGACTCTGCGACGTACTTCTTGAGCTTGGCGTTCTTGGTCTTAAAGTACAGCGCCAAACCGGCACCGACCTGGCCGCCGCCAGCCATCATAAGGATGGGAAGCAGGTAATTGATACCCTTGGTAGCGCCGTCGGGATCGTTGAGCATAGCGTGGATCGGCGTGAGCGCCTGGTGCAGGCCAACGGACACCAGCGGCAAGAAGCCTGCCGACAGGATATAGCCGCCCAGGACGCCCAGCTTCTCGAAGATAAAGGTCAAAACGCTAAAGATGGCAGTCGTCAGCCATGCGCCTACCGGCTGGATGACGAGCATCAGAGCAAAGGCGCCGATGATGAGCACCAGCAGCGGGGACAAGAACGTGTCGAGTGCGTTGGGCATAACCTTGCGAATCTGACGCTCCATCCAGGCAAAAAATGCGCCAGCGATGAGAGCCGCGATCATGCCGCCCGCTGCGGGGTTGTACTGCTG
>CABSMV010000100.1 GCA_902478935.1 uncultured Collinsella sp. | reverse complement strand
TCTACACCCTAGAGTTCGTCGGCAGCGTCAGATGTGTATAAGAGACAGGGTCATTACAATGGGTCATGAGCTACCGCCTCCTTTTGGGTGGCAAAAACGTATCAGCTGGAACTTGCCGCTCAGCTGACCAAAAGCTGACCAAAATCTAACCATGCAGGTAGATGACCTGCTTTTGGCGACATATTTCTTGTTTGAATCGATGGGCGGTAATCGGCGACCTTGAACGGTAGCGAGTTATGAAGACTGGGTAAGTTTCGAGACGTGTACTTTTTGAAAAAGAGCATTCTATCTGCTGTTTTGTGTTTCTGGATCGCATATTTGAAGGCATGTGATAAGGGCGGCGGATCGTCGCCTTGTATCTGCGGAAGCTGTGACCCGGAATTGCCACTCGGAATGGGACGTGCTTTCCGGAACAGCCCTCAAGCGGAAACTGTGTCCCAGATTTCGGCCCCAGAGCGGGACGAACTTTCCCAGCGGGGCCGCAGGCGGAAGCTGCGTCCCGGAATGAGCGCTCGGAATGGGATGCATTTTCCGGTAGAAGCTCCAGCGGAAAGTGCATCCCAGAATTCAGGCTCAGAACGGGACACGCTTTCCGGATGGCATGTTTGGCGGAAACTACGGCCCAGTTTTTGGCTCCAGAACGGGATACATTTTCCGGAACGGTCCACGTGCGGCGGTGTATCGCCCCTTTTCGTGCGCCGCTTGTCGAATTGCGTTATAGCTAGCTATATTATAAGAAGGTATAATATAGCTAGCTATAACGCAAAGGAAGGATGGCCCTATGTTTATCGGAAGAACGGCGGAAATGTCCGAGCTCAATCGACTGTATGGCACGGGCTCCTTTGAGATGCCTGTGATTTACGGCCGCCGTCGCGTGGGCAAAACGCGTCTTATCACAGAGTTCATCCAAGGCAAGAAGGCTATTTACTTTCAAGCTCGTCGTACCAATGCAGAGGCAAACCTGCATGGCTTTAGCCAGGCGATACTTGCAGGCTCGGTTGGTGCTGCAGGCGTGTCGTTTCGTAGTCTTGACGAAGCGTTCGATGTATTGGCCACCATGGCTCGCGCGGAACGTTTGATTGTCGTGATTGACGAGTATCCCTATCTCGCCCAATCGAATCCCGAGATCAGCTCGTTGCTGCAAGACAAGATTGATCACCTGTACAAAGAGACCAGGCTCATGCTTATCCTGTGCGGGTCGTCGCTTTCGTTCATGGAAGAGCAGGTGCTGGGCTACGAGAGTCCGCTATACGGTAGGCGTACGGCCCAGTTTAAGATCATGCCGCTCGATTTTACGACGACCCTCGGCCTGTGGCAGGGCATGAGTCGCGAAGACGCTGCGGTTTGCTACGGCATGACGGGCGGCATTCCTGCATATATCGAGAAAGTCGATCCTGCCGCACCGCTCAAGGACAACATCAAACGTCTTTTTCTTACTCCTACGGGCTATCTCTTTGAGGAGCCGAGTAACCTGCTATTGCAGGAGTGCCGCAATCCCGAGCAATATGATGCGATCGTGCAAGCAATTGCTCAGGGGCGCTCGAAGATCTCGGAGATTGCGAGCTCTACGGGAATCCCTGCGAGCAACGTAAAGAGCTATGTGGATAAGCTGGCGTCGCTTGGGATTGTCGAGCGCGAGCTGCCCCTAAACGAGACGAGTAATAAGCGAGCCGTGTATCTGCTGAGCGATCAGATGTTTAGGTTCTGGTACAAGTTTGTGCCGCAGAACATTGGGCTGATTCAAAACGATATGGCCGAGATGGCGTATGAGCGCATTGAGCCGCACGTATCGGATTACATGGGTACGATCTTTGAGATTATATGCAGACAATACGTGTACGAACTCGCGCGCGCGGGCCAGCTCGATGTGGTTCCGGCGAGTGTCGGGCGCTGGTGGGGGACGGACAATCGCACGCATACGCAGGAAGAAATCGACTTGATTGTTGACGATGGCGAGGGCGCTGCGCTGTTTGCGGAGTGCAAATGGCGTAACGAACCGGTAGGCGAGGATGTTCTGGAAAAGCTCGTGTACCGAAGCGAGCTCTTTAGGCGGCAGCATAAAAGCTACGTGATCTTCTCGAAGCGTGGCTTTACGCAAGGATGTCGGGATGCCGCGGAGAGTAGGGGAGATGCCAAGCTGATTTCGTTTGCCGAGATGTGCGGGCGGAGATAACCAAGCGCGCTCTGATGTGATGCTCGGAATGGGATGCGCTTTCCCTTTGCGGCCTTTGGCGGAAACTACGTCCCGGATTCCCGCTTCAGGATGGGATGCCGTTTCCGATAGAGGCATGGGGCGGAAAGTGCGTCCCAGAATCCGGCGCAACGCCGCTGGAGTAGAGGGGCGAGCTCCGAACTTCGTAACCGAAAATCCATTTGTTAAACCTGGCACCCGTGGGTAGAATAAGGTCGACGGCAGCCCAAGGGTGATAGCTGGGCAGCGCCGTTACTTCGATTAAGGGGTCAATGCCTTAGAGGCGTCGACCCCTCTTTTTCTGCTTCGTACGCTGCTTGAGTGCCTCGGTAAGTCCGATAAGCGCCGTGAGGAGCGAGACCAAAGCGGTCAGGAGCTTCACGAAATCAGTCAGATCGGTCATGGGCATCACCTCCCGTCGCATGGAGGGCGCTGCCCGGCACATGGAACTGCCGTCAACAACTGCAATTCTATCAAAGTACTGCTATAAATACGAATATATGTTCGATAATAACAGTGACATGATTCTCTCAAAGTGTGGCTTTACGCAAGGATGCCGGAAAGCCGTGCTGTGCGATTTCATGTCCGCACGGGTTCCTATCCTTACGGCAATGTAGCCGCCTATGTAACGAGCGGCAGTTGACGGAGAAAGGCCCTGACCGTGCCAGACAAAAAGACGCTGGGTATCTCGGCTATCGATACGACGAACTTTGCGCGCCAGATCGTGCTGGACTTTGAGTTTGCGCCGGTGCCAAAGCAGCGCCAGCGCCGTGGACTGCGCCATGAGATTATCGAGGTCGGCGCCGTCAAGCTCGATTACCACGGCAACGTTATGGGCGAGTTCTCGCAGTTTGTGCAGACGGAATTTACCGAAGGCGTTGCGTTCCCCGTCCGCGAGCTCACAGGGATATCGGCCGTGGACACCGCGATGGCCGATCCGCTCTACGTGGTGATTAAAAGGCTCAGCGATTGGATCGGTCGCTACTCCGCCCAGGTGGTTTGCTGGAGCGGGACGGATCGTCGACAGCTTTTGACCGAGTGCCAGGCAAAGCACATCGACCTCTCCGCATTTCCTGCGGACTGGGCCGACCTGCAGGCGTTTTACACCTCGATTATGGACGTGGGAAGCCACGGGTGCGTCTCGTTGGGCGACGCGGCAACGTGTTTTGGTTTTAACGCAAGCTTTATGCCGGTGAGCTTGTGTTCGATGCCACTTGTCGAGGCTGAGTGCAGGTCGGCGACTTGCTCGATGTCTGAGTTGCTCTTCGATCAGTTCTTGTCGAGCTCCTTTGGGCGGGAGAGGCAGCGATCTAGATATCCGCTCTTGGCATATGAGACAAGAAGCCCGTAAGACTGTGGCAATGTCAAAAGGCATACACAAGTGTCAGTCTTTTGACATCGTATGATTTTGGGGAGTGGCGTGCAGCGATCGCGCGCCACCATGACGGCGTAAGTGTTTGCTTTCGTTGTAGAATCTAACGATATGAGCATCCCGGTTGCTCCAGTGCTTCGATGCTCTGGTCTTTAGCGCCTTTCGTTCAGTGGAGGACTGACCGCAAGCGGCGTAAACAAGAAAGGGGACAACCACAAATGAAAGCAACCGAGGCAAATCTGCTCGACCTCATGGGCGTGGCGAAGATGCAGTTCGTCATTCCCGTGTACCAGCGAGTTTACTCGTGGAGTGCAAAAGAGTGCGAGGTGCTTTGGGATGACGTTATGCGAGCGGGGCGTGATGGCGTATCGCACTTCGTGGGGTCGATGCTCTACATCCCCGAGTCCGAGAGCTCTGCCACGAGTATTTCGCGCGTGCTTCTGATTGACGGGCAGCAGCGAATGACGACGTTTTCGCTGATGATCGCCGCCTTGGCTGACTATCTGGAGAGCAATCCCGACAAGGCCGGCTTCCTTGGCGATCTCAAAATTTCAGCGTTGCGGAAGAACTACCTCTTTAACGATGACGACTACAACGGCCTAGCGCGCTACAAATTGGTGCTCTCGCAGGACGATAAAGAGACGCTATTCTCCATCGTATCTAGATCTCCCGTGCCGGATGAAAAATCGGATCGGATCGTCGAGAACCATGCGTTCTTCTGCGAGAAGATGCGCGGTAAATCATTTGATCCGGCAAGACTTTGGGCGGGACTAAACCGTGTGCAGGTTATCGACACTAAGCTCACCGCTGGCGCTGATAATGCCCAGCTCATATTTGAGTCCATGAACTCTAAGGGCAAGCCGCTCACGCCTATTGACCTCATTCGTAACTACGTCCTTATGTCGCTTCCCAACGATGAGCAGACCAAGCTTTACGAGGGTTACTGGCATCCGCTCGAGCGCTTGTTCGGAAAAGGCGGCGAGGAAGAGTTCAATGCATTTATCTGGTACTGGCTGTGGCTCAAGGTTCCCAATAGGATGCCGAAGGAAAACGAGGCCTACCACGAGTTCAAACGCTATTTCGCCGACGACTACGATGGGGATACCGAGGGCCTGCTGAAGGAGCTCCGCGAATATGCGCAAAGATATGCCAGGCTGTTCCTTGGCAAGGAGAAAGACGAGGGGCTGCGCCGAGTGTTCAGCAGAATCGTTAGCCTTGATGTGAAGCAGATTAGGCCTCTTTTGATGCTGCTTTACTCAGTTTACGAGGGAAATATGTTGAACCGCAATGCGTTTCTCCGTATCTGCGAGACCATCGAGTCGTTTCTGTTCAGGCGTGCGGTTTGCGGCAGGCTTACCACGGGCCTAAATAATTTCTTTGCCGGCATGTATCGCAATCTCGAGCAGCAGGACGATATCGAGGAGTACGTTACGGCGATGCTCCTTATCCACAGCAGCGGTATGACCGCATACTTTCCGACAGACGAGCATTTTGTCGAGGAGTTTAAGACGCGTGACTGCTACAACCGCTTCTCTAAAAAGCGCTATTACCTGGAACGCATGGAGAACTGGCACCACCCGAAGGAGTCCATCTCAGCCGACGATTACCAGATCGAGCACATAATGCCCCAGACGATCGATGATGAGCACGGCTGGAAGGAATCGCTTGGTGAGAACTGGGAAGACGTCCACGACAGGCTGTGCAACAACTTGGGAAATCTTACGCTGACGGGCTACAACCAGGAGTACTCAAACCGGTCGTTCTCGGACAAGCTCAATCTGCCTGACGTCGGATTTAAGTGCAGTCCGCTCTACCTAAACAAATCGATTGTCTCGCATGAAAAATGGGGTGAGGAAGAGATTGGGCAGCGCGCGGACGAGCTGGCGAAAGAAGCGTGCGAGATATGGAAGTA
Organism: uncultured Collinsella sp.; assembly: GCA_902478935.1. Classification (GTDB taxonomy): domain Bacteria; phylum Actinomycetota; class Coriobacteriia; order Coriobacteriales; family Coriobacteriaceae; genus Collinsella. Next base: position 1,226 of record CABSMV010000100.1, on the reverse strand, counting down.
TCCCGACCTTCCGGCAGACGTCGTCGACAAGTACCGTCCTTCTCGTGGGGAGTCTGACGAGGCTCCTGTCTGGACTCTGCAGGAGAACCACCCCACCTTTGCCGAAGGTGGGCTCAATCAGAAGCTTTTCGATGAGGTGCGCGAGTCCGTTCTGAGTGGTAACCCTTCGTGGGAGTCCTACATAGCTAAGTACTATGTAGGCTTCAGGTCGGGCAAGCGAAAACTGCATGCCGTGCTAGAAGGCAGGACCAGCAACGGTGGTTGGATTGCCGTTGGCTTGGCAAAGAGTGTGGATGATCTAACGGATCCAGAGGACATGTGCCAGGACAAGCGTACGCAGGGTGGATTTGGCCCGGGCTTACCCACTTACGTTGCGCTTCGGAATGCCGATGACATTCCTGCGGTGCTCGATCTCATAAAGCAGTGCTAGGTTGAAGGCCGGGAATCTAGTTCCCGGCCCTTGCCAGCTCAAAATCGTCGATGGCCCATTCGCCCGTCTACGCCCCCACAATCCCGCGAGTCGCTTGATTTGGTTTACGGCCCTCAGTTTTCGGCATCTGTTACTCATCGTCCCCGTCGTTGGGGTCGCCCTTGAGGGTGTTAATGTCCAGGTACTGGTTGTCGTCCTCTTTTTGCTGCGTTGCCGATTCGGACGCGGTGGGGCCGCGGAACAGCTGGAATCCCTCAAACGCAATGACGCCGAGCAGGGCAATGATAATGGCGATAAAGGCAACCTTGACTGCCTGCGGAAATTCCGAGAAACGCAGCGCCTTTTCCTCGACGTAATAATCGGCGAAGCGCTCTTCGCCCGTGCTTTTGGTATACGCCGGCGCGGATGCGGCCTCCGGGTCATATTCCGGTGCAGGCGTGGCGGCGTACGGATCGTTGAGATAATCGCTCGATGCGGTGCCATAATCCTCGGTCTCGATGCGACCGGTGCCAGCATGGCCATCGGAATAATCGGAATATGTCGCACCGCCCTCATAGCCCGCGGCGCTCGTGTCGGCGGCAAAAAGCGGGTTAACTGGAACATCGAGCGCCGGCATGCCGGTAGAGGTCTCATCCAGATCGGCTGCAGCCCAGGAATCGTAGGCAACTTGATGGGCAACGGGCTCATCGAGCCTTGCGACCGGAGGCTTGCGTGCCGCAGGAACAGGCAACTGCTGGGCGCTGTACATAACCTGTCTCTTATACACATCTCCGAGCCCACGAGACTCCTGAGCATC
>CABSMV010000099.1 GCA_902478935.1 uncultured Collinsella sp. | reverse complement strand
GAGGGGCCATGCGGCATAGCGCCGGGACATGGTCCGGAAAAACGTCCGAGGTCCCAAGAAAGCCAAAACGCAATCGCAGGAGGTCAATATGACTGCAGAAGATAAGGCAAAGAACGCTGGCAAGGTCGCGCTCGTCCTGGAGGGCGGCAGCTTCCGCGGGCAGTTTACCGCGGGCGTGCTCGACGTTCTCATGGAGGCTGGCGTTGAGATTCCGGCTGTCTACGGTGTATCGGCCGGCGCCCTCAACGGCGTGAACTATAAGTCGCACCAGATCGGCCGTGCCAACCGCATCAACCTGGCTTTCTGCAACGACAGCCGCTTCATGGGCGCCGCATCGTTTGCGTCCACGGGCTCTATTGTGGGTTACGACTTTATTTTCAACGATGTCCAGGACCGCCTGGATCCCTTTGACAACGAGACGTTCGACGCGAGCCCCATCGAGATGTACGCCGTCGCGACGGACATGCTCTTTGGAACCGCCACGTACCTCCCGGTCAAAAGCGCCGTGCTCGACCTCGACGCTGTGCGCGCATCGACGTCGCTGCCGCTGGTGACGCCGCCGGTCGAGATTGACGGGCACAAATACGTCGACGGTGGCGTAGCCGACTCGATCCCCATCGAGCACGTGCTGGAGGAGGCGGGCTTCGATCGCGCGGTTGTCATCGTTACGCAGGACCGCTCGTACGAGAAAAAGCCCTACGAGTTTATGCCTGCCGCGCGTGCACGTTATGCTGACTACCCCTATCTGCTCGAGGGAATCGAGACGCGCCACGACCGCTACAACATCCAGCGCATGCACCTGTGGAAGTATGAGCGCGAGGGCCGTGCGTTGGTCGTCGCTCCACAAAAGCCGGTCGAGGTCGGCCACGTTGAACACGATTCGGCAAAGCTTTTGGACCTGTATATCCAGGGTCGTCAGGAGGCAAAGCGCCTGCTCGCGGAAATCCAAGAGTTCGTTGAGCGCTAGCGACGGCGAACCCTCAAAAAATGACAACAGCTAAAGAGCTGGAAAAATTACGGCTCGTGGATGACATGTGCAGAAACTCTGGTCGGAGCCAAAATACCTGTTGACTCGTACGGCGAGCGGGGTAATATGGACGGGTTACTTGCAGAGCCCCGTGAATCTCTGTAACAACACGTACTGTACATGGAGGAGTCTAAGTGATTTCGAAATCGACTCACTACGCCAAGCAGGGCGAGGTCCAGCGCAACTGGGTTCTCGTCGACGCCGATGGTGCTGTCCTGGGCCGTCTTGCCACCCAGATCGCAATGATCCTGCGCGGTAAGAACAAGCCCCAGTTCACGCCCAACAGCGACTGCGGCGACTTCGTTGTCGTCATCAACGCCGATAAGGTCCAGCTTACCGGTAACAAGGCCGACACGAAGACCTATTATCGCCACAGCGGCTACAACGGCGGCCTCAAGGCTGAGAGCTTCCGCCAGGCTATGGAGAAGCACCCGGAGAAGGTCATCGAGCGCGCCGTTCGCGGTATGCTGCCCAAGACCACCCTCGGCCGTGCCCAGATGACCAAGCTTAAGGTCTACGCTGGTGCCGAGCATCCGCATGCTGCCCAGAACCCCACGAAGATTGAGCTGGAGGCTTAAAGATGGCTGAGAACACCGTTGTCTACCAGGGTACCGGCCGTCGTAAGAACGCCGTCGCCCGCGTCCGTCTCGTCCCCGGCACCGGCAAGGTGACCATCAACAAGCGTGACGCCGAGCAGTATTTCGGCCGTCATCAGCTCGTTGAGAACGCCCTTGCTCCCTTCAAGGTGACCGACACTGCCGGTCAGTTCGACGTTATCGCTCTGTGCGATGGCGGCGGCATCTCCGGTCAGTCCGGCGCTCTGCGCCTGGGCATCGCTCGCGCTCTTCTGAACGCTGGCGACTACCGTGCTGACCTCAAGAAGGCCGGTTTCCTTACGCGCGATGCTCGCGTGGTCGAGCGCAAGAAGTACGGCCTCAAGAAGGCCCGCCGCGCTCCCCAGTTCTCCAAGCGCTAAGGTTTTATCTCCTTTCGAGATACAATGTACAAGCGGGGCCTGCCGATTCCTCGGCGGGTCCCGCTTTTCTTTTTCGACTAGGGTGGGCGGTTGCATATCGCCTGCTAGGGAAGGAGCGATCCTATGCCCCAGAACATCTTCGGTACCGACGGCGTCCGTGGCGTCGCCAATGCCGACCTCTCGTGCGACCTCGCGTTTCGCCTGGGCCGTGCGGCGACCAAGTTCCTTGGTCCGGATATCTGCATCGGCCGTGACACGCGTCTTTCGGGCACCATGCTCGAGAGTGCTCTGACCGCCGGCATTATGGCCGAGGGCGGCCGTCCTCATTGCTGCGGCGTTATCCCCACGCCCGCCGTGGCGCTGCTCACCGTTCAGAACGAGCTCGACGGCGGCATCGTCATCTCCGCTTCGCACAATCCGCCGGAGTTCAACGGCATCAAGTTCTTTAGCCGCAAGGGCATGAAGCTTCCCGATGCTGTCGAGGAAGAGATCAGCGCCTGGGTCATGTCCGAGGAGGCCATGGCTGCCGATACGCTGCCGACCGGTGCCGGCGTGGGTCACATCATCAAGATGAAGGACGCTCGCAAGGCATATGTCGATCATGCCATCGATACGCTTGACGGCCTGAGGCTCGACGGCCTGGTCGTTGCCGTCGACTGCGGCCACGGTGCTTCCTGCCAGACTACGCCCGCCGCGCTGCAGCGCCTGGGTGCCACGGTCCATGCTATCAACACCGATTACTGCGGCACTGACATTAACGTTGAGTGCGGCTCCACTCACCTTGAGCCCCTGCGCGAGCTCGTGCTGCGCACCCACGCTGACATCGGTCTGGCCCACGACGGCGACGCCGACCGTGTGCTGTTCGTGGACAGCGAGGGCAATGAGATCGACGGTGACTACATCCTGGCTATCTGCGGTTCTGACCTCGCCGCTCGCGGCAAGCTCGCCAACTCCGAGATCGTCTCGACCGTCATGTGCAACCTGGGCTTCTCCATCGCTATGAAGGAGCAGGGCTTCGAGATGGTACAGACCGCCGTGGGCGACCGCTACGTTCTGGAGCGCATGCTCGCGGACGGTGCCGTCATCGGCGGCGAACAGTCCGGCCACATCATCTTCCTGGAGCACAACACCACCGGTGACGGCCTGGTGACGGCTCTGCAGCTGCTGGCCGTGCTCAAGCGCACCGGTCGTACCCTCACCGATCTTTCCGGCATCATGAAGAAGTACCCGCAGGTGCTCGTCAACGTGCATTCCGACAACAAGGCTGGTCTGGACGATTGCCAGCCCATCTGGGATGCCGTCGCTGCTGCCGAGAAGGAGCTTGACGGCCGCGGCCGCATTCTGGTGCGCCCGAGCGGTACCGAGCCGCTGGTCCGCGTGATGGCCGAGGCCGAGACGCACGAGCTGACCCAGCGCGTTGTCGACGACATCGTCGAGGTTGTCAAGCGCGAACTTCCCTAATGGTCAAAAACCGTTGCCAAGTGGTAAACTGTTAAGGTTATTTTGATTGATTGGTATGTCCGAGGGGGAGCATGTTCACTAAAGTCCTAAGGTCTTTTGGTATGCGTGGTCGAGTCCTTACGCTGGATGCTCCCATCTCGGGTGACGTCATTCCGCTCTCCGAGGTAAACGATCAGACGTTTGCTACCGGCCTTTTGGGCCAGGGCGTGGCGATTCAGCCCACCGGAACGCGCGTGATCGCGCCGGCTGATGCCAAGGTCGAGGCCATTTTTCCCACGGGACATGCCGTTGCGCTTAACACGGTCGATGGCTTGGACGTGCTCATCCACGTTGGTTTGGACACTGTTCAGCTCGAGGGCAAGCACTTTACCGTACATGCGCAAGTGGGTGACATCGTCCATAAGGGCGATGTACTCATTGAGTTCGATCGCGAGGCAATTGCTGCCGAGGGCTACGATGTGACGGTTCCCATCTTGGTGTGCAACTCCGTTGAGTTCTCAAACATCAAGGGCTCCGTTGGCGTGCATGTCGAAGAGATGGACCAACTCATCGTTGCTCGCGAGCGCTAGCAAGTGCACGTGGCCATTAGCCTACAATTCAAACACGTTTACGGAGGGCGCCCTTGAAAGAGGACGCCCTCCGTGGCAAGATGGGATTTGTCCGAGGCTAAACAGCTTCGGGTCACCGTGGACGGGCAGGGGCCTCGACGCGGCTAGACACGAGACACATACATTACGCGACCTCGCCCTGGTGGCCGCACACGTTGGTTGCGGCCGACGCGGGCCGCGGGCAAGTGCTTGTAAGGGAGCCTTGCCTCTCTTGTACGAGAAAGGACGCGTAATGAAGATCATTAAAGCTAAAGACTACGAGGATATGAGCCGCAAGGCCGCTAATATCATCTCGGCGCAGGTTATCCTCAAGCCCGACTGTGTGCTGGGCCTTGCCACCGGCTCCACCCCGATCGGTGCCTACAAGCAGCTCGCTGCTTGGTACGCGAAGGGCGACGTCGACTTTGCCGAGGTTAGCACCTACAACCTGGACGAGTATCGCGGCCTTTCGCACGACGATCCCCAGAGCTATCACTACTTCATGCGTGAGAACTTCTTCGATCACATCAACATCGACCTGAACAACACGCATGTGCCCGACGGTTCCAACCCCGACGCCGCCGCTGCCTGCTCTGAGTACGACAAGATCGTCGCCGACGCCGGTTACCCGGATCTGCAGCTGCTCGGCATTGGCAACAACGGCCACATCGGCTTCAACGAGCCCGATGACCACTTCTCCAAGGGTACGCACTGCGTCGACCTCACCGAGAGCACTATTCAGGCCAACAGCCGCCTGTTCGACAGCATCGACGATGTTCCCCGTCAGGCCTACACCATGGGTACCCAGACCATCATGTATGCCCGCATGATCCTGGTCGTCGCCAACGGCGAGGCCAAGGCTCAGGCCGTGCATGACATGTGCTATGGTCCGGTTACGCCCGAGTGCCCGGCTTCGATCCTGCAGCTGCACACCAACTGCGTTGTCGTTGCCGACGAGGCCGCCCTTTCCCTCTGCGAGTAGCGCGAATCCTGCAGCTCGACATAGCCTTGCCTAAGGCCTCCGCTTTGCGGGGGCCTTTTTGCTATCCTTTTCCGCCCACTTGACCAAAATCTTGCCGCAAGCTTGATGAATGCCGGATGCCCAACAGCTTGATTCATTCCATACCAGATTCTATGCAAAAATGCCACTAGAAGGTCGTAGACGGTAGCGGGTGCTAGGCGAGTTGAATGACATGGCTGAACCTTGTCCATCTGCGTTACACTGCCGCTTAGATGGGACAAGCTGACAAGCTCATTTACCTGCTTAAAGACCGATTAGTCGGGGGATTAATAACAATCGGCCCTCGCTGTACAAAAACTTGCCGCTTGCGTACCAAAAGACAACCTAAAACACAAGGTCGCTCTATTCATAGCGCGGCTTGTATGGTCTTGCGGCTACAGTGTCCATACGGTCGAGTTGAGGAGCGGGCATGGTAAACGATTTGAGCGGTATAGACGACCTCGAGCTGATGCCGCTGGGCGGAGGCTATATGGTGCGACGCGAACGCTTGATGAATGAGCTTATTGCCAAGGGCCGAAAGGCCGGCATCGTGGTTCTTTATGCGCCCGACGGGTTTGGGAAGACCTCGGTGCTGCTGCAGTACACCCATGAGGTTAAATGCGACCCGACGCGAGGCCCCGTGCGGATTATCGAGGCCGATCGCGCCACTGGGCGCGAGGTGTTTATGCAGCTCGAGGTGGTTACCGAAGAACTCAAAGACAAACCGCACTCCCTTATCGCGATTGATAATGTGCCAAACCTCGATCAGCACGATACCGAAGACCTCATCGACAGGATTCGCGGCCTGCGCGCTATGGGGGTAGGGGTCTTTATCTCCTGCCGTCCTTCAAATCGTCAGCTGATTCATGGGCTGGGCGATTCGGTTAAGATCAATGCGCAGATGCTCAAGGTACATGCCTATGAGTATTCGGCGTGGGCATCGGCGTTTTCGATCAGCACATCGCTCGACTTTTATCAGCTCACGCAGGGCGTGCCCGAGCTCGTTTCGGCATTGCAGACAGGTCTGTATGGCCAAGGCGACGTAGCCGGCCTGCTCGAAAACGAGATTGTGAACGTATATGGCGCGGCACTTGCCGATCTGGCTTCACTCGACAATAATGCGCTGTTTTGCGTGGCATGTCTCATGGTTTTGATGGGCGAGGGCAATATCGCAGAACTCGAGGCCTGTGGGGTGAGGCTGTCGATGGTCGACCAGTCCTACTTTGTACGCGACTACCCGATCTTTGGCTTGGATCCCGCCGAGCGGAGTTTTACGTGTCTGGGCACGGAGGATAACGGACGCTTGCGCTTGCGTAAGTTGGTGGCCGAGGTTCGCCCCGAACTTGTTCCGAGGGCGGCCCGGATTTTGCTTAAGGCGGGCCGATGCGATGCGGCGATGGGCCTAGCGGACGCCTTTTTGGACCGTGAGGCGGTTCTTGAACTTGCTGGACAGTATGGGGTCGATCTTGCTCTGACGGGGCACGGGGCCGATATCTGCCGAGCAGCGCTGGGCACGATCGATGCCGACGATCCGGCTCCAGAGCCAACGCCTGCCGAGGCGCTTGGCGTATATCTGGCAGCGGTCAGCGTGTCCAATACAAAGCTCGCTCGCTATATGGCCTGTCTCTTATACACATCTCCGAGCCCACGAGACTCCTGAGCATC
>CABSMV010000098.1 GCA_902478935.1 uncultured Collinsella sp. | reverse complement strand
CGATGAGGCTAAGGCTGCCGGCGCTGTCGCTCTGTTTGGAGAGAAGTACGGCGATGTCGTCCGCGTCGTCTCCGTGGGCGCCGAGGACCAGCCGTTCTCTCGTGAGCTCTGCGGTGGCACGCACGCTGCCAACACCGCCGAGATCGGCCTGTTCAAGATTATTTCCGAGTCCTCCACGGGCTCCAATGTCCGCCGTATCGAGGCCGTGACCTCTAAGGGTGCCCTCGACTACATGGCCGACCGCCTGGCACTCGTTGACGCCGCCGCCGCTGCGCTCAAGTGCCGCGTCGACGAGGTTCCCGCCCGCGTGGAGAACCTGCAGGCCGAGCTGCGCGAGACGTCCAACAAGCTCAAAAAGGCTCTGACCGGTGGCTCCTCCGACGCCATTTCCAGTGCCATCGAGGGTGCTGTCGAGCTCGACGGCTACAAGCTCGTCGTTGCTGAGCTCCAGGGCCTTGAGGCTGCCGACCTGCGCAACGTATGGGATACCGTGCACCAGAAGGTCGCCGGCCCTGTCGCTTGTGTCGTCGCCAGCGTGACCGAGAAGGGCACTCCGGCCCTGCTCGCTGCCGGCTCCGATGACGCCGTGAAGGCCGGGTTCCACGCCGGTAACGTTATCAAGCAGATCGCGGGCCTGGTTGACGGTCGCGGTGGTGGCCGTCCCAACATGGCCCAGGCCGGTGGCAAGAACGCTGCCGGCATCGCCGATGCCCTCGCGGCCGCTAAGACCGCACTCGGCGCCTAAGAATCTAAGAAGTCACTGTGGTCGCGCTTGCGCTGGACATAGGGGAGACCAGGATCGGCATCGCCGTCTCGAGCCGTGATGGCAAGATGGCGATGCCCGTCAAGGTGCTCCCGGCTGCAGAGGTCACCGGTATGGCCAAGACATTCCGCTACCTGGTCGAGGACTATGAGCCCGACATCCTGGTAAGCGGACGTCCCCTGACCATGGCCGGTGAGCCTGGTCCCCAGGCCGAGCGCGTTGCCGCCGTGGCGCAAAAGATTGCCGACGAGCTCGATCTTCCGCTTGAGTTTGAGGACGAGCGCCTGTCTTCGCAAGAGGCCAAGCGTATCCTGCGCGAGCAGGGCCTCAACGAAAAGCAGATGAGGGGCAAGATCGACATGATTGCCGCCAGCCTGTTTTTGCAGACGTGGCTCGATCGTAAAAACGAGGAGGTTTCGCATGCCTAGCGCTTCCGATCCGCGCCAACAAAATCGTACACGGCAGCCGGCGTCGCGTCCTGCCCAGCCTGGCCAGCGTCCGGCACAGCCGGCGCAGCGTGCAGCTCAGCCTGCTGCGCGCCCGGCGCAGTCCTTCTCTCATTCGGCCCAACCTGTTCAACGGACGGGTCAGCAGCCTTCTGCTCGTTCGGTTCAGCATTCGGCTTCTCACGCGGCTCAGCAGCCCACTGTTCGTACGGCCCAGCCTGCAGGCGGTACCCGCTTTAAGCAGCAGGCACCTACCCAGCGAACGCAGGCCCCCCAATCGCATTCGCATCACGCTCGCGGTTCGCATGGCGTTGCTCCGGCGACCCGCTCGAGCTACAACACGCATGCTCGTCGCGGTGCTAAAAAGAAAAGCTCCCCGGTGCCTATGATTATCGGTGGCGTCGTCGCCGTGCTTGCGCTTGCCGCGATCGCTTTCTTTGTCGTGCCGGCCGTCAAGGGTTTCTTTGCCGGTGAGGATACGAAGGTTACGGCAGGTCAGCAGGTTACGGTGACCATTCCCGATGGTGCTTCGGGCGATACGATCGCCTCGATTCTCTCCGAGAACCATATCGTCGATAATCCCAAGGATTACTATGCGGCGGTGAAAAAGCTCAACGCCGATATGTCGCTCAAGCCTGGTGATTATTCGTTCACCACACTCATGGATGCGACCATGGTTGTTCAGCAGCTCATGGAAGGCCCCAACGCGGGCTCCAATGCGCTGACTATCCCTGAGGGCTTAACGGTCGATCAAGTCGCCGACCGTGTGGCCCAGACCTACGACAGCATCTCTAAGGAAGACTTCCTCAACCAGGCCAAGGCCTCCAACTACGTGGACGACTATAGCTTCCTTAAGGGCGCCGCTAACGACTCGCTCGAGGGTTTCTTGTTCCCCAAGACCTATTCGTTGGGTGATTCGCCGACGGCCGATGACGTGATTCGCGCTATGCTCGATCAGTTTAAGACCGAGTACAAGTCGCTTGACTTTGCGAGCTGCGAAGCCAAGATCAAGGAGCGCTATGGTGTGGAGATGTCCGACTACGACATCGTCAACTTGGCCTCTATCGTTGAGCGCGAGGGCCTCAACGCCGATCAACGTGCGCACGTGGCCTCGGTCTTCTACAACCGCCTTGCCGGCAAGCTCGACGGTCTGCGTTATCTCAACAGCGATGCGACCATGATGTATGTTACCGGTGGCGAGGTTACCGCCGACGACCTGCAGAGCGATAGTCCGTATAACACCTATAAGCACGAGGGCCTACCGCCCACGCCCATCTGCTCTCCGTCGCTCGAGGCACTCAAGGCCACGTTAGAGCCGACCGACTCCGATGACCTGTATTTCTACATTACGCAGGACGAGGAGTACTTCTCGCAAACCTACGAAGAGCATCAACAGTCTTGGAATTAGCATGAGGATTTTTAGCCCCAAACGATACGTTGCCTCGGTCGATCGCATCGACCTTGATACCCTGTGGGCCGACGGCAAACGCGCCATTCTGCTCGATCGCGATAACACCCTGGTGCCGCGTGATACCGAGCAGGTACCCGCTGCGGTTTCCGCTTGGCTCGAGGCCGCCCATGCCAAGGGCTTTAAGCTGTGCATGGTGTCCAACAACTGGCATCGCGACCAGGTCATGAGCTCTGCACGCGAGTTGGGGCTCGAGGCCATCAGCCACGCCATGAAGCCGGCGCCGTTTGCCCTCAAGGCAGGTCTTAAGCGCCTCGGCGCCACGGCCGACGAGGCGGTGCTGATCGGTGATCAGCTCTATACGGACGTGTGGAGCGGCAACTTCGCCGGCGTTGACACTATTCTGGTCAAGCCGCAGGCAACCCAGGACTTGTGGTATACGCAGATCTTCCGTATCTTTGAGCGCCGGGCCCTGCGCGACCTTCCTTGCGAGGAATAGGTCTCGCTATGTCCCAGCACACCAAACACGGCTGCGACCATATCTTCTTTATCGGCTTTTTGGGCGCGGGCAAATCGACGCTCGCGCGCAACGTCGGAACCATGTTTAAGCGGCGTTTTATCGATACCGACCGCCTGGTCGTGCGCCGTTGCGGCAAGTCGGTAACCGAGATTTTTGAGACCGAGGGCGAGGATCGTTTTCGCGAGCTCGAGACCTCGGCGCTCCGTTCGCTCCAAAGCGAGCGCAGCCTGTTGGTTTCGTGCGGGGGCGGTATCGTCGAAACGCCGGTGAATATTGAGCTGATGCACGAAATGGGTACGTGCGTTTACCTCGAGGGCGACTTTGAGGATTCGATTCGCCAGATTCGTCGGTCCGACACGCGCCCCGATTTTCGCTCTCCCGAGCATGCCGCGCGCCTGTTTGAGCATCGCCGTCCGCTGTATCGCCAGGCCGCCGACCTTACCCTTGATATTCGCAACAAGTCCTTCGAGGACGTTTCCTACCTTTGTGCCGAGATGCTTTTGGAGCGTGGGCTGCTATGATTCGCCGTCAACTGATCAATTTCCAAAACCGCAGCGTCGATGTCCGCGTCGGATTGAGCGCGTTCGATGAGTTGTCGCGCATGTTTGCCTCGGCTGTGGGCAAGCCTAAGCGCGCGATGGTCGTTTGGAACGACGCCACATCCGAGCGTTTTGGTGAGGTCGTCGAGCATGCGCTGGTCGACGCCGGTTTTGTCATGTCGCAGCTTCCCCTCGAGGTTTCGCCTGCTGGTGCCACGCTTGCTGATGCCGATGCTATCTTTGGCGCCCTGACTGCCAATGGCATTACCTGTGACGATCTGGTTGTCGCCGTTGGCGATGCCGCAACCTGCTCGGTTGTTAGCTGGTGTGCCAATCAGTGGTGCGGCCGCACCGAGTGCGCGTTGCTGCCGACGACGTTCGACGCCATGCTCACGGTCGCGACGACCATGAAGCCGCTCGTCGCCTCGTCGTCGAATGCGCTTCCCGCTATCGCGTTCCGTCCTGAGCCGGGCTTGGTCGTGTGTGACCTCGACCTTGTTCGCGAGGCGGACCCCGAGTACCTCAAGCTCGGCTATGTGGTACTTGTTGGCACCATGCTTTCGAGCAGCAAGTCCCGCTGGAATCAGTTTACTGAGACCGTTCCCGAGATTCTCGCGGGCGAGGAGGTCGCGCTCGTCAATGCCGTTCAATGGTCTCAGACTGCCCGCAAGGACGTACTGATGGCCACGAACCCGAGCGCCCGCCATGCGCTCGATTTTGGCAAGACGGGGGAGCGTACTCTGCGCGCTTGCTTGGGCGATGCTGCTTCGCAGGTTCCTGCCTATCAGCTGTTATCCGAGGGCATGCGCTTTGAGGCGCGCCTAGCACATGATGCCTGCGACTTCGATATCGATTACGTCTTTGAGGTCGATGACTGCCTGGAGGACTTTGGTATCGAGGAACTTGCCTTCGATCTGGAGCCTGCCGCATATATCGAGGAGTTCCGCAAGCAGCAGTTCGCTCGCTCGAACCGCAGCATGTTGCCGCTGCCCGCGGCACTTGGCGCCATTCGTCTAACGAGCGTTGAGGACGAGGTTCTTGAGCGCCATACTCACGCCTACTTGGCTTCACGCAAAGAACTTCTCTAAGATTTATTGACATCCATTGTCTTTCGTATCATGTTGAGGGGCGGGTTTTCAATCGGTTGCGGATCGCATGCGATTCCGTCGTTCGGTTGAGACCCGTCCCGTCTATATAGAGACAACAAGAAAGGAATCTGCATGTCTGAGTTTGCTGCCGGTCCTGCCGGTCGTATCGAGCGTGTCCGTGCCCTGATGGCCGAGCGTGGCTACGACGCCATCGTGGTGCGCGACGAGGCCAACCTTCGTTGGCTTACGGGCGTGAAGGGCGTCTTCGACTACACCTTCGAGTTCCCGCACGCTGCGTTTATTACGGTCGACCAGTGCCTGTTCCACACCGACTCGCGCTACCTCAACAGCTTTGAGGAGAACACGCCCGCCGGCAGCCCTTGGGTCTACGACATGGACGAGGGTACCATTCCCGGCTGGGTCGCCGGCAAGATCGCAGCCAACAAGTGCCGTGTCTGCGCTGTCGAAGACGATATGCAGATCAACTTCTACCAGGGTATTCAGCGCGGCCTGGAGGACCGTTCCGTCGCCTGCATGCTACCGCTGATGCACGACGACATCCGCAAGATGCGCGCCATCAAGGATGCCGAGGAGATCGAGCTCATGCGCCATGCGCAGTCGATCACCGATGCCGCCTTCCAGCATATGCTCGGCTTTATTAAGCCTGGTATGACCGAGAAGCAGGTTCGCAACGAGCTCGAGAACTTTATGTTCGCCAACGGCGCCGACAGCCTGGCCTTCGGCTCCATCGTGGCGAGCGGTCCCAACACCGCCAACCCGCATGCCGTGCCGAGCGACCGCGTGATCGAGAAGGGCGACTTTGTCCTCATGGATTACGGCGCGGGCTACTGCGATTATCGTTCCGATATGACGCGCACCGTCGTGATGGGCGAGCCCACGCAGGAGCAGCTCGACCTGTACGCGCTCGTGCGCCGTACGCACGAGGAGTGCGTCGCCGCCATCCATCCGGGGGTCGAGGGCAACGATATTTTCAAGCTTTCCAAGAAGATCATCGGCGATGCCGGCTATGGCGATTACTACAACCATGGTCTGGGCCACGGCGTGGGCATCGACATCCACGAGCTGCCCAACTTCAACCGCAGCAAGAACACCATCGAGATCGGCTCGGTTGTCACCATGGAGCCCGGCGTCTACCTGCCCGGTGTGGGCGGCGTGCGCCTGGAGGACTACGGCGTCGTCACCGAGAACGGCTACGAGCCCTTCACCAAGACCCCGCACGACCTGCACGTTATCGACTGCTAGTCTACTTCGGTAGATAGTTTGGGGCGGGGCGTCCGGATAGATTCGGGCGCCCCGCGTTCTCTTTTTATGCGCTCGCTGCAGGCGCCGTCTGCAAGTGTATAATTTCGCTCGTATGTAATTTGGACGCTTGTGCGTTCTGCCCATAACAAGAAAGGTCGCTATGCCTACCATTTCTACCGCCGACTTCAAGAACGGCCTCGGTCTCCGCATTAAGGACAAGGTCTACACCATCGTCGAGTTCCAGCATGTCAAGCCGGGTAAGGGCGGCGCGTTTGTGCGCTACAAGACCCGCGACATCAAGAGCGGCCGCGTCGTCGAGAACACCTGCAACGCCGGCACCAAGTTCGAGAGCGTTATGCTCACCACCCGTGAGTTCCAGTACCTCTACAACGATGGCGCCGACTACATCTTCATGGACAATGAGACCTATGAGCAGGTTCCCGTTCCCGAGGACATGGTGGGCGAGAACTCCAAGTGGCTGCGCGAGAACGACATCTGCCAGCTGCTCTTTGCCGACGATGAGCTCATGGGCGTGACCCCGCCGATGTTCATCGAGACCACCATCGTCCAGACCGACCCGGGCTTTAAGGGCGACACCGTCCAGGGTTCCACCAAGCCGGCCACGATCGATACCGGCGCTGTCATCCAGGTCCCCATGTACCTCAACGAGGGCGAGGTCATCAAGGTTGACACCCGCGACGGCAAGTTCGTCTCCCGCGTCTAGCAACCAACTCTTCTAGGAGGACTCATGCCCCAGGAAATCAAGATTGACGGTATCGGCATTTCGCCCGATGTTCTGACCGCCATCGTCTCGCGCGCCGTGTCCGATGTCGAGGGCATCGCCTCCGTTGGCGTCAAGG
>CABSMV010000097.1 GCA_902478935.1 uncultured Collinsella sp. | reverse complement strand
CTCGTGGGCTCGGAGATGTGTATAAGAGACAGGTCCAATACAAAGCTCGCTCGCTATATGGCATCGGTTATCGAGCGCGGGGGCGAACGGGCGGCCTGCGAAATAGACCCTGTTTCATGGAGGGTGGCCCAGACACTGACGGCAGTTTGCTATGGGGACAACGGGCTTGGGCTTCCTGCGAACCTGGCCGTGCCAGAAATCGAGACATCCCATACCGCACTCGATATGTTGTCTGCGCATATCGAGGCCAAGCGCTGTCTGACAGAGCGGGGAGATGACGGCGGCGTTCTACAGCAGCTCAAAACGAGCAAGGCCTACGACTGCGAGCTCGACATCGCGGGGATTGTTATACGGGCCGATAGTATGCTGGTGGAGCTCTTTGACGGGTCGTTTGCGGGAACCGACGAGCGCGACGACGAGATGACGATGGTGCGGGAGGCGCTCGACGTACGTGGGCTTAAGGCGATGGCTATCTGGGTGCGCATGGTGTTGGCGGCACGGCGGCTCCTTTCCGGCTTGCCGGTAACCGACGATGCGGCGTTCAACGAGCTCGATCGTTTTGCCGTGCGCATGCGTGACAACCAGATTCAGCTGTTTGGCCTGTTGCTAGAAGGCTGGCAGTCGCTGGCAGAAGGACGGCCGGTTAATGCAAAGTTCCGTGCGGTCCAAGTGCTCAAACTTGCCGAGGAGTCGATTGCGTACATGCGCGATAACGCATTGCTGTTGGAGCGCGCGGCATATCTGCGTAACACCTCGATGGTTTCGGTGCGCGAGGAAGCGGAGCTACTCGATATAAGCCAGACGCAGGTTGGTGGAGCGGAGGCCTGGATGGTGGCGCTTCATTTGGCCTGTGCGGGCCGAGACAGCGACCTTGCGGCCTGGATGTCCATGAATCGTGCGGGGATTCTAGAGCCATCGTATCGGCTCTTTGCGCGCCTTGCCATGCATTGTCTGGGCGAGCCGGCGGGCAGGATACGCAAGAAGCTTCCCGTGCGCGAGCTGTCGCGGTACTCGCTGCGCGACGATTTGGAAGGGGAGGGCGAGCGCCTGTTCCAGGCTGGCGAGGTTGAAGCCGTTGATACCATCGACCATATCGAGATTCGCATGTTTGGTGCGTTTCGCGCCGAGCGCGACGGGTTTCCCATCACGGATAAAATGTGGCGCCGCAAGAAGGCGGCGACGCTTGCCGAGCGGCTTGCACTGGGCATGGATGCGCTCGTCGATCGTGAGACGCTGGCCATGGAGCTGTGGCCCCATGCCGAGTTCAATAGCGCCCGCAATAACCTGTACTCGACGATATCGCGCTTGCGGTCGGCTTTGGGGCCGACGCCGGACGGCAAGTCGTGTGTGCTCATCCAAAATGAATGCATCGGACTCAACAGCGACTACGTCAAGACCGATGTACGGCTGTTTGACCAGATAAGCCGCGAGGTTTTGGGAAATCGCACGGGTGCGCGCGGGCCCCATTTAGTTGAGCTTTGCCTTAAGATTGAGCAGCTTTATGCCGGACCGCTGTATGTTCCCAATGGCTGTAATCCCACCTACTTTTTGCGTATGCGACGCATTATGCAGTCAAAGTACATCGACTGCATGATTAAGGGGGCCAATGCCGCTCTAGAAGAAAACGATCTGCAGTCGGCGATTTGGCTGGCGGAGTCGGGGCTTCGACAGGAAACGGCGCGTGAGGATATGGTGCGCTGTGCCATGCGCGTCTACAGTGCGGCGGGGCGGCGGCGCGATATCGTCGAGCTATACAGCGGGCATATGCACCATCTGAGGGAGCAGGTCAATGGCGTGCCCGAGCCCGAGACGCGGCGTCTATACGAGCGCTTGGTGGAGGGACGGCTCAATCGCGTGCTGGTCGAGCGATAAAAAACGGGCGCCCGAAGTATTCGGGCGCCCGTAAGCCTGCTATGTGTTGGCTCGCTGGATCATTGACTCTTAGACGAGCTTGATCTTCTCGATGTCCTTGCGCGAGGACTCGCGATACAGCGAGAACTTGCGACCGATGACCTGGACGACCTCGGCGTGGCAACGCTCAGCGAGCTCTTCGGCGGCCTCGCGGGCGGAAAGACTGGAGCCATCGAGCACGGAGCACTTAACGAGCTCGTGCTTCTCCAGGTAGGCGACCGTCTGCTCGACGGTGCCCTCGTTGACATCGGACTTGCCGATGATGATGGCGGGGTTGAGGTGATGGGCCATGCTGCGAAGCTGCTTGACCTGTGCTCCTGTCAGTGCCATGGGTTCTCGCTTTCTATGTATGGGGCGCCCCGCGACGGGGCCTTAATCTACGTGAGCTGTCCCACGATAGCGCAGGAACGGTGCGGTGTGGAGCGCGTTTGCCCAGTTCAAAAAGAATGCGGATGCCGAGTGAGTGGGCGGTGCGGGCTGCGAACAGGCTATGAGCTGAGCGCAGAGACCGGATCCCATGCAATAAACGCCCAACGGACCTTGCGGACATGATCGAGCATATAGCGCCCCTGCGGCACGCCCTTGGAGCCCGGCTCACCGGCATGGGGATTCTCAATCATGTGCTGGGCGATGTAGTCGTGCAGGCGGTCGACCTTATCCTCGTTGCCATGCTCAAGCATGCGGGAAAAGTCCGCCACGCCCGCTTCAAGGCTGTCGAAGGTATCGCGACGAGGCGATTCAAAGTACGTAACCTGCGGCAACGCACCCATCTGAATAAGGATGTTGAAGGCGTACACAAAGCCATTACTGCAGGTAACCGAGGCACCGATGGCGTTCATCAGGTGCAGGTCATAGCGCGGGCTGGAGTTGGCGACCATCGTGACGGCACAACGACGACGAGCCGTACGATCAAGCTTGGCAAGCGCGCCTTTTAGATTGGTCGTGGTGACAGAGCGACTGGCAAAGGCAACATCTACCGCTTTCGCGACCGGCCCAACCAAATCCCAGTCATCATCCCAAGCAAGCTCAAGCGGTGTAATGCAATCCTCGAGCCCATAGTACTCAATGCCAGCATCAAGCGTGCCTAACATAGCAGGAGAAAAGTCAGCAGCAATCACAGGATGTCCAGCCTGAGCAAGCGGAATAGCAATCGACCCAGCCCCACACCCCATATCCAGCACGGATTCACCAGGCTTTAACGCCAACAGCTTCATAAAGTCCCGGGCATACGGAGCAGTCTCAAGCGGCCGAAAATGCCGAGCCCGTTTATCCCACTCAAAAGAATCATCAGCCCGCCGTCGACCAGCCTGCAAGCGCATCCATTCGCCATTCCAATCAGCAGAAAGCAGCTCAGAGTGAGCATCTCCATCAACCACGGGCCAACCTCCTAGCAACAAAAAAGCGACTCCTCCCAAAAGAAGAGCCGCAACCAGCATATATCAGAAAGAACCGATCCAACGCCAAACCGCCGTATCGACCATGTAGTGCAGGAGCGAAGCAACTGCAACCGGGATGGAACTCAACTGAGATCCCGATGTGCGGGAGCCCCGGGGAGGGCAAATATATAAGGTCGATCGCGAGTTCCGCACGAGCCGGAGAGCACTTAATGTGCTCTCCGAGCGAGTCAGGACTGTCCGAGCAGGCGACCTTATATATTTGCCCTCCCCGGGGCTCCTCGCCCGAACCCCTCAGCTAGTTCTTGAGCGAGTTCAGCGGCGCCGGGAAGCGTCCGCCACGGTGGGCAAGCACGGTGCCGGCGTTGGGGTTCACCGGCATGATGGGCGCGCGGCCGAACAGGCCGCCGTACTCGACGCAGTCGCCCACGCCCTTGCCAATGGCGGGAATCACGCGGACGGCCGTGGTCTTGTTGTTGATGACGCCGATAGCCATCTCGTCGGCGATGATGCCGGCGATGGTCTCGACCGGGGTGTCGCCGGGGATGGCGATCATGTCCAGGCCGACGGAACACACGCAGGTCATGGCCTCGAGCTTCTCGAGCGAAAGCGCGCCGGCCTCGACGGCGGCGATCATGCCGGCATCCTCGGACACGGGGATAAAGGCGCCGGAGAGACCACCCACGCTGGAGCTGGCCATGACGCCGCCCTTCTTGACGGCATCGTTGAGCATGGCGAGCGCGCAGGTCGTGCCGGGGCCGCCGCAGGTGCCAACACCGATGATCTCGAGGATGCGGGCAACGGAGTCGCCGATGGCAGGCGTGGGAGCCAGCGACAGGTCGACAATGCCCTTCTCGACACCCAGGCGATGGGCGGCCTCGCGGCTCATGAGCTCGCCGGCGCGGGTGATCTTAAAGGCGGTCTGCTTAATCTTCTCGGCGACCTCCATCATCGATGCGGAATCGGGCAGCGTCTCCAGGGCTGCGGCCATAACGCCGGGGCCCGAAACGCCTACGTTGATGACGGCGTCGGCCTCGCCACCGCCGTGGACGGCGCCCGCCATAAACGGGGAGTCCTCGACCATATTGGCAAAGCAGACAAACTTGGAAGCGCCGACGGAATCCTGGTCGGCCGTAAGCTTGGCGGCGTCGATGATGGTCTGAGCCGCCATGAGCACGGCATCCATGTTGATGCCGGCGCGCAGGCTGGCGACGTTGACGCTGGAGCAGACGCGGCTGGTGGTAGCGAGCGCCTGGGGGATGGACTGGATGACGCGGCGGTCGGCGTCGCCGATGCCCTTCTGGACGAGTGCGGAGAAGCCACCCAGGTAATCGATGCCGAGCGTCTCGGCCGCGCGGTCGAGGGCATGCGCGATGGGGGTGAGGTCCTCATCCTTGCAGCAAGCGGCGATCTGCGCCACCGGGGTGACGGAGACGCGCTTGTTGACGATAGGGATACCGTACTCGCGCTCGAGGTTCTCGGCGGTCTCGACCAAGTGCTCAGCCGTGTGCGTCACGTGGTCGTAGATCTTCGTGCACATGCGGTCGAGGTTCTCGTCGCCGCAACCCATGAGCGAAACACCCATGGTGATGGTCCTGATGTCGAGGTTCTGCTCCTCAACCATGCCGCGGGTTTCCGCGATTTCTGCGGGCGTGATCGCCATCCTTGCGCTCCTATCTGCCAAAACGAGCATAGTCTTGTCTATTCTAACGTGCCGCACGTGCCAAGTGGCGCGTGCGGCATGTTTTGGTGCTCGGTTGTTTCCGTTGTGTTACTGCCCAAAGACCTCTTCGGCGATGCGTGCGCTCTCGGCGGCGTCCTTGGCGTAGTAGTCCGCGCCGATCTGCTTTGCGTATTCGGGGGTGAGCACGGCGCCGCCCACGATGATCTTGACGCCCGGCACCTCGGCATGAAGCAGCTTGATGGTTTCCTCCATGGCGACGACCGTGGTGGTCATAAGCGCCGAGAGGCCGACGAGCTTGATGTCGCGCTCCTGTACGGTCCTGAGCACCTCCTGCGGGTCGACGTCACGGCCTAGGTCAAAGACGGTATAGCCGTAGTTATCGAGCAGCATTTTGACGATGTTCTTGCCAATATCGTGGATGTCGCCCTTGACGGTGGCCACGCAGATCTTGCCCTTGTCGGCAATCTCGCCGGCGGGCATCAGGCGCTTGATGGTGTCGAAGCCCACACGCGCGGCCTCGGCCGAGGCCATGAGCTGCGGCAAGAAGAACTTGCCCTGGTCAAAGAGGACGCCAACCTCGTCGAGGGCGGGGATAAAGTGGTTGTTGATGAGGTCCATGGCGTCGTGATCTGCCAGCAGACGCTCGGTCTCGGCCGCGATTTCGCCCTTGCGGCCCGAGACGACCATGTGGCGGATGGGGTCGTCGTTGCCGTCGGCGCCGGCGGTGCCAGCAGCGGGCACGGCATCACTCGATGCGGCCTGAGCTGCTGCCGGGTTTGCGGCGATCTTATACGGATCGGTCCAGCCGGCGTAGCGCTCGATGTATCCGGTCGAGCCCTCGTCCTCAACGCTCAACACACGATAACTGTAGACGGTATCCATAAAGCGCTTGGAACCCGGGTTCATGATGGGGGCGTCCAGGCCCGCGCCAAAAGCGGCGGCCAAAAAGACCGAGCCCAGCAGCGGGCGGGCAGGCAGGCCAAAGCTGATGTTCGACACGCCGAGTGCGCATTTAACGCCCAGGCGTTCCTTGCACAGGGACATGGCGCGTAGGATCTGCTCGGCCTGGCGTTGATTGGTCGAGGCGGTCATGACCAGGCAGTCGATGAGGATGCGGTCCGGTCCGATGCCGTAGCGGGCAGCCTCGGCCACGATGCGCTCGGCGATGGCGAAGCGAGCCTCGGCGGTATCGGGGATGCCGCCTTCGTCGAGCGTAAGGCCGACAACGTTGGTGCCGTAGTGGGCGACCAGCGGAAAGATCTCATCCATGATCTGCTGCTTGCCATTGACCGAGTTGATGATGGGCTTGCCGGCGTAGCGGCGCACGGCGGCCTCGACGGCTGCGGGGTCGGTGGAGTCGATCTGCAGCGGCAGCAGCGTGGAGCCCTGGAGCTGTTCGGTCGCCTGTTGGATGATCTTGACCTCGTCGATCTCGGGCAGGCCCACGTTGACGTCCAGAATGTCGGCGCCCTGTTCCTGCTGGCTGATGCCCTGGCTCACAACGTAGTCCAGGTCGCCGTCGCGCAGGGCCTGCTGCAGGCGCTTTTTGCCGGTGGGGTTGATGCGCTCGCCGATGACGGCGATCTTGTGGCCGTCGCAGGGAAGGTCCACGACCGTTTGGGCGCTCGTGACCGACATACTGGGCTTGCGGTGGCGCGGGCTGGGCGTGTGGTTGTCGATAATCGTGCGCAAGACCGCCATGTGCGCCGGCGTGGTGCCGCAGCAACCGCCCACGACGCTCACACCGTCGGCGATCATGCCGGCGACGGCCTCGGCGTATTCGGGGGCTTGGATATCAAAGACGGTGTTGCCGTCGTCGTCTACATGGGGGAGTCCTGCATTAGCCTGCACCATAACGGGCTTGTCGGTAACGGTGAGCATACGTGCGGCGAGTCCTCGGAGCTCGGCCGGTCCTTGGCTGCAGTTGATGCCCAAAACGTCGGCACCGATGGCGTCGAGCGTGATGGCGGCGACCTCGGGACTCGTTCCCAGGAAGGTGCGACCGTCTTCCTGTCTCTTATACA
>CABSMV010000096.1 GCA_902478935.1 uncultured Collinsella sp. | reverse complement strand
GCCGATGCTCAGATTTGGGATGCAGACGGCGGGCGCTATCGGGATGAGTACGCTTGCTATCCGGTGATATCGCTGGACTTTTCTGGCGCTGCGAGGCGTGGCCCCGCTGTTGCCGACGTCGTGCGCGATGCTCTTTCGGGCGAGTGCGCCCGCCTGCTGGCGCTTTTGGAGGCTCCTGATTTAGCTCGAGACATGGTGCGTCACATCGAACGCGTTGCGCGTGGCGCGGCGAGCGAGGTCGAGGTTGACTCGGTGCTCGGTGTGCTCATTGAGCTGCTGGAGATGGCCTGCGATGAGCAGGTTGTATTGCTCGTTGATGGGTACGACGCGGCGTGGTTGGGCCGTGCGAGCGCGAGGGGCGTTTCCGGCGCCGATCCGGCAGGGCTACTTGACCGTGTGCTGTTTGACGCCATTGCTGCCGCGGGCCATTCGCTACGCTTTGCATGTCTGATGGGGGAGTGTCCCGGCCCTGCCGAAGCGGCGCTTTCTTTGCATGGCTGCTCGTATTGTCTGACGACGCCGCTTTCGACGTGGTGTGACCGTTGGTTCGGCTTTTCGGATGCCGAGGTCCAGGCTCTGTTGAATCATGCTGGGCGCGAGGAATACCTTGATGATGCGCGTGAATGGCTCGAGGGATATCGGTTTGGTAGGGTCTATTGCTCGAGTCCGGCGCGTGCGATCGGTTTTCTGGACCGAGGCTGCACGGCGCCTGTACGCGCCGATTTGTATGGGTATGCGGATTGCCTGAGTAGGGTAGTTGCCGGGTGGAATCTCGACCGCCTTTCGGTCTTGTTTGATTTGCTCGAGGCCCATGGGTGTGCTGAGGTCCCGCTTTGTTTGGGCACTGCAGAGCCAGATGTCTCGCCTGACGATAGCATGTGGACAGCGCTGTATCTGTCTGGTTTTCTCACGACGGATATGACTGAGGAGCCAGAGCATGGCGATCGTCTCCGTGCTTTGCGATTGCCCAATAAAGAGCTTCGCCAGGCCTTGCGTCTAGTGATTGTTGAGTGGTTTGAGTGCGCTGCCGAAGACATTCGAGACGTCGATGCGTTTCGCGACGGGCTGTGCCGTGGGAACGAGGATACCGTAAGGCGGGCGCTAAGCCGTATCCTGGGGGATGCGAGAATCGGTGAGACCGACCCAGATAAGCCGCTACCATATCATCTGCTCTTGCAGGGGCTCTGCTTTGGCTTGCCAGGCTATGCCAATCCTGCCTCGAGGCGAAAGTGTGGTGCGGGTCGCTGGGACATCCAGGTTTTCCCTACGGGTGCTGTGTTCGACGTAGCAGATACGATTGGCATGCTGGACGAGCGCCCGCTGATAACGATTAACTTGATGTATGATCCCGATGTGGATGCGCTGGGCCTGGAATTGCTGGCCGTGCAGTCGCTACTCGACATAGATCGCGACGGCATCGACGAAATCCGTGTACCGCGCCCCGGCGTGGGTCGCATGCGCTGGGGTTTCGGCTTTGACGGGCAGCGAGTGTCCGTGGTGTGCCAGAGGTTATAGGGGATGGCGAAAGCCCTTTACTGCTCCGCGTCCTTCAGGGGCGGCATGGGCTTCCAGTTGGGATCCTTAACGATCTTGCGGGCGTCCTTCATGCCACGACGCAGCGCCGGAATGCCGGTCTTAAAGCACTTGTCAACGGCGGCCAGGCGAATGAACTCCTTGCAGAAGGTCGCGGCGTTGCCCAGACGGAACAGCACGGGGTGATAGTCGCCGTAAATCTGCATGTAGCGGGCCAGATAACCGCGGTTGCGCATGATGTAGTAGCGGTTGGTGTCGCTCGTAGAGTTGAGCTGGCGCTTGCCGGCGATATCCCAGTTAGAGACGGCGCGGGCGCGCTTGAGCACCAGGTCGGCCACAACGGCGGCGGGGAAGTGCTGGCTGGCCACGTAACCATAGCAGGCATCGTCGCCGTAGATGAAGAATCGCGCATCCGGCAGGCCGATCTTGTCGACCACGCGGCGCGAGAACATGCCGCCCTCAAAGCATAGCTGGTTCATGGCGCGGTAGCCCTCGGGTCCCAAGTCCCACTTGGCGACAGGGTTGGGAATGCCGAGCGAAAGGATGAGTTGGTACTGCCAAAAGAAGGCGCCGCCGTCAAAGTCCAGGCGCGAACCCTGGATGACATCGTAGCGGTCGGTCCATTTGGCAAGACGCTCGATGCCTTCGGGGATGACGAGCACGTCGTCGTCCATCACCCAGAACCACTGGGCGCCCAGGTCGTAGGCACATTTAGTGCCGGCGGAGAAGCCGCCCGCACCGCCGCCGTTTTCGAGCTGCGGGGCGTAGATGACACGGTCGGTGCCGCCCTGCGCGTCGGGCTGCTCGGTGTCGATGCCCCACAGGTTGGCCAGGCGCTCGTTGAATGCGGTGCACATGGCCTCGGTCTCGCGCGAATTCTCGTTATCGACAATCACGATGCGCCAGGGCGTTGCCGTGAGCTCGGTCATAGAGTCGAACAAGTTGGCCAGGAGTTCCTGGCGCTTGTACGTAACGACGACGATGGCGAGCTTATCGATGGGAGCGGGAAGGGTTGAAGGCATGGGGCAATATATCCTTTCACGCGCGGCGGGCGAGCGCTGCACGGAAGCTATCGAATACGTCCTTGGGACTGTCCTATTGTAAAGGCTCGGCGCACCTTAGCGGCAAGCTTTGAATAAAACGCAGGAACCTGCCATGGGCCCGCCGCATGACGTGGGGCTGCTTTGCCCGCAAGAGGCTCCATAGATTATATAAACGCCCGCTGGCGCGCTGACCCTTTGATACCATGAAACGACAGGTATTTCCTAAGGAGCACATTTGTCTACTAACGCCTCTGGCAGCCCTGTTCTGTCGCTGCTTATTCCCATTTACAATGTTCAGCGCTACCTGCGCGAGTGCCTCGATTCCGCCCTGGCGCAGACGCTCAAGGATATTGAGATCATCTGCATTAACGACGGGTCGACCGACAACTCGCCGGCGATTATCCGCGAGTATATGGAGCGCGATAGGCGCGTCAAGATGATCGACAAGGGCAACAGCGGCTACGGCGACTCGATGAACCACGGTCTGGAGATGGCGCGTGGCAAGTACGTTGGCATCTTGGAGTCCGATGACTTTATGGCGCCCGACGCACTCGAAAAGCTTGTCTCGGCCGCCGATAGCAATAATGCCGACTTTGCGAAGGCGAACTTTGATTTCTACTGGTCTAAGCCCGAGGAGCGCCGTTCGCTGCACGAGATGTTTAAGGCCAAGGACTGCGGTAAGCCGGTGCACCCGAGCGACACGACGCAGTTCTTTAAGCAGAAACCGTCGATTTGGTCGGCTGTGTACCGTCGCGATTTTCTTGAGCGCAACGGCATCAAGTTCTTGCCGACTCCGGGAGCATCCTTTCAGGACACGTCGTTTGCCTTTAAGGTGATTGCCTGCGCCGACAAGGCCGTTTACCTGCACGATGCCGTGCTTTCGTATCGTCAGGACAACGAGAACTCCTCGGTCAATTCTTCGGCTAAGGTCTTTTGCGTCAATACCGAGTATGCCGAGATCGAACGTTGGATCCGAGAGGATTTTGCCCGCGATCACGCAAGCGATGACGTCGCGCGCATGCTCAAGTTCAATCAGCTCATTAAGTACGACTCGTATATGTGGAACTATGTGCGCTTGGCGCCTAAGTTCTATAAGGAGTTCCTGGCTCAGATGGCCAAGGAATTTCAGGCGGCCTTGGATGCCGGGGACTTTTCGCTTGACGACCTCAAGCCGTGGAAGCGCGCGAACCTCGCTGCCATCCTCAAAGATCCTGAGGGCTGGGTTGACGAGCATCCGAGTTTTGCGACGGATGGTGCCTTGGGGCGTGCTAAGTATTACGCCTCGGTTGGAGGCCCAGGTGTGGTCGCCGCCTTCCTCATCGAATCGCTGAGGGGGTAGGTCGGCATGGGAGAGGCCTCGTGTCCTAAAGCTACCATTGTCGTCCCCGTTTACAACTCTGCGCGCTCCATTCAGCGATGCGTTGATTCGCTGTTGGCCCAGTCCGAGCGCTCGATTCAGGTTGTCTGCGTCAACGACGGGTCGACTGATGATTCGTTGAACGTGTTGCGCCAGATCGCGCAGGCTGACGATCGCGTACTGGTGATTGACCAGGAAAATGCGGGTGTCTCGTGTGCTCGAAATGCCGGCATCGATGTCGCCGAGGGCGAGACCGTCTTTTTTGTGGACGCCGACGATTACATCGATGCCCAGACGGTCGAGCGCGTGCTGCATGCCATGGAGTCTGCGGATGCCGAGGCCGCCGTTTTTGGCGGCGTCTGTGAACCTGCCGATGCTGCCCCCAAACGTGTCCAGCAACTCATGAGCCCCAAAGCTGGCACCTTCGGCGCCCGTGATCCCCAACTGCTGTTCCATTCGAATGCGCAGCCCTATGCCTGCCGTGCGGCTTTTTCGCGCGAGCTGCTCAATCGCGAAGGCATTCGCTTCGCCCCCGGTCTGGCTTTGGGCGAGGACGTCGTCTTCCAATTTGCGGCTTATGCGCTTGCCCACAAGACCGTCGTCATGCCGGACAAGTTCTACCACTACGTGATGGAGAGCGAATCGGCGACGCACGAGTTCAACAGTGTCGAGGCTCGCGCCAAAAAGCTCGATGCCCATATGAGAATGCTCGAGGAGGTCTTGGAGGACTGGGCGGGCTACGGTCTTATGGACCTGTGTCCCGGCGAGCTGATCACCTGGTTCCTGGACCTTATCGTGTTTGATTTGGCGCGCTTGGATTCCGATGACTTCCATCGCGTGGCGGCTCGCGTCAACATGGACCTCACGACGTTTTTGGGAACGGAGTGGGCGGATATGCCTGCTAAGGGCGCCGTTCGCCGTGTTGCCCACAAGCTCGTTGCGGCGACCCCGGGCGTTTCGATGGCAGATGCCACGCTGTTCTATCTTTCGACTCGCGGTCTCAAAGCCTGCCTGGAGCGCTTTATATAATTCCAAGCGCTGCCGCCCGCCGCAACCCGGCTGCTAAAATAACCCTGTTACACGCTATTCAACAGGAGGTTCTCTTGCAGAACTCTGATACCCCTAAAGTTTCGCTGCTTGTTCCCATTTGCAATGTCGAACGCTACCTGCGCGAGTGCCTCGATTCTGCCGTGACTCAGACGCTCAAGGACATCGAGATCATCTGCATTAACGACGGGTCGACCGACAGCTCGCCGGCGATTATCCGCGAGTACATGGAGCGCGACTCCCGTGTCAAGATGATCGACAAAGCCAACAGCGGCTACGGCGACTCGATGAACCGCGGCCTGGAGATGGCGCGCGGTGAGTACGTGGGCATCCTTGAGTCCGACGACTTTATGTTTGAGGATTCGCTCCAAAAGCTGGTCGCCAAGGCCGATGCTGAGCATGCCGATGTGGTGAAGGGCGACTTTTACCTGTATTGGTCCACGCCCAGCGAGCGCCGTGAGCTGTTTGGGATCATCGACGAGCATATGACGGGCGCCGCGTATCGCCCTGTCGATCGCCCGGGCATCTTCTACCGCAAACCTTCCATTTGGTCGGCTATCTATCGGCGCGAGTTCCTCAACGACAATCAGATTCGGTTCCTTCCCACGCCGGGTGCCTCGTATCAGGACGCAGGCTTTAACTTTAAGGTTTGGGCTTGCGCCGAGCGTGCCGCGTTTATTGCGGACCCCATTTTGTGCTATCGCCAGGATAACGAGAAGAGCTCCGTTAATTCGCCCACCAAGGTGTTTTGCGTGTGCGACGAGTATGTCGAGATGCAGCGCTTTTTGGACGAACGTCCCGAGCTCAAGGCTCAGCTTCAGGGCATTTTAATGCGCATGAAGGTCGATACGTACCGTTGGAATGATGAGCGTCTGGTCGATGAGCTGCGTGAGCAGTTTTGGAAGAAAGCCTCGTCCGAGCTCAAGGCCGATTGGGATGCCGGTCGCTTTGACCTGTCGCTGTTTGATCCGCGTGGCGAGACCGACTTGCGCCTGATGGTCAAGTCGCCTCGCGCCTATATCGATTCGCGCTTTGGCTTTAAGAAGCCGGGCAAGATCAATACGTTTAAGCATTACTTTAAGATTGGCGGCCTGCCGCTGGTGTGGCGCGTGCTGACGTATCAGCGCACCTACGGCGACAACCCGCACCCTGATGACGTTCCCGCCGCACAGTAGGAGCGAGTGATTATGGCTACCCCCAAGATTTCCGTTGTCGTTCCCATCTACAAAGTGGAGGAGTGCCTGGCCTGGTGCCTGGACTCCCTGCTTGCGCAGGACACGCCCGATTGGGAAGGCGTGTTAGTCAACGATGGCTCGCCGGACGGTTCGCGCGATATTGCGGCTGCGTATTGCGAAAAGGACGCGCGCTTTACGCTGGTCGATAAGGAGAACGGCGGCCTGTCGAGTGCGCGTAATGCAGGCATCGCCGCGTCCACGGCGCCTATCGTTGCGTTTTTGGATTCCGACGACCGATTTACGCCCGATGCATGCCGCGTGATCGTCGATGCCTTTGAGCGCGAGGACTGCGACGTTTTGACCTTTGGCGCGAATCCGTATCCTCTGGAGGCGGGGTATCCGTGGCTTAACTATGTGCTGAGCCCGCGCGATGTGTCGTTTGAAGGCTATAGCTCCGACCTGCTGTTTAAGGAAGCTTCTCGCCCCTTTGCATGGCGCACTGCCTGCAAGCGTGAGTTTTTGCTGGGCAACGGGATCGTGTTCGACGAAACCGTTAAGTATGGCGAGGACCAGGTCTTCGATTTTGCCGTGTACGGTCGTTCGCGCAAGACCGCGCTTATCTCGAGCAAGCTGTATGACTACCGCGTGGCGCGCAAGGGTTCGCTCATGGATACCATGCGCTATGACGACGAGACGCGTCTGCTGGAGCATGTGAAGATTTACTCCGCTGTGCTGGCTGACTGGCAGCGCGACGGTCTCGATGCCCAGTATGCCGATGACCTGGCGTACTTCCTATGCGATCTGGTGCTGTACGATGCGCTCAGGTTGCTGGGTTCGGACTGCGGCAAGGTGTTTGCTGCCTGTCTCTTATACACATCTGACGCTGCCG
>CABSMV010000095.1 GCA_902478935.1 uncultured Collinsella sp. | reverse complement strand
CCGCGTCTTCGGACAAGGAGCTGGAACAGACCGCCGAGTCGTTGCAGTCCACGCTGCTTGAGTTTGGTCGTAGCGCTCGCGTCGTCGGCTGGATTGCCGGCCCCACGGTGACGACTTTTAAGCTGCAGCCCGGCGAGGGCGAGCGCGTGAGCAAGATTTCGAGCCTTGAGGATGACATCGCGCTGTCGCTTGCTGCTCAGTCCGTGCGTATCTTTGCGCCGATTCCCGGCACCTCACTCGTGGGTATTGAGATTCCCAATCGCAAGCGTCAAAACGTCAACCTGGGCGACGTGCTGCCCTATGTTAAGGGCGGTCCGCTCGAGCTTGCCATCGGCCGCGACGCAGAGGGCACGCCGGTCGTCGCCGACCTCGCCAAGATGCCCCACTTGCTGATCGCCGGTACCACGGGTTCCGGTAAGTCGGTCATGATCAACTCCATCATCACGACCCTGCTCATGCGTGCGCTCCCCGAGGACGTTCGCCTGATCATGGTCGACCCCAAGCGCGTCGAGCTCGCAGGCTATAATGGCCTGCCTCATCTTTACGTGCCCGTAGTGACCGAGCCCAAGCAGGCCGCGAGTGCCTTGCAGTGGGCGGTGTCCGAGATGGAGCGCCGCCTGAAGGTCTTCGAGCGCCTTAACGTGCGCAAGATCTCGACCTATAACGAAAAGCAGGCCGCCGGCGAGTTTGAGCATTACGATAACCCGCCGCAAAAGATGCCCTACCTGGTCATCATCATCGACGAGCTTTCTGACCTGATGATGGTTGCCGGCAAGGACGTCGAGGCGTCGATTGTGCGCATCGCCCAGCTGGGCCGTGCCGCCGGTATCCACCTTATCGTGGCGACCCAGCGTCCGAGCTCTAACGTGGTGACGGGTCTCATCAAGGCAAACATTACCAACCGTATCGCCTTCAACGTCGCAACGGGCATCGACTCCCGCGTCATCATCGACCAGATGGGTGCCGAAAAGCTCACCGGCTTGGGTGACATGCTGTTCTCAAAGGTCGACTGGGGCAAGCCCCGTCGTATCCAGGGCTGCTTTGTTTCGGATGACGAGATCAACGAGATTGTCGAGTTCGTTAAGTCGCAAAGCGAGCCCGACTACCATGAGGAGATCCTGTCGGCTGTGGCACCTGCCTCCATGTCCATGGCAGGTGGCGGCGGCATCGTGCGCACCGGCGTTGCCGAGCCTCAGGACGACGATCCGCTTATCTGGGAAGCCGCTCGTATTGTGGTGGAATCGCAGCTGGGCTCCACATCTGGCCTGCAGCGCCGTCTGAAGGTTGGCTATGCGCGCGCCGGGCGTATTATGGACATGCTGGAAGAAAAGGGTGTCGTCGGTCCGCCCGACGGTTCCAAGCCGCGCGAGGTCCTGCTGGATGAAGAAGGCCTTGCCGCGCTGGAATCCGTCGACGCCGAGATGGCACGTGAAGATCGTGAGTTTGGAGGATTCTGATGGCTGCACGCTTTGGTGACATGCTGCTCGAGCAGCGTCGCCGAATGGGCCTTTCCATTCAGCAGGTCGCCAACACCATCAAAATCAGGCCGCAGATCATCGAGTTTTTCGAGAATGGCAATTTTGCATCGATGCCTCCGCGCGGCTATGCGCAGGGCATGATTTCGAGTTATGCGCGCTTTTTGGGCCTCAATCCGCGGGAGGTCGTCAACGCTTATTTTGACGATCTGATGGCATATGAGCGCGAGACGTCGCAGCAGGGCGGTCGTTTTCAGGACGCCGCCGGCTACGTCAATTCGCGATCCTCGGTCGACAACGGCCGTTTCCTGATGGTTCAGGGCGGGCGTTCGACGCGTTACGGCCAGCGCCCTCAACAGGCTGGTTATGTTACCGAGACGGGCTCGAGCGAGGAGATTCGTTCCCAGCGCGATCGTTTTCGCAGCACGCCGGCGCCCGAGGAGCGCGCACTCCCCGCTGCCCGCGGTGTCGCACGAGACCCTCGTGCCGGCTACGGCGATGGTGGTTATTCCGATCGCGGGTACCGTGGCGTTTCTTCCGGCCGTCCGCGCGGCGGCTATGCAGACGCCGATACTACGCAGGTGACGCCTCGCCTTCGATCTCAGTCACAGCCTTATAGCCAGCGCTCCTCAGCGCCTCGTTCGGGCCAGCGCAACTACCAGGGTCGCGGCGAGCTCGCCCCCCGCTCAGGCCAGCGCAATATGCAGCGCCAGGGTAGTTATCGCGGACGTTCCGACAATAACCGCGGTCGTATGCCCCAAGGCACCGGTCGCGGTGGTTCCAATCGTGGACGCGGCGGTGGGTGCGCTCCCCAGAACAACGGTCTCGATCCTCGTATCGTTTACGCCGGTATCGGCGCCGTGGCGCTGCTTCTGATCGTGCTCATTGTGGTGCTCCTGCGTGGCTGCGGCTCCTCGGCGCCCGAGTCGACGCCCGAGACGCCCGTTGCCACCAAGACAACGACTAAGAAGTCTTCCAAGAAGACTGAATCCGTCGATGAAGATACCGATGAGACGACGGACGAGTCGGACGCCGCCAAGACGACGGCCAAGAAGGAGGAGAACGAGGTCACAAAGGTCAAGATCTCCGTTGCCAAGGGCAAGACTGCTTGGATTGAGGTCAAGGTTGATGGCAAGTCGGTCTATGGCGCCCAGGCGACCGGCCCCTTTGAGCAGGAATACACGCCTGAGTCCTCGATCGAGATCACCACGTCCAAGCCTTCCGATGTCACCGTTACCAAGAACGGCGAAAAGGTCCGCTACGACACTAAGACGTCGGGCGTGGCACGTGTGACGATCACTGTTCCCAAGAAGGAGACGGCCGAGTCCAAGGACGGCGAGAGCACTGACGGCACCGATGGCACCGAAAGTACCGACGGAACCGACGGAACCGATGCCCAGTCCACGGACGGCACCGATGCCGCCATCGACGGGCAGACTACGCCCTATTCAGACGACTATTCGTACGACAGCTACTAAGCCGCTCGTAAGCGAAAGGATTAACCATGGCTAAAGATTCCAGCTTCGATGTCGTGTCCGAGGTCAATATGCAGGAGGTCGACAATGCCTTCCAGCAGACCTCGCGCGAGATTTCCCAGCGCTATGACCTGAAGGACTCCGGCGCTACCATCGAGCTTTCGAAGGGCGACAAGCTTTTTACGATCAACGCCCCGGCCGACTTTGTCTCCAAGCAGATTATCGATGTCCTGAGCTCCAAGCTCATCAAGCGCGGCATCGATCTTAAGGCCGTGTCCTGGGATGCGCCTCAGGCTGCATCGGGTGGTACCGTGCGTGTGCTCGGTCATATCGTCGAGGGTATCGACCAGACGACTGCCAAGAAGATCAATAAGGACATCAAGGATCAGAAGCTCAAGGTCAAGGTGACGATTGAGGCCGACAAACTGCGTGTTTCCTCTGCTTCCAAGGATGCGCTGCAGACCGTGATCCAGTTCCTGCGCGACCAGGACTACGGTCAGCCGCTGCAGTTCACCAACTACCGCTAATTCATTCGAAAGGACCGCTCTCCAACATGGATACTCCGTTGGGCTCCGTGCTCTATATCACCCTCGGGTGCGCCAAGAACGAGGTCGATACCGACCGTATGCGTTCGCTGCTGACCGCCGCGGGCTACGAGGAGGCATTCGATCCGCAGGATGCCGATATCGCCATCGTCAATACGTGCTCGTTCCTTGCCTCTGCAACGTCCGAGAGCATCGAGACCACGCTCGAGCTTGCCAACGAGGTGCAGGACGGCGTTCGTTCTTGCCCGATCGTCATGTGCGGCTGCGTGCCGTCACGCTACGGCGATGACCTGCCCGACGAGCTGCCCGAGGTCGCGGCCTTTGTGAAGGCCGACGAGGAAGACGGCATCGCGGCGGTCATCGATGACGTGCTGGGTGTCGAGCG
The DNA here is from genome assembly GCA_902478935.1 of uncultured Collinsella sp. GTDB lineage: Bacteria > Actinomycetota > Coriobacteriia > Coriobacteriales > Coriobacteriaceae > Collinsella. The sequence goes on along the minus strand of CABSMV010000095.1, from coordinate 3,354 downwards.
CGAGATTGCCGCCTATATTCCGCAGGTCAAGCGTACCGTCGAGGGCGCTGTCGCCTACGTCAAGATCTCCGATGGCTGCAACCGCTTCTGTAGCTTCTGCATGATCCCGTATATCCGCGGTCGTTATCACTCGCGTAATGCCGAGAGCATTATCTCCGAGGTGCGCGACCTGGTCGCCGGTGGCGTGCGCGAGATCGTTCTGATCGGTCAGGACACGGGCATCTGGGGTACCGACTTTGCCGACGAGGACCTCGCCGAGGGCGCGCCGCGCAATCTGGCGCAGCTGTTGCAGGCCGTTGCTGAGGCGGTACGTCCTCATAACGTGTGGGTCCGCGTACTCTACCTGCAGCCCGAGGGCATGACTGACGAGCTTATCGAGACCATTCGCGATACGCCCGAGGTGCTGCCCTATATCGATATCCCCGTGCAGCACTGTGACGCGCGCATCCTCAAGGCCATGCGCCGCTCCGGTTCGCGCCAGGAGCTCGAGGACCTGTTCCGCGACCTGCGCGAGCGCATCCCCGGTATCGTGATCCGCTCCACAGCCATGGTCGGCTTCCCGACCGAGACCGACGACGAGTTCCGCGACCTTATCGACTTTATGGACACCGTCGGCTTTGACTACACGAGCGTCTTTGCCTATTCGCGTGAGGAGGGCAGCCTGGCCGCCAAGATGGACGGACAGGTCGATGAAGAGGTCAAGCTCGAGCGCGCCCAGGAGGCTATGGATCTTGCCGAGTCGCTCGGCTTTGCCGCGACTGCCGCGCACGTGGGCGAGCGCGCCCAGGTGATTGTCGACGGTATCGAGGAGACCGAGGACGGTGCCGAGCTCATCGGACATGCCTGGTTCCAGGCACCCGATTCCGATGGCGCGGTGCATCTGGATGCCAGCGAGGCATCTGTTGGCGATATTCTGACGGTCGAGTTTACCGATAGCTTCTGCTACGAGCTTATCGGTCATGTTGTGGAGTAGGAGAGCGTCGTGGCTAACGAGAGCAATAAGGAACTGACGAGTGTCTGGACGCCCGCCAACATCGTGACGTGCGTGCGCATCGTCTTCATTCCAGTGTTCATGATCGTGTCGGCGCTGTCTCACACGAGCGTTGCCGGTACGGATTGGAGCACCTTCGACGGCCCGCTTGCCGCCGCCGCCTTTATTCTGTACGTCATCCTGTCGTGCACAGATAAGGTTGATGGCTACCTGGCTCGTTCGCGCAACGAGATCACCGACTTCGGTAAGTTCTTGGATCCCATCGCCGATAAGTTGCTCGTGTTCTCGGCCCTGCTGCTGTTCTTGGACTTTGGAGCCGTAACCGTGTGGTCGGTGTTCATCATCCTGTTCCGCGAGCTGCTGGTGAGCGCCCTGCGCATGGTCGCGAGTGCGGCCGGTGTGGTCGTTGCGGCCGATAAGCTTGGCAAGTACAAGACGGCGACCACGATGGTCTCCATCTGCGGTTACCTGTGCGTTTTTGCTATGGCCGGCTTGCACCTTGGCCCGGTGGCGCTGACGCTCGGCATCTACTCGGTGTCGCGCTTCCTGTACGCCGTTGCCGTTGTCCTGACCGTTATCTCGGGCGCCCAGTACTTCTGGAACTGCCGCAAGATCGTCTTTTCGGTCTAGGTCCTGGTGGGTATGACGGACTCTTTTGAGCAGATTTCCGCACATAACGAGGAGCTGGCGCGCGATATTGTCGAGCGCGCGAGCGCTCGGGGCGTGACGGTTTCGACGGCTGAGTCGCTGACGGCGGGTATGATCGCCTCGACGATTGCCGATATCCCGGGCGCCTCGGCGGTGCTTCGTGGCGGTGCGGTGACCTATTGCGATGAGATTAAGCATCGTGTTCTTGGTGTTGAGCAGGAGACGCTCGACCGCTTTACCGCGGTGTCGCATCAGACCGCGCGCGAGATGGCGGCGGGTTCGCTGGAGCTGTACCAGAGCGATATTGCAGTGAGCGCAACGGGTTATGCCGGCCCCGGCGGTGGCACTGAGGACGATCCGGCGGGCACTTTCTATATTGGCTGGGCGCATCGTTCCGCCGATGGGGGCGTGCCGGTCGTGGACTCTGTGCGCTGCCACTATGAGGGTGACCGTTCGTGTGTTCGTGCCCATGCGGTCACGGAGGCATTGGGTCGCATTGCCCTTGTGCTCAACTCTATGGAATAGACGTGTTTTAAGGGGCCTCCGAGCCCCTTAATTGTGGAGATAGGGACCTTAGGCTCATTTGGCGTTTGTGCTGGTTGTAGATGTATTTTTGCCTGCCTTGTTCATATTTGGTCCTTTGTGGTCAAGCATTTGGTCAGTGTTTGGTCGGCTTTTGGTTGGGTTTTGGAAAGACCGCCTGCATATGATTGGCCTGAACGGTTGACCACGAACAGCCGTTCGTTTATTATCGATGCAGGTTGTTAAGAGGAGGGCTATTCATGGCCAAGAATTCAGGTCCCGTACGTACCGTTCATGCTCGCACGACGGGTAAAGAGCGCGATGAGATGATCGCCACCACCAAGGCCGAGATCGAGAAGAAATTCGGCCAGGGTTCCATCATGAGGTACGGCGACGGTGGTCCCGAGCTCGAGGTCGAGGCCATTCCCACGGGCGCCCTGGCCCTCGATGCCGCGCTGGGTATCGGCGGCGTGCCGCGCGGCCGTATCGTCGAGATTTACGGTCCTGAGTCCTCCGGTAAGACGACGCTTTCGCTCGAGATCCTGGCCGAGGCCCAGGCAATGGGTGGCGTTGTGGCATTTATCGATGCCGAGCACGCGCTTGATCCCACGTATGCCGCGCGCATCGGCGTGGATATCGACGAGGTGCTCATTTCCCAGCCCGATACGGGCGAGCAGGCGCTCGAGATTGTTGACATGCTCGTGCGTTCCGGCGCCATCGATGCCATCGTCGTTGACTCCGTCGCCGCGCTGACCCCGCGTGCCGAGATCGAGGGAGAAATCGGCGACACTACGGTCGGTCTTCAGGCTCGCCTGATGAGCCAGGCGCTCCGCAAGCTCGCCGGCTCGCTGTCCAAGTCCAACACGACGTGCATCTTCATTAACCAGCTGCGTGAGAAGATCGGCGTCATGTTCGGCAACCCCGAGACCACGACGGGCGGCCGCGCCCTTAAGTTCTTCTCTTCGGTGCGTATCGACATTCGCCGCATCGACAGCATTAAGCTTAAGGACGAGGTTATCGGTAACCGCGTGCGCGCCAAGGTCGTTAAGAACAAGGTGGCAGCTCCGTTCCGTTCTGCTGAGTTCGACATCATGTACGGTACGGGCATCTCTAAGGAGGGCTCGATTCTGGACATGGCTGTCGAGCTGTCTCTTATACACATCTGACGCTGCCGACGAACTCTAGGGTGTAGA
>CABSMV010000094.1 GCA_902478935.1 uncultured Collinsella sp. | reverse complement strand
CATACTATGTAGCTTGTGGCCGATGCCGGAGGGCGTGGTACCATAGCGCGAACGCAAAATCGGAAAAGTGAGGCCCAGATGGTCGATCAGGAAAAAGTCGAGGCCGCCATAAGGCTGTTGCTTGAGGGCATAGGCGAGGACCCAACTCGTGAGGGCCTGCTGGAGACGCCGGCGCGCGTCGCCCGTATGTATGGCGAGATTACCGGCGGCATGGATCAGAGTGCCGAGGAGCACCTGTCCAAAACCTTTGCCGTCGCTTCAAACGATTTGGTTATCGAGCGCGACATTACGTTTTACTCGCTGTGCGAGCATCATCTGCTGCCGTTTTACGGCAAGGCTGCCATTGGCTATATCCCCAACGGCCGTGTCGCAGGGCTTTCCAAGCTCGCCCGCACGGTTGAGGTCTATGCCCGCCGTCTGCAGCTGCAGGAGCAGCTGTGTGCGCAGGTTGCCGATGCTCTCATGGAGTATCTTGCTCCCCAAGGAGCGATTGTACTGATGGAAGCCGAGCATATGTGCATGACCATGCGCGGCGTGCAAAAGCCCGGGGCCAAGACCGTAACGCTTGCTCGTCGCGGTGTCTTTGAGACCGATCCATCGCTCGAGGAGCGATTCTTTCGGATGCTGGACCGCTAACCATGAGAGTCGTCAACGACTTTGCATCGAAGACCGATGAGGGGACGCCGCGTCGCGGCTTTATGGCTTCGGGCCTGACTCCCTTTGGTGCCATGCCTCGCATTGATTACATCTGTGCCAACGGGCTGTTCCGGCGGCACCTGGGCAACATTGCGCAGTTGGAATCGGGGCGCATCTTTTGCCGTCACGGTATTGACCATCTGCTGGATGTCGCGCGTATTATGTGGATTAAGAATCTTGAGGAGCAGCTCGGATTTGACCGCGAGGTCATCTACGCCACGGCACTTCTTCACGATATCGGCAAAGATGAACAGTACGAATCGGGTATATCCCATGATGTTGCAAGCGAACGCGTCGCTGATGCGATTCTCGGCGGCATGCCCGATGACGTGGCGTTTGAGCCGGCCGATGCCGCAGCCATTAAGACGGCCATTCTGGGCCATCGAAAGCTGCGCGTGAATAGCCAACCGCTTGAGCGTCTGCTCTATGCAGCCGACAAAGCGTCGCGCGCCTGCTTTGCATGCCCCGCGCGCAATGCTTGCAACTGGAGCGATGATAAAAAGAACCTGTCGATTCGCGTGTAGTTAGTTTGCGCGGTCGGGGTTCTAAACGAAGGAGACGATCGCGATGAGTAACAAAAAACTGCCCGAGAACGCAACCAAGACTGAAGGCGCCGAGCTCGCTCGCCGTGGAAGGGGCGAAATATCCACCGCAACGGCGGTGCCCCACGTGAGCTATGACGATCTGCGCCATGCCGACCGTATTGTCATTGATGGGCTTGAGGTTTTTGCCAACCATGGCGTGTATCCCGAGGAGAACGCGCTGGGCCAGAAGTTCATCGTGTCCTTGGTGCTCTATGCCGACCTGCGTGCAGCGGGGGAGCACGATAACCTGGACGCCTCGATTGACTACGGCTCGGTGTGTCACGATGTCGACGGCTATCTGCGCGAACATACGTTTAAACTCATCGAGGCGGCAGCCGAGGGGACAGCCCAGATGCTGCTGCGTCGTTATCCCTCGCTGCTTGGTGTGCGCATCAAGCTCGATAAGCCGTGGGCTCCTGTTGGCCTGCCCCTGGCAAGCTGCGGCGTCGAGATCGAGCGCGTGCGCTAACCGGTTCTAATGCGTCTCTATGGGTGGCTGCTTGAGCCGCTGCGACAGCGCTCTATTGTTGGGGCAGTACGTGTCGAGCAGGGCGTGAAACCGATGATTGTGGCTTGGCTCGAGCAAGTGGACGAGCTCGTGGGCGACAACCATGTCGAGGCATTCGACGGGGTAAGCGGCAAGTTCTCGTGCGATGCGAACGGCACCGGATTTGGGCGTGCATGAGCCCCAACGCGTTTTCATGCTACGTACGGAAACGCGGGCCACGGTGACGCCCATTGTGATTTCGTACGTGTGCACGATGTCGCGTAGCGCTGCGGTGACCTCGGATGCATAGAGCTGGTCGATGCGGGTCTGGAGCTCATCGGACGTCAGGCCGTCGAGGATTGCGCACCGCTTGGCCTGTGGGCGTTCGTTCGATTTGTCGGCACCCATAAAACTTGCGAAGGTGGCCTGCTTGGGCCGCGGCGCGGGTGATGCAAAGTTGTGATTGAGCGCATCCTGTACCGTGATGGGCTTGCCCCAAAGCGCAATGATGGACGAGGGGCTGAGCGGCTCTCGCGCCGTCGCCTGACGTTGCTCGCGCTGGGCAAGTCGGCTGATAACCCAGGCGCTGTTGCGCTTCACAAACGCTTCGATACGCTCGCGGCTGGCGCCAAGTGGTGCGCTGGCGTGGACCTCACCGCTCGATGTGACGCGCAGGTTGAAGTTCTTGACGCGCTTTTTGGTAACGACGACGGGGATGGGCGTCCCATCCGGTCGGGGTACGGAAATCGTAAATTGCTGCGTCAAAAGTTATCCTTCAGATTGGGGACGGGCCGGCATGTCAATCGCTTGACATGCCGGCCCGCTCAAGGGATGTGAAACTAATAACGCTCAAAGAAGGCAAGCGCGTTGTCGCTGCAGAGCTTCTGCATCACGGTCTTGCCAAAGCGCTTGGAGAGCATGTTCTGGAACTCGGGCATCATGCTGGCATCGGAGAGGAAAGCAGGCACCGTGGCACCGTCCCAGTCGCCGCCGAGTGCGATGACATTTTCGCCGCCTAGGTCGAGCCAGTGTTCGATATGGGCTGCCAACTGGTCGAAGGTGACATCTGCGGCGGTCTCGTCGGTTGCTTCGTTGGATAGGAACTCGCTGCAGTAGTTGAGGCCGACGATGCCACCCATGTCGCGAATGGTGCGGAACTGGTCGTCGGTGAGGTTGCGCTTGACGCCGCAAACCGCACGGGAGTTGGAGTGGCTGGCGACGAAGGGGCGCGTGGCGTGGGCGACAACCTCGTCAAAGCACTCGTCGTTGAGGTGGGAGACGTCGAGTACCATGCCGGCGTGCTCCATCTGCGTGAGCGACTCGATGCCGGCGGCGGTGAGGCCGGCGTGGGTATCGTGTCCGCTCGCGAGCGGCCCCTGCGCGTTCCAGCTGAGCGACGACATGAGTACGCCCAAGCTCTTGAGCACCTCGATCAGTGCGGGGTCCTCGGCAAAGAACGTGGCATTTTCGATGGTGTGGATGCAGGCGACCTTGCCGTCTTTGAGTGCGGGGCGAATGTCTGCGGCGCTGCGCACGTTGACCATGCGGTCGTGATTGAGCATGGCCTGGCCACTCATGTGCGCCATGATCTGCGCCTGGAAGCGCGCTGCGTGGGCGGTGGGAATCTCGTCGGGGACAAACGTGGCAAAGCACTGCGCCCAAGGAGTTTTGCCGATCTTTGCGAGCGAGATGGCGCAGGCGTTGCCCTCGATAAGGTCGAAATCTTGCGGATGCGTTTCGTCGCCGGGGAAATAACCGTCGGTGCCGGCGGTAAAGCGCAGGTCGAGATCGAGCGTGGCCCAGCCGATGCGGTCGGCGGTGTCGCAGTGTAGGTCAAATACGGGGTATGCCATGGTTCCTCCGGTTACAGCGTTTCTTTGCAAACTGTCATTGAATTGTATGACTAGGGTATAGTTAGCGCCATATGTTCATGGCGGCCCGCGTTGTGCGCCGCCCTTATTACGGAGGTTACCATGTCCAACCAGGGCAAGAAGGTCAAGACCCATTATCGTGGCACGCTCGACGACGGCACGCAGTTCGATAGCTCCTACGATCGCGGTGAGCCGCTGGAGTTCACCTGCGGTGCCGGTCAGATGATCAAGGGCTTCGACGCCGCCGTTATCGATATGCAGGTGGGCGAGAAGAAGTCCGTGCACATTCCTGCTGCCGATGCCTACGGCGAGCACAATCCCGAGATGGTTATTACCTTCCCGGCCGAACAGGTTCCAAACATCGAGCAGATCGAGAAGGGCATGAAGCTTTTCCTGTCCACGCCGAGCGGCATGCCCGTTCCCGCCGTGGTCATCGACGTAACGCCCGAGGCTGTGACGCTCGACGCCAACCACGAGCTGGCCGGCAAGGACCTCAACTTTGATATCGAGCTCGTCGAGGTCGAGGGTTAGAGTATGCCTGAACGCTTGGTTTCGACGACATGCTTGGGAAATCTCAACGATCCGTCCTATGAACTTCTGCTTCGCCGGAAGCTGGGCGGCGTCTTTGAAGTTGACGATCTGCTGCTCGATTGGGACCAGGCTGATGTATGCGCGTTTGTGGGCGTGACGGAGCTGGGGCGTACGGTCGATGTTCGGCTGGATACTGCCGACGGCGGTCGTCTTGTCGACGGCGACGTGCTCGCCGTCGACCGTTCGGGCGTGGTGCCCGTGGCGGTTGTCGTGCGCCTGCGCAGCGCCGAGGTTTATTTGGTCGAAGTTGACCGCATGGACCCGATTGCGCTCGCGCATGCGTGCTGGGAGATCGGCAATATGCATGCGCCGCTTTTTCGAGGCGATTCGGACGAGCATACCGTGCGCATGTATACGCCGGTGCAGCCTGTTTTGGGCCGCATGCTCCGGGGCGTCGAGGGCGTTCGGCTCTCGACGGTTACCCGTGAACTCGATTCGGACCGGCGCGTTGCGTCGAGTGCGGCGGATGCCGTTGTGAGTATGGCTCCAGACTTTACGATCGTAAAGAAGGCGCGCGGTTAACGTGCGTATAAGTAAGACGGACTTTGAGAGGCAACTATTCAAAGTCCGTCTTTCTGTTGATGAGATGCTGTGGGAGAAAGCATATGGGTCTTGAAGGAATCAAGCTGATTGCATGCGATTTGGACGGCACGTTGCTGCATCCGGGGGAGCGCGAGCCGCGTTCCGAGGCCTTTGAGCTCATCGATGAACTGCATCGTCGCGGTATCGTGTTTATGCCGGCGAGCGGCCGTCAATATGCGAGCTTGCGCTACCTGTTTGCCCCGGTGGCCGATGAGCTCGCCTATGTATGCGAAAACGGAGCCCTGGTGATGAGCGAGGGGCGTGCCGTTGTCAAGCGTTCCATGGAGCGTAGTCTTGCTATGGATATCGCGAATGCCGTGGTTGCGTATCCCCATGCCGACGTGACCCTTTCGTGTGAGGGACACCTCTACACCATGAGCGGCAACGATGCGTTCGTCGATCATTTGCGCTATGAGGTCCACTGCGATGTGGCGGTGGTCGACCGCCCCGAGGACATCGACGAGGACGTCATTAAGATTGCCTTCCAGACGCCCGAGGTGGATCAGCCGGCGGCCCTGGAGTATTTTGAGCGCCTCTTTAGCGACCGTGTTGACGTGATGACGTCGGGAACCGAATGGACGGACTTTATCGGTTTTGGTTCGGGCAAGGGCTCCGCGCTTGCCGATTACGGTCGTGCCCTGGGTATTTCGCCCGATGAGATGATGGCGTTTGGCGATAACGAAAACGACCGCGACATGCTCAACGTAGTGGGCCATCCTTATCTAATGGAGAGCTGCAATCCCTCTATGCGTGGCATCAACGACCGCGTCCGTTACGTGCGCACGGTCGAAGAGGAATTGCATCGCCTGCTTGCTGAGTAGATATTTGGGACATGCCTAGAAATCTATTTTTTGCTGCAAAGCGCGGAAAGGTGGATTTTAAGGCATGTCCCGAACATCTACCGGCAGTCGGGGCAGAGACCCTCGAAGATGGTGCAGTGCGACGTGACGTGCCAGCCGATTTGCTCGGATGCTTTGGCGTCGAGCTGGGCATCGAAGGGGAGCGGTACGTCGATGACGCGGCTGCACGAGGAGCAGATGATATGCGCATGCGGCTCGATCGTGCGATCGAAGCGGCTGCCGCCCGGCGTCTTGATGGAGAGGATTTCGCCGGCGTCGGCCAAGAGGTTGAGATTGCGGTAGACCGTACCGCGGCTGATTTTGTCATCCTGCGCGCGCACGACGTTGTAGATTTCGTCGGCGGTGGGATGGTTATAGCTTTGGCGCACGGCGTCAAGAACCAGCTTTCGCTGCCTGGTATTCCTTCTTTGCACCGCCATGCGCCTCGCCTCTTTTCTATCAACGGTCGTAGGTAAATGATACCGTATTTAGCACACAATACTAATAACAAGGTGTGAAACCGTCTTCATTGGCAAGTGGGGCTCGGGCCTGGGCATCTACGAGGCGAAAACGCGTTCCCGTGCGCTCGTAGGAGGCATGAAGTGCCTCGAGATGAGATAGGATGTCTGCCGGAGCTCCCTGTATCTCCATCTCGACTGAGCCGTCTTCCATGTTACGCACCCAGCCGGTGAGTGCGCGTGCCTGCGCGAGGTTGGTGTTGGTAAAGCGAAAACCAACGCCTTGGACTTGCCCCGCCCAGCGCAGGAAATAGCGCAGGGGAGTGTCTTGAGTGGCCTCGTCGCTTGCGAGCACGGTAAGCCTGCGGCGCAGCTCGAGCTCGACGTTTGACGGTTTTTGAGGCTCTCGACTGCCGCCGGTGACGCTGGAGAAGAACGTATCGAAGAGGCCCATCGCTATGCCTGCTTGCCTGCGTCGGCCGGGAAGGTTATGCCGGCCTGCTGGCGCACGGCATCCATGATGCGCAGTGAGACGAGCGTGACATCGCGGTAGTGGCCAAGCTCGTGGCGTCCCGCCGGGGTCTCCCAAATCTCTTCCTTGACGTTATCGATGCCGCCGATGGCGGTGATAAAGTCTGTGAGTTCGTATTCCATAGTGTTGCTCGATTTGGGCAGGTCGAGCACGCGGCCGTTGTCGCCCTGTTCGCGCGGTGCCTCGGTCGCCGAGCCGCGTACGACATCGCCGCGATAGTCGATGCGGACGTTGCGGGGCGTGGACAGATGGTCGATCTGGATAGTGCCACGCTCGCCTTCGATCTGCGAGGGCAGCAGGTCATTCGTAATTTTGGAGTGCGCGAGCTCGACGGAGATGCGGCCTCCGCCATAGCTGGCGAGGATGGAACCGCAGCCGTCGATGGGGCCGTGCGTGAGCTGTCGCGTGGTGGGGTCGAGCAGAGTAGTCATGCTCGTAAGGCCGGAGGGCATGCCGAAAATCTCGACCATGGGCTCGACGGCGTAGACGCCAATGTCCATGAGGGAACCCGATGCCATATTGCAGTCGAAGATATTGGTGGCGCGTCCCGCGAGAATCTCGTTGTAGCGCGAGGAATACTTGCCAAAGCGCAATGAGGCGCGGCGGATGGGGGCGATCTCGCCCAGGGCGTCCTCGATGGCGTGGAAGGCGGGATCGTGGAGGGGACGCATGGCCTCGAGGGCCACGACACCTGCTGCCTCGGCAGCGCGGAAGACTTCCAGCGCCTGCGCTTCGGCTGTCTCTTATACACATCT
>CABSMV010000093.1 GCA_902478935.1 uncultured Collinsella sp. | reverse complement strand
TACACCCTAGAGTTCGTCGGCAGCGTCAGATGTGTATAAGAGACAGGCGCAAGCCGTCGAGCGCTATACCGGCCAAGTCACCCCGCGCGAGCGAATCCTGGACGTGACGGAGCGTCTTTCCCGCCATGAGCAGAACATTGCCCTGATCGGCATGCCGGGCTCGGGGAAAACCCGCGTAGGTGAGCAGATTGCCCTGCTCACCGGCCGCGAGCACATCGACCTGGACCGCGCCCTCGAGGAGCGTCTGGGCATGCCTTGCGCCGACTTTATCGTCGAGCGCGGCGAGCCGGCCTTCCGCGAGCAGGAGACGGCGGCCCTGGCTGACATCTCCAGGCGCAGCGGCTTGGTGCTTTCCACCGGCGGCGGCGTCGTCACGCGAGACGAGAACTACCCGCTGCTGCACCAGAACAGTCAGATTGTGATGCTCAACCGTAAGCTCGATGAGCTCGCCCACAAGGGTCGCCCCATCACCGCCCGCGACGGTATCGACAAGCTGGCCGAGCAGCGCATGCCGCGCTACCGCGCCTGGTCCGACTACATCATCGACTCGCGCGACTGCGCAGCCAACACCGCTCGAGCTCTCCTCGACACCCTCTAAACCACCACAAAGGGGACAGGCACCTTTGTGGTGGTTTAACACTCTGCTGCACCGCCGCACCGCCCGCCCAACCAAAAAGGAAGCAACCATGAAAGCTCTCGTCATCAACGGCCCTAACCTCAACATGCTCGGCATTCGCGAGCCGGGCATCTACGGCAGCGACAACTACGACCGCTTGGTCCAGATCTGCAAGGAGGCCGGCGCCGCACAGGGTTTCGACGAGGTCGAGGTCTTCCAGTCCAACCACGAGGGCAGCATCGTCGACAAGATCCAGGAGGCATACGGCAAGGTCGACGGCATCGTCATCAACCCAGCGGCTTACACGCACACGAGCGTGGCGATCCTGGACGCCCTCAAGGCCGTCGCCATCCCCGCCGTCGAGGTCCACATCAGTGCCGTCGAGACGCGCGAGGACTTCCGCCAGGTGAGCTATGCACGCCTAGCTTGCTTCGCCACCATCACCGGCGAGGGCCTGCAAGGCTACGCCCACGCGTTGGAGCTGCTGAGGGAACGTCTCGAAAAGTAGCCTCGCGAGCAAATCCATCAACGCGATTCACACGCTAATAATGCCAGTGCCGCCAGCAGCAACCTCGCTACTGGCGGCACTTTATTACTGGCATATAATCATTGCAGTCACACAACGTCTGGAGACGCGCATGTTAAGCATCCATCTGGGGGATTACCCCGGTTCCATCTACGATACCGAAACCTATTTTAGGAACTCATACTTGGACTCATGGTTCGAAGACCCTATGGCCGCACAGATTATTAAAAGCGTGGACGGATCAGAGCTCATCGGTCCCCACAACATCGTAAGCAAACAGCTGGGCTCGATCACCCCACTCGAACTGTCCGGCGGCGTTAAGACGCTGCTGCTGGTGCGCAATCTCCCAAATATGGTGTTCAACGCATCCACCTGCGGAGACAACTGTGCCCGCTGGCTACTCAAGATCGGCAAAGAGCAGGATGTGATGGTGACCTTATACCACATCATGAAATTCCCCTGGAAGAGCTTTGAAATCCGCATTGAAAACGATGGCCGCACCGTCAGAAACATGCAGGAGTTTGTCGGCGCCACGAATGACTTTTTGGATGTTGATGAGTAATGAAGGGAACGCATACCGTTGTCGTAGAGCGTGCAAAGGTCAAATACACACTCACGTTTAAGCGCAATATTTCCTTTATACGCGGCAACAGCGGCACGGGTAAAACGACGCTCATCTCGATGATTCGCGACTACAACGACCGAGGACCGGAAAGCGGCGTTGCACTCAGTTGCGACGTGCCTTGCGAAACGCTTTCCGGCAGACGCTGGGAGCGCGAGCTATCGATCATCGAAGATTCAATCGTCTTTCTAGATGAGGGTAACGAGTTTATCTACTCAAAGGACTTCGCCAAAGCCGTCAACGGCTCGTCCAACTATTTTGTTCTGATATCTCGTCGCGATGCCAACGAGCTCCCCTACAGCGTTGATGAGATCCTGAAGCTAGTCAACACGACAAGTAAAACAATCAATGGCCGCAAGAGCGACAGGCGCTTCTACTCGGTGACCAAGCCGCTATATGACCACACGGCAAGTATGCTGTATCAGGATCTAAATGTTGGATTCGAGGTACCCGACGCCGTAGTTGTCGAGGATAGCAAATCTGGCTATCAATTCTACGACGCTCTTTGCAACCGACTCGGGATCCCCTGCTATACCGCCACCGGCGTTGCGAATCTAAAACGTACGATTCACGAATGTCCCGAGCAAAACATCCTTGCTATTGGAGACGGAGCAGCATTTGGTCCCTACATCGAAAAGGTGCTCGGACAGCGCGTTTACAAGAACGTACGCTTGTTCCTCCCCGAATCATTCGAGTGGACACTCCTGCAATCTGGCCTCATTCCCAGTAACGATATCTTAAAAATCCTCGAGGATCCCTCAAGCTATATCGAAAGCCGCGACTACCTGAGCTGGGAGCGGTTCTTCACCGATGTGTTGATCAAATACTCGGCAGACACTCGCTACGCCTACAGAAAGGCAAAGCTCAATGAGCAGTACCTGAGGCCGCAGGCGATGAATGCAGTTGCAAACGTCTTGCCCGAGTGCCTGAAGGCAGACTAGATACAGCGGGGAGGGCCAAGTTGGTCCTCCCCGCTTTTGTTACGCCTTCTTGATCACGTACGCCAATCCAATATCGCAGGCACAGCGTACGATTGACGCGAAGAACCACGATGCTGGCAGCGTCATAAGCAGAGGCTTGCTCACGCTCGGCTCCAGCCCCCTTTGGCGCGCCGTATAACCAATCCACATCAGCAGCACAATAGCAGCTCACGCCACGGCTTCGGCCTAAACGTATACCCGGCAAGAACAAAGAACACCGGCATGTGAAAAAGCCCAGACCACCAAGCGGTCCGGGCTTAATAAACGATGGTGCTCCATGGCGGATTCGAACCGTCGACCTTGGGATTAGAAGTCCCCTGCTCTATCCAACTGAGCTAATGGAGCAAATAACCGCACGCCCAGCCAAACAATTCGGCCAAGCGCAAGTAATTATAACCTAGTTGAACTGCTCGCGATACGCCTTGCAGACCTCACTGACCGGGCCGTCCATACGAAGGTCACCCTTCTCAATCCAAACGGCACGCTGGCAGATGCGCTCAACCTGCTCCATAGAGTGCGAAACGAACAGAACCGTCACGTCACCGCTCTGGATAAAGTGCTGGATGCGGGCCTCGCACTTCTGTTGGAAGAACACATCACCGACGGACAGCGTCTCGTCAACGATCAGAATATCGGGCTCGGTAATCGTCGCGATTGCAAAGGCGATACGCGCCACCATGCCCGAGGAGAAGTTCTTGAGCGGCATATCGACAAAGTTCTGAAGCTCAGCGAACTCGATAATGCCGTCAAAGTTGGCATCGATGAACTCCTTGGTATAGCCGAGCAGGGCGCCGTTCAGATAGATGTTCTCGCGGGCGGTCAGCTCGGGGTCAAAGCCGGCACCAAGCTCAATCAGCGGCGCGATGTTACCGTGCACCTTAACGCTGCCCTCGCTAGGCTCAAGCACGCCAGCGATAATCTTGAGCATCGTAGACTTGCCGGAGCCATTGGTGCCAACCAGACCGACAACTTCGCCGCGATGAATATCGAACGAGATGTGCTTAAGCGCTCTAAACTCCTCAAAGAACAGCTCGTGCTTGGCAAGCTTGATGAAGTACTCCTTGAGGTTGGTCAGCGACTCGGACGCCATGTTAAAGATCATGGTGACGTTGTCGACCTCGACAGCCAGAGGCTGCTCGCTGTAATCAACAACAGATTCAGTCATCACAGCACTCCTTAGATGTAGAGGATGAACTTGCGCTCGGACTTATGGAACACGGTGTAGCCAATAACAAGCGCAAGGACCGCCCAAGCGACGCACATGCCAAACGTCATAAGCGAGGGCGTGGTCTGGAACAGGAAGATATCGCGCATAAACTGCAGGTAGTTGTACATGGGGTTCGCATACATCAAGATACGCACGAGATGCGGCATTTGCGCAATAAAGTCAGTCGTCCAGAAGATGGGCGTAATGTAGGTCCATGCCGTGATGACGACGCTCCACAGATGCATGACATCGCGGAAGAAGACCGTAAGGGCAGAGAGCATCATGCCCAGGCCCATGCAGAAACACATAAGCAGCAGCAGGCAAACCGGCAGCAGAATCAGGTGCCAAGAAGGCATAACACGGAACCACAGCATAACAATAGCTACGGCGACCAGCGAGAAGCCAAAGTTCACGAGTGAGAAAAGCACCTTCTGCACCGGGAAGACCCAGCGGTGCACCTTAACCTTCTTGAGCAGCGGAGCCGCACCCACAATCGACGTCAGCGCCTGGTTCGTGGACTCGGACATCACGGCAAAGGTAACGTTACCCACGATCAAGTACAGCGGGTACATCTCGGGCGTAATTGAGCCATTGCGGCCCTGGGCAAAAATCGTCGAGAACACGATGGCCATGACGATCATCATCAGCAGCGGATTGAGCACCGACCAAGCGACGCCCAGAACGCTACGGCGATACTTGATCTTAAAATCCTTGGTAACCAGCTGACGAAGGATAAACGCGTCCTTCTCAAATTCGTTCTTAGCAAACGTCGCAGGCAGACTGCGAGTTTCTTGTTGCTTTGTCTGATCCGACACGGATGCAACTCCTTTACTCGTAATCGTTGACAAACGAACAGTATAGACCCGACGGCCCTGCAAACGATTCGCGCAACAAAACTGGAGAACTAACCCACATCTAAGGATGACAAGTCCAAACGGCTATACTTTCAAGGATTGAATGTGTAAGGAGCATTGAGTGAATTCTGAATCCATCGCCGTCATCATCCCCTGCTACAACGAAGCGCTCACAATCGGTAAGGTCGTCGACGACTTTCACCGCGAGCTTCCGCAGGCTACGGTCTATGTCTATGACAATAACTCGTCAGACGATACTTCACGCATCGCCACCGAACACGGAGCCACGGTGCGCTTTGAGCCCCGTCAGGGAAAGGGCAACGTGTGCCGCCAGATGTTTCGCGACATCGACGCCGATTGCTACCTGATGGTCGACGGAGACGACACCTACCCCGCCGAGGCGGCCAAAGCCCTCTGCGAGCCTATCCTCAACGGCACGGCCGATATGACCGTAGGCGACCGCCTTTCCAACGGCACCTATGCCGAGGAGAACAAGCGTGCCTTCCACGGCTTTGGCAACAATCTGGTCCGCGCCATGATCAAGTGGATCTATGGCTACAGCTTCGATGACGTCATGACAGGCTACCGCGCCATGAGCCGCCCGTTCGTTAAAACCTTCCCTGTGCTTTCCGAGGGCTTCCAGATCGAAACCGAGCTCTCGATCCACGCCGTCGACCACCGCTGGCGCATCAAAGACGTGCCCATCGAGTACCGCGACCGTCCGGAAGGCTCCGAGTCCAAGCTCAATACCGTGAGCGACGGCATTAAAGTCGTTGCGATGATCGGCACGCTGTTCAAGGACTACCGCCCGCTGAAGTTCTTCAGCCTCGTCGCGCTTCTATTCGCGATTATCGGCCTGGTTTTGGGCATTCCTATCTTTGTTGAGTACTTTCAGACCGGCCTGGTCCCGCGTTTCCCCACTGCCATGCTTGCTGCATCGTTTATGTTCCTCTGTGGTCTGAGCCTTGCAACCGGATTCATCCTGGATTCTGTGGCAAAGGTCGAAAAAAAGCAGTGGGAGGTCAACGTGTACAGCAAATACGCCTACGATGACCAGCCCGGCAAGTCCGCCACCGAGACAAGCGAGAGGTAGATCTTCCGCAGAATACTATTGGCACCACTGCGCAGATAGCCACCAACAAGAAAAGCCGCCGTTAACAAGCGGCGGCTTTTACTCTCGAAAAGCTAATAGCGGCTAGAGCGTCTTGAGGTACTCCCCCAGCTCTACCTCCCAGTCGGGCATGTGGAAGCCGACCGACTCGAGCCTGGACAGGTCGAGCGCGGAGTGGACCGGGCGCGGGGCGACGGGGCCCGCGGCGCCGGCGTAGTAGTCGGCGGTCGAAACCGGCACGACCTTCTCACCGTTGCCGTTGGCGGCCTCGAAGACGGCGCGGGCGATCTCGGCCCAGCTCTTCACGGCGCCGGAGCCCGTGCAGTCGTAGGTGCCGTAGGGGGCCTTCGCGTCCAGCACGTGGAAGATGGCGGCGGCCATGTCGCGCGTGAAGGTCAGGCGGCCCAGCTGGTCGTCCACGACAGTGACCTGCGTGAGCTTATCCTCGGGGTCGGCTACGCGGTCGGACAGCCCCTTCATGGTCTTGACGAAGTTGTGGCCCTCGCCGATGACCCAGGAGCTGCGCATGATGTAGTGGCGCGGGCACCCCGCCACGGCGATGTCGCCGGCGGCCTTGGTCTGGCCGTAGACGGACAGGGGGCTGAGAGGCTCGTCCTCGTCATGCACCTCGGCCGTGCCGTCGAAGACGTAGTCGCTGGACACGTGGACCAGGGTGATGCCGTGCCCGGCGCAGGCGCGGGCGAGCAGGGCGGGGCCGGTCGCGTTGGCCTTCCAGGCGGTCACGCGGCCCTCGGGGGTCTCCGCCCTGTCCACGGCGGTGTAGGCGCCGCAGTTGATCACGGTGCCGTAGAGCGACCAGTCGTACTTGGAGTAGGCGTCCGGGTCTGACATGTCGAAGGTGTCGATGTCGCAGAAGTCGAAGTCCTTGGCGACCCCGCGTTCCTCCGCCAGCGCGCGCACCGCGCGGCCCAGCTGGCCGTTGCAGCCGGTGACGAGGGTGCGCCTGGGAGCCATGGGGACGACGTCCCTGAGCATCGGGTGGTTGAGGTCGGCCTCGGAGACGGTGGCCTGGTCCAGCGGGATCGGCCACTGGATGGCGAGCTCGGGGTCGGCGAGGTTCACGAAGGTGTAGGTCCTCTTCAGCTCCAGCGACCAGTGGGCGTCCACCAGGTAGGTGTAGGCGGTGCCGTCCTCGAGCGCCTGGAAGGAGTTTCCCACGCCGCGCGGGACGTAGATGGCCCTG
This sequence comes from uncultured Collinsella sp., assembly GCA_902478935.1. Lineage (GTDB taxonomy): Bacteria > Actinomycetota > Coriobacteriia > Coriobacteriales > Coriobacteriaceae > Collinsella. The sequence continues at coordinate 325 of CABSMV010000093.1, read as the reverse complement.
GACGGGTCGAGCGTGCAGGTGAACACCTTCCCGTAGGTGGCGCTGCCCTCGCGCAGGTCGACCCAGGCGCCGAAGACCGAACCGCGGGCCACGGAGATGAACTTGTCCCAGGGCTCGGCGTGGATGCCGCGCGTGACGCCGCGGCTGTCGTTGTAGGAGATGTTGTTCTGGACGACCCTGAGGTCGGGGATGCCCAGGGCGGTCATCTTGGCGCGCTGCCAGTTCTCCTTGAACCAGCCGCGCGAGTCGCCGTGGACGGCGAGGTCGACGACCTTCAGGCCCCCGATGCCGGTCTCGGTGACGGCGAGGTCCTTCTCGAATGCGA
>CABSMV010000092.1 GCA_902478935.1 uncultured Collinsella sp. | reverse complement strand
GTCAGATGTGTATAAGAGACAGCCACGCGCGAGAACATTGCGCGTGGCGTGATCGACAGCGTGGTCTCGCGCGTGGCGACCATGGCCGGGCAGGCCGCGGGCGCCCCGTACTACCTGACCGGTGGTTTGTGTGAGAACACCTTCGTGGTGGAGCGGTTGGGCGAGTTACTGGGGTCCCCGGTGACCACCTCGCCCCAGGCCCGCTTTGCAGGTGCCATCGGCGCGGCGATTCGCGCCGCCGTCTTGGCCTAGGGGCGTACCGCGACATGCGCATCCTCAATATCTCGGCACAAAAACCAGATAGCACCGGCAGCGGCACCTACCTTGCCGCGCTCGTGCGCGAGCAGATTGAGACGGGGCATTGCGCCGTCGTGCTTTGCGGCGCGGCACCGGGTGATACCCAAGGCGAGCTGGACCGGCGTGCTGCCGTGTTTGCCGTACCGTTCGAGTCGCCCGAGCTGCCGTTTCCCATCTGCGGTATGTCCGATGTCATGCCCTATCCCTCCACGCGCTATCGTGACCTGACGCCTTCGATGCTCAAGGCATTTGAGCGGGCATTTGCTGCTGCTATCAATCGGGCTGTGGCTGAGTTTCGGCCCGATCTGGTGCTCTGCCATCACCTGTATCTGGTGACCGCATTGGCGCGCGAGTGCGTCCGGGGCGTGCCGGTTGTTGCCGTGTGCCATTCGACCGACCTGCGCCAGCTGCGCTCGCATGCGCTCGAGCGCGATCGCATCGTAAGTGCGGTTCGTCGGCTCGATGCCGTCTTTGCGCTCCATGCTGAGCAGGCTGAGCAGATTGGCCTGGTGTGCGGCGTCGATGCCGATCGCATCCACGTGATTGGGACGGGCTACGACCATCGCGTTTTCTGCCGCGACGCAAGCGTGGCGAGGCAGCCGGGATCGCTTGTGTACGTGGGCAAGATTTGCTTTAAAAAGGGCGTCGAGTCGCTGGTTCGAGCCGTGTCATTGCCGATTGACGATGACGTCCGCCCATCTGGCTTGGTGCTTGTGGGCGGTCGCGGGGACGATGCCGAGTACGCGCGTGTCGAGCGCTTGGCCGCGGCCTCGGATGTGCCGGTGACGCTGGCGGGGCGCCTGGATAGCGATGGGCTCGTGCGCGCCTACCGCAGTTCCGACGTCTTTGTGCTGCCTTCGTTTTACGAGGGTCTGCCGCTCGTGACGATCGAGGCCCTCGCGTGCGGCTGCAAAGTTGTGGCGACCGATTTGCCCGGCGTTCGTCCCTGGATGGAGGCGATGCTTCCCGGCGCTCCCGTGACGTGGGTGGCGCCGCCGCGTATGACGGATGTCGACACGCCCGTGTCGGCCGACCTTCCGTTGTTTGAGCGCGCACTGGCAGATGCTATCGCGCAGGCGCTTGCGGCTCCGCCTTCGACGTTCGAGCCGTCGGCGGTCTCTTGGGAAGCGTGCCTGGGGCGTATACTTAAAGTCGTTGATTTGTTGGAAGGGGGTTCGTATGGCTAAGGACACCATGAGGCTCACGTCCATGACGGCCGCGAGCGGTTGAGCCGCTAAGTTGGCCCCCGGAGCCCTCGCCCAGGTCCTGGGCGATTTACCCAATGTGCATAACGACAACTTGCTCGTGGGGTTCGATACCTCCGACGATGCGAGCGTCTTCCGCGTAGGGGAGAACCTTGGCCTCGTGCAGTCCATCGACTTCTTCCCGCCGATGGTCGACGACCCGTTCCTGTTTGGCCAGATCGCCGCGGCCAACTCGCTGTCGGACATCTACGCCATGGGCGGGCGGCCGAGCCATGCCATGAACTTGCTGTGCATCCCGAGCTGCCTGGGCGTTGAGGTTGCCGGTCAGATTCTGGCGGGCGGCGCCGACAAGTGCGTCGAGGCGGGTTGCTCCATCGCGGGCGGCCACACCATCAACGACGACGAGCCCAAGTACGGTCTGTCTGTGAGCGGCTTTGTCGCACTTGACCGTATGCTCGCCAACAGCGGTGCGTGCGTGGGCGATGCGTTGCTGCTGACCAAGGCGGTTGGCTCGGGCATCATCACCACGGCCATTAAGGGCGAGCTCATCGAGCAGGACGAGGCCGCAGCCATGTTTGACTCGATGCGCACCCTCAACGGGGCCCCGATCCGTCTGGCCGAGGGACTCGAGCTTCACGGCTGCACCGACATTACGGGCTTTGGCCTGATCGGGCATGCGTGCGAGATGGCCGAGGGCTCGGGCGTGCAGATTGTACTTGCGTCGGGGGCGGTGCCGCTCTTTGACCAGGTGCTCGATATGGCGCGTCTGGGCATTATCCCCGCCGGCGCCTACCGCAACCAGGACTTCTTTGGCCCGCGTGTGGCTGCCGACGAGGACCTGGAGCCGGGCATGCTCGATGCGCTGTACGATCCGCAGACCTCGGGCGGCCTACTCATCGCGGCGCCTGCTTCCGATGTGGATGAGCTTGCGCGCCGTCTACATGCCGAGGGACGCATCGCGGCCGTTGTCGGGCGCGTGTGCGAGGCGGAGCCGGGCGGTCCTGCCGTCCGCGTTGTTCGCTAGCTCGCACGTTTATGTAATTGTTTGCCGTTCTCTAGAACGGCTCTTTCGAAAGGAATTTGCTATGTCTACCAAGATTGAAGTCAATGCCATGGGCGATGCCTGCCCGCTGCCCGTCGTCAAGACGCTCAAAGCCCTGAAACAGCTCGATGGCGAGGGCGCCGTCGTGACCTCGGTCGACAACGAGACCGCCGTCAAGAACATCTCCAAGATGGCGCAGGAGAAGGGCTGCACGGCTTCGGTCGAGAAGATCTCGGACGCCGAGTGGCACGTGACCGTGGCGACCTCTGGCGCCGTTGCCGTGGCCGATCCCGAGCAGGATGGCGCTGCCTTCTGTGATGCCAGCGCCGGCAAGGGCAAACTCGTCATTTCCGTCTACACCGACTGCATGGGCCGTGGCGACGACGAGCTGGGCCACAAGCTCATGAAGGCGTTTATCTTTGCCGTGACGCAGCAGGAGGAGCTGCCCGCGACCATGCTGTTCTACAACGGCGGCGCCAAGCTCACTGTCGAGGGCTCGCCGGTGCTTGATGACCTGAAGGGCCTGGCCGAGCAGGGCGTCGAGATCCTTACCTGTGGCACCTGCCTGGACCACTATGGCATTAAAGACCAGCTTGCGGTGGGCGAGGTCACCAACATGTACGTGATCGTGGAGAAGATGGAGCAGGCCGTGCGCGTCGTGCGCCCGTAGCGTATTGGTTGGAGTTGCCATGAGGGAGAAGCGCCCGGCGCTTGTCATCACGTTTCCCACCACGGCGGCCGCCATGGGTTGCGAGTCCTTGTGCATCGAGCGCGGCCTCCCCGGGCGAACGATTCCCGTGCCCGGGGAGGTCGCTGCCGGCTGCGGTCTGGCATGGAAGGCGTTGCCTGCCGATGAGGAACTGCTGCGCGGCGAACTCGCCGCGGCGGGCATTCCCACCGAGGGCTTTACGGTGATCGATATGTGGGAGGTCGTGCGATGATCTACCTAGATAACGCGGCGACGACCATGCACAAGCCGCAGGCGGTCATCGATGCCGTGACGCAGGCGATGTGCTCGCTCGGCAATGCGGGACGCGGTGCCACGTCGGGTGCGCTCGATGCTGCTCGTGCGATTCACGGCTGCCGTGCCAAACTCGCGCGCCTTTTGGGTTGTCCGAGGGCGGACCATGTGTGCTTTACGCCCAACTCAACCGCGGCGCTCAACACCGTCATCAATGGCGTGGTGCGCCCCGGCGACCGCGTGGTCACGACGGTGCTCGAGCATAACTCCGTGCTGCGTCCGCTCAACCGCCTGGCAGCGGAGCGGGGCGTGACCGTTGAACATGCGGGTTGCGACGCGAACGGCGCGCTCGACTACGACGAGCTCGAGCGGTTGGTCACGCCGGGCACGCGTGCCGTGGTGGTGACACACGCCTCCAATGTGACCGGCAACGCGGTCGACATTGCACGCGTGGCCGCCATGGCCCATGCGGTCGGCGCGCTTGCGATCGTCGATGCCTCGCAGTCTGCCGGCACAGCGCATATCGATATGCAGGCCATGGGGCTCGACGTCGTGTGCTTTACCGGTCACAAGGGGCTCATGGGTCCGCAAGGCACCGGCGGCCTGGCCGTTGCGGAGGGCATTGACGTGGCTCCGTGGGCCATGGGTGGCACGGGTGTGCACAGCTTCGATGCACTGCAGCCGCTTGAGTGGCCCACGCGCCTTGAGGCGGGCACGCTCAACGGTCACGGCATCGCGGGCCTTTCCGCCGGTCTCGACTTTATCGAGGCGCAAGGCGGGGTCGAGGCGATCGCGGCTCGTGAGCGCGCGCTGGCTGATCGCTTTCTCGCTGGCGTGCGCGAGATTCCGGGGATTAAGCTCTACGGTGCGTTTGACCAGCCCGTGCGCTCGGCGATCGTCTCACTCAACGTGGGTGATATCGACTCTGCCGAGATCTCGGACGCGCTCATGCAAGGGTGGGGGATTGCGACGCGCCCCGGCGCCCATTGCGCTCCGCTCATGCACCGCGCGCTCGGGACCGAGCGCCAGGGTGTCGTTCGCTTCTCGTTTGGGTATTTCAACACGGACGAGGAAGTCGACACTGCGATTGACGCTTTGCGCGATTTAGCCTGCTAGAGCGTATATACTTGCGGGACGGGTCTTTTGCCCGTCCCGTTTTTGTTTCGACCCGAAAGGTGTGCCTATGGCCTCATCCGCACCGCGCGGTCTGCGCTCCGACCATGTCGTTACCGTCGGCATTGCGCTGTTCTCGATGCTCTTTGGCGCCGGTAACCTCATCATTCCGCCATTGCTGGCACTTCAGGCCGGCACGGCCACGCCGCTTGCCATGATCGGCTTTTTGATTGCCGCTATCGGTCTGCCTGTTATGGGATTTATCGCCGTCGCGCTCGCCGGCACGGCCCGCGAGCTGGCTGGGCGCGTGCATCCTAAGTTTGGCGAATTCTTCGTTGCGGCGGTGTATCTGGCCATCGGCCCGTGCCTGGCCATTCCGCGCACAAGCTCTACGGCCTTCGAGATGCTGGTGCCGCTACTGCCCGAGGGCGTTTCGCTCGGCACGGCTCGCCTGGTGTTTGCCGTTGGCTTCTTTGTCGTTGCGTTTGCGCTCACGCTGCGTCCGGGCGTTATCACGCGCGTGCTCGGGCGCATTACGGGCCCCGCGCTCATTGCGCTCATCGTGCTGGTCGTGGGTGCTGCCGTGATCTCGCCGCTGGGACCGGCTGCCGCGCCGCAGACTCCCTACAATGCCGGTGCTACCGTGCAGGGCTTTTTGACCGGTTATCAGACCATGGATCTGCTTGCGTCGCTCGCCTTCGGCATCATCATCGCCGAGACCATCCACGAGTTGGGTGTTACCGATGACAAGCGCGTGGCCTTTGAGATTTCGCGCTCCGGTGTGATCGCCGGCGTGCTCATGGCCGTCATCTACTGCGGTTTGGCCCTTGCCGGTATGCAGCTCGGCACCGTGATGTCCGACGCCACCAACGGCGCCGCCATTCTCGCCCGCTCGGCCTCCATGCACTTTGGGCTTGCCGGCACGGTCGTGGTCTTCGCCATCTTCTTCCTCGCCTGCATGAACGTGTGCATCGGCCTCATCAGCTGCTGCGCGCGTTACTTCTGCGAAACGTATGTGGTTAAAGGGGGAGCGGAGGCCTCCGAGGAGGCCATGCGCCGTCCCTTTGCGATTCTCGCCTTTGTGTTCGCAGCGTTTTCGTGCGTGCTCTCCAACGTGGGCCTCGACGTGATCCTTATGTTCTCGGTGCCCATGCTCAACGCCTTGTATCCCGTCGCCATCGTGCTGGTCCTCATGGGTTTGGTACACGGCTTTTGCGACGCTCATCTGCAGGTGTGGGTCTGGGTCGGCGGCGTGGTTGCCGTGCAGAGCGTGATCACCTCGGTCCGCGATGCGTTCTTTGCGGGCGCGTGGCTGCCGTTTGATGCGCTACCCCTGGCAGACATCGGTGCCGCGTGGGCGCCGGTTGCCGTGGTGGCGTTTGTGATCGGTCTGCTCCACAGCAAGTTTGTCGCACATTCGAGGAGCTAGGGTTTCTGCGCTTGCACAGGCGGGGAGTCTCCCCTATAATTTCCTTCGCTTTGGGACACGCAAGGTTTAGACCTTAGCTGCTCAACACCTTCGGGACGTGGCGCAGTTTGGTAGCGCGCCTGCTTTGGGAGCAGGATGTCGCAGGTTCAAATCCTGTCGTCCCGACCATATCTTGCGGGCGTAGTTCAATGGTAGAACCCCAGCCTTCCAAGCTGATGACGCGGGTTCGATTCCCGTCGCCCGCTCCATAAGATAGATGAATGGCTCTGATTCCTTTTGGGACCAGAGCCATTTTCATATACATGCCGGGGACCCCACATCCCCTCCTAAGTTGCGGTGAAATACGGACTGTTTTCCGGCTTTTATGGCCCATGTAGTCCGTATTTCACCGCAACTATTTGTAAGGTTGGATTTTGATGCCGTTGGGAGGGTCGTAGCGACCGTCTACCGAGAGTGGAAATATTTTTTGAAGCTCTGACCTGCGGCGTCAAGCTTTTGGTCAGCTTTTGGCAAGGCCTGCGGACGGAAGCATGCGATAGCGTAATGGTATTCTCTCCGCCGTGATGGTTATGGGGTTGGCCATGCTCGATAAAGGCAAACATTTTCCGCAGTCATATGCAAGGATGCTATTCTCGGCCGTTGGAATTCATCAAGATGGACAGCTGCTTACAACAATTGATCCTTGGGATGAACGCCGTGCGCGTGAGCTTATGCAGGAAGAGCTCATGCTTCGTCTTTACAACCACGTGTATGCGGATCCGGTCTATTGGAATAATCTTGGGGTTGAAGATCGTATCTTTCAGCTGGCATCCGCTATTGCGGTCGTTGAACCGGATGCTGTGTTTTGCGGAGCGACAGCAGCGCTGCTCTACGGCATCGGCTCGGCGTATACGCTTCTGGATAAAGTGCAAGTGTTGCTGCCACGGTCTACAAGGCGTGATACGTATGAGTTCGTTGAATACAAGCGCTGGCGGGCGGGCGAAGTGTGGCGGCTTGGTCTGTTTACACTGACGGATCCGTGTCGAACGGTTGTTGATATCGCGCGATCGAGCGCCTTTCGCTATGCGCTGGGTTATGTCGATGGCTTGGCCCGTGAGTACGATGTCGAACGCGAAGAGCTGCGAGCATATGCGCAGGCAAATTGTCGAGGGCTGCATGGCATCGCGCGTGCTTTTGACGTTTTTGATTATATGGATGGCAGGTCAGACAACGGCGGCGAGTCCGAGGCGAGAGCAGCGATGATTCTCGCTGGGGTTGCCGCGCCTGAGCTTCAAGTTGAGATAACGCGACCGGGAAACGCTGGCTATTATCTAGCAGATTATGGCTGGCAGATGCCAGACGGCTCATGGACGCTGGCAGAGCTGCATGGGCTAGGCAAGTTTGAAGACGAGGCTCAAAATGATCCAGAGCGGGCGGCGGCAAAAACGTATCGAGCGGCCCTCATGCGCGACGCGAACCTTCGCGCCATGGGCCACAACATCATTCATTTCAAACTCTCGGACACCTACGACGTAGAATCGTTCGGTGCCATGATGCGCCTGTCTCT
>CABSMV010000091.1 GCA_902478935.1 uncultured Collinsella sp. | reverse complement strand
CAGGAGTCTCGTGGGCTCGGAGATGTGTATAAGAGACAGGGTAAGTGCCTGCTGGGATGCCTGCCGCAACCGTGCCGAGCGCACCGATGCCGCGCCGCGCCTGCCGATTGACCGCTGCTTTACGATTAAGGGCGTCGGCACTGTCGTAACGGGAACGCTGCACGATGCGCCGGTTGCGGTGGGCGACGAGCTGATGGCTTTGCCGTCGCGTACGGTCTGTCGCGTGCGCGGGATTCAGGTGCATGGCGATACGCCGCGCGCGCTGCCTGGTCAGCGTGCGGCGCTCAACCTAGTTGGTGACGGTGTCGCGGCGCTTGACCGTGGCGAGATGCTGGGCGTGGCGGACCGCTTTGGCCAGACGTTGCGCTTTATGATGACGTTTACGTATTTGGGTCGCGAGGGCGCCAAGCCGCGCGTGCTCGAGTCGGGCGCGCGCGTGCATGTGATGGCCGGCACGGCCGAGGTCGTCGGCCGCATCATGCTTTTGGAGGGCGAGGCTCCCATGGCGGTGGGCGAGACCCGTACCGTACAGGTGCGCTTGGAGGAGCCGCTGCCGCTGCGAGCCGGAGACCATGCCGTGGTGCTGTCGTATTCGCCCGTTATGCTCATTGGCGGCGGGCGTGTGCTGCTTTCGCGCTGCCGTCGCTCGCGCGAGCTTTCGACGGGGGAGCGCGCGCTGCTTGCTGCGCTTGAGGCCGGAGATGTTTCGGGTGCGGTGGATGCGTGGCTGGCGCTGCAAGCGCTGCCGGTTGCGGCGGCTGATGTTGCCGAGGCTTTGGATCTTGGTGCCGGCGAGGCCGATGCCGCACTGCGCGGTTTGGTGGCGCAGGGCTCCGTTCGCAAGCTTGCCATGGGTGATGCGGAGCTCTTGGCGGACACCGTGGTGCTCGACGCTGCGATGGATGCACTGGCGGCGACCCTGTCAGCCAAGCATGCGGCGTCTCCCAAGGAGACGGGCTTTACGCTCGGCGCCGTTGCCCATGCTGCGTGGCCTAGCGCTGATGAAGGTGTTGCCGCGGCTCTGATTGCCGAGGGCTGCTCGCGTGGCGTGTGCGCCGCCGAGGGCGCCGAGGTGTTCGACCCGCACTCGGCCGCCGCGGCGGCACGCGTGGTGCGAGAGGCTTGCGAGCAGATCGTCGCGCTGCTTGACGAGGCCGGCCTGGATGCACCGGCGCTTCCCGAGGTGGGCGAACAGCTGCAGCTCGATCGCGACACCATGACGCGTGCCCTGCGCGAGCTTTCGCTCAATCGCTCGATCGTTAAGGTCGAGCGCGACGTTGCCCTGTCTGCTACCGCCGAGGCCCATGCGCGTGAGCTCGTCGCCGCTGCCATTGAGGCAGCCGGCGGCGCAGCCACCACGAGCGTGCTGCGCGAGGCCCTGGGTGTGTCGCGCAAACGTGCAATCAGCATCTTGGAGCACCTAGATGCCGTGCGCTTTACGGTGCTCGACAAGGAGGCCGGCGGCCTGAGGTCCCTGCGCTAGATCGGCTGCTCGGTTTGGTAAAATACCGCCGCACTTGGGAACGGATGGGCTCCGGTGGGCTCCGCGGTCCTCAAAACCGTTGCGAGGCGTGCAAAACGTCTTGGATGTGTTCGATTCACATACGTTCCCGCCATATGCTACCAGCGCTTTTGTGCTCGCGGTCTTGCTGCGTGCCGCAAAGGCGCTGTTTTGTTTTTGCACGAGCTTATCGTAGCGCTGCTATTTCGGTGGCTGTATTTAGCTTCGTGCACCGGGTTTCGAGCATGCCGATGGAGGTGTTTTGCCGTATGACTACCGTAAGACGTGCCGATCTTTCTTGTGTCGTCCAAGCGGGTGGGCTGTCCTCGCGCATGGGCTGTGATAAGGCGCGCATGGCGTTTTGCGGCGAGCCGCTCATCGAACGCGTGCTGGGTCGACTGGCGCCAGTTGCCGGCGAGCTGGTCGTGACGACTTCGCGTCCCAGCGAGCTTGCCTATCTTGAGGAGCACGCGTTTGGCGGCCTGGTGCCGCGTGTGGTGACGGACCTTGAAGGGTCGGCGGGCGCCATGCGCGGCATCGCGAGCTCGTTGGCCGCGGCCCGATTGCCGCTCGTGGCGATCGTCGCCTGCGATATGCCGTTTGTCTCGCCGGAACTCATCGGCGCGCTTGCCGATCGTGTTGAGGCCGAGGCGCTCGACGTGTGCGTGCCGCGCGAGGAGCGGGGGATTGAGCCGCTTTGCGCCGTCTGGCGCCGTGACGCGTGTGCGCCGGTTGCCCAAGAGCTGCTCGCCTGCGACCGCCAGCGTATTCGCTGCCTGATCAATCGCGTTCAGGCTGGTTATATGGATGAGCCGCAGATCGTTGAGGCCGCGGGTTCGACGCTCTGCTTCGAGAACGTCAATACGCCCGAGGAGTTTGCGGCGGCCGAGTTGCTCGCCTAGACGATTGGAGTTGCCATGTCTCACGATATTTGTCCCGACACGGGAGAGCCTTGCACTTGCGATGGTTCCGAGCCCTGTACCTGCGGCTGCGGTGGCTGTGGGCATACTGCGGAAGAGGAAGCGGCCGCCGCGGCGTATCGTGAGGCACACCGCGAAGGCCCGTTCGGTGATGTCCTCGACCACGAACGCAAGATCATCGTTTCGTTCGATAGCACCTTCGATGTGATGGAATGTGAACAGCTGTGCCTTGCCGCCGGCGTGCCCGGGCGCATTATGCCTTTGCCCGGCTCCATTACCGCAGGTTGCGGGCTGTGCTGGGCCATGCCGTTCTCGGGCGATGCGCTCGCTGCCTTCCGCGCTGCCACCGGGGGCAGCATAACCCCCGCCGACTACCATCAACTCGTCCTCTAACCACCACACCACCACATTGGGGACAGGCACCTTTGTTGTGGTTTGGAACACGTGGACGAAACAGGTTTGAAACACAGGTTTTGCACGTCAGGCACTCAAAAACGCTTCTACCTGCATCGTAATCAAAACGAAACATCTGCTCGTCGGCTTATGCGAAACTTTGCTGCAACAGTGCGATATTATCCATACTCGATAAAGCTCGCGGCGCATGGGGCGCCTCGAACGACACTTTTCTTTTCCATCAATTGGAGGAAGCATGAGCTACACGCAGAAAGTTCTCGAAGAGCTCAAGGCCCGCTATCCCGAGCAGCCTGAGTTCATCCAGGCCGCGACCGAGATCCTCGGCACCATCCAGCCGGCGCTCGACGCCCACCCCGAGTACGAGGAGGCCGCCCTGCTGGAGCGCCTCGTCGAGCCCGAGCGCATCGTCATGTTCCGTGTTCCCTGGGTCGACGACCAGGGCAAGGTTCAGGTCAACCGCGGCTATCGCGTCGAGTTCAACTCTGCCATTGGACCCTACAAGGGCGGCCTGCGCTTTAACCCGACGGTCACCCTGGGTATGCTCAAGTTCCTGGGCCTGGAGCAGATCCTCAAGAACAGCCTGACCACCCTTCCCATGGGCGGCGGCAAGGGCGGCTCCGACTTTGACCCCAAGGGCAAGTCCAACAACGAGATCATGCACTTCTGCCAGTCCTTCATGACCGAGCTCTATCGCCACATCGGCCCCAACACCGACGTTCCCGCCGGCGACCTGGGCGTTGGCGGCCGCGAGGTTGCCTACCTGTTCGGTCAGTACAAGCGCCTGACCAACGAGTGGACCGGCGTTCTTACCGGCAAGGGCCTCTCCTTTGGCGGCTCGCTCGCCCGTACCGAGGCCACCGGTTACGGTCTGGCCTACTTTGTGGACGAGTACCTTAAGAGCCGCGGCGACTCCTTCGAGGGCAAGAACGTCGTCGTTCACGGTTCCGGCAACGTCGCTATCTACGCGGTCCAGAAGGTCACTCAGCTCGGCGGCAAGGTGCTCGCCTGCTCCGATACCCACGGCTGGGTCGAGGATCCCGACGGCATCGACTACACCGTGCTCGAGCATGTCTACAACAAGAAGCGCTCCGGCCACGACAAGGGCGTTACGCTCGCCATGTACGTCGACGAGAAGCCCAATGCCACGTGGCACGAGGGTGACGGCCGCGGCGTGTGGCAGCTGCCCTGTGACATCGCGCTGCCCTGCGCTCGCGAGAACACGCTGCTGCTCGAGGACGCCCAGGCGCTCGTCGCCAACGGCTGCAAGGTGGTCGGCGAGGGCGCGAACATGCCCACGACCATCGAGGCCACGACCTACTTCCAGGAGCACGGCGTCGCCTTTATGCCCGGTAAGGCTGCCAACGCCGGTGGCGTGCTCGTGTCCGGTCTGGAGATGAGCCAGAACGCCGAGCACCTGTCCTGGACCTTCGAGGAGGTCGACGGCAAGCTCGAGCAGCTCATGCGCGGCATGTTCCACAACGTGGACGACACCGCCAAGGAGTATGGCCAGGAGGGCAACTTCGTCATGGGCGCCAACATCGCCGGCTTCCTGAAGGTCGCCGACGCCATGCTCGCCCAGGGCGTCTGCTAAATCTTCGCTCGACATAGCCTGTGATGAGGCTCCCAGCCATTCCGGCTGGGAGCCTTTTCTATCCCGGAGGACTCCTCATAACTTGCGGTGATATACGGACTGTTTAGCGTCCCAGAACGGCTAATCAGTCCGTATATCACCGCAAGTTATGGATGGGTGGGTGGATTTTGTCCTAAAACGGTGTGCGGCTCCTCGTTTGGTACACTTAAAAGTACTGGACAAGTAAAGAGATGGGGGAGAACGTGCTCAAGTTCGGTACCTACGTCCGTGTTGGAAGCGCGGCCGAAGCCTATGAGCTCTTACAGAAGAACCGCAACAACAAGATTGTGGGCGGCGGCATCTGGATGCGCCTGGGTTCACGTCGCGTGGCGACGGCGATTGACCTTTCGGCCTGCGGACTCGATCAGATCGAGGAGACCGAGACCGAGTTTCGCATCGGCGCCATGTGCACCCTGCGCCAGCTCGAGCGCCATGCCGAGCTCAACGCGCTTGTCAACAATGTCTTTGAGTTCGCCGTCCACGATATCGTGGGCGTGCAGCTGCGCAACACCGCCACAGTGGGCGGCAGCATCTACGGCCGCTTTGGTTTCTCGGACGTGCTCTCGGCCTTTTTGGCGCTCGATTCCTACGTTGAGCTGACGGGCGCCGGTCGCGTGCCGCTCGCCGAGTTCGTGGACATGGGCTACGTGCGCGACGTGATCGAACACGTCGTGGTCGTTAAGCACGACTATCGTGCAAGCTATGAGGCCGTGCGCAAGGCCGCGACCGACTTCCCCTCCTTAAACGTCACCGCCGCCTGGTGGGACGGCTCCTGGCATGTCACCGTAGGCGCCCGCCCGCTGCGCGCGACCCTGCTGCAGGGCGAGGCGTGCGGTCTGGTGAACGAGCAGCCTTCCGAGGACGAGCTGCGCGCCCTGGCCGCATCCGTGCGTGCCCTGAGCTACGGCACCAACCTGTGGGGCTCGGCCGACTACCGCCGCCGCATCTCTGCCCCGCTCGCCATCCAGGCCGTGCGCCGCGCCGCCGGCATCGAGCTTTCGGCCGCGCTTGCCCGCGAGCTCGAGACCGTGCAAGTGCCTAAGTTTGCCACGGACGAGTATTCCTGCCGCCGCGTGCCCGGCGTCGATTCTAGCGAGGTGCGCTAATGGCTGCCAAACTCATCGATCTTTCCTTTACGCTCAACGGCCGTAAGGTCAAGGTTCAGATTGCCCCCGACACCATGCTCTTTGCACTGTTGCGCGAGCAGGGTTGTGCGTCGGTGCGCTGCGCCTGTGAGACCACCAACTGCGGCCTGTGCACGGTGTGGCTCGACGGCGACCCGGTGCTGAGCTGCTCGGTTCCCGCCGCTCGCGTCGAGGGCCACACCATCACCACGCTCGAGGGCCTCAAGGCCGAGTCCGAGGCGCTCGCCCGCGCAATGGCTGCCGAAGGCGCCGAGCAGTGCGGTTTTTGCGCCCCCGGCCTTATCATGAACGTGCTGGCGCTTGCCCGCGCCGCCAAGGAGGACCCGAGCCTCGTCGCCACGCGCGAGGAGCTCTCGCGCCAGCTGGCCGGCAACCTCTGTCGCTGCAGCGGTTACGAGAGCCAGCTGCGCGCCATCGTGCGCTTCCTCAATGAGTCTGGCGTGCAGGTGGGCTTCGAGATGCCCGAGCTGCCCGTCAACGACACCAGCTGCGACGGCGTCTCCTACAAGCAAATCACCCACAAGCAGCCCAAGAAGGACTCGAAGGCGCTGCTCGAGGGCCGTCCCGTCTACACGGGCGACATGGTGCCCGCCGGTGCGCTGATCGTCAAGCTCAAGCGCAGCCCCTATGCCCGCGCCAAGATCCGTTCCATCGATACGTCGCGCGCCCTGAAGGTGCCCGGTGTGGTGGGCGTCTACACCTACGAGGACGTGCCCAAGCGCCGCTTTACCATCGCCGGTCAGAGCTATCCGCAGCCGAGTCCCTACGACCGCCTGATCCTCGAGAACCTCGTGCGCTACCAAAACGAGGAGGTGGCGATCGTCGCCGCCGAGACCGAGGAGGCCGCCGACAAGGCACTCAAGCTCATCAAGGTCGACTATGAGGTGCTCGAGCCGCTACTCGACTTTACCCAGGCGCTCGATAATGACATCGTGGTCCACCCCGAGGGCGACGTGACCTTTATGTTCCCGCAGGGCGGCGACGTCCCGCGCAACTTGGTATGCAGCGGCACGAGCGACTTTGGCGACTTGGACGAGGCATTCGCCCAGAGCGACATCGTCTTTGAGCGTACCTACACCAGCCAGGCCACGCAGACCGCGCCCATGGAAACCTTCCGCGCCTTCGCGACGACCGACGCGTTCGGGCGTATCTCGGTGACCACCTCCACGCAGGTGCCCTTCCACGTGCGCCGCATGGTCGCGCAGTCGCTCGACATTCCGCAGTCGCAGGTGCAGGTCATTAAGCCGCGCATCGGTGGCGGTTTTGGCTCCAAGCAGACGGGCTGCTGCGAGATCTTCGTGGCGTTTGTGACGCAGCAGACCGGCCGTCCGAGCTATTGCTGCTACACCCGCGAGGAGACCATCACCGCGGGCAACTCGCGTCACCAGATGCAGATGACCGTTAAGCTGGGCGCCATGAACGACGGCACCATCACGGCCATCGATCTGCACACGCTGTCCAACGCCGGCGCGTACGGCGAGCACGCTACCACGACGATTGGACTTTCGGGCCACAAGAGCCTGCCTATTTACAACCATGTGAAGGCGAGCCGCTTTAGCTGGGACGCCGTCTACACCAACACCAACCGCGGCGGCGCGTATCGCGGCTACGGTGCCACCCAGGGCCAGTTTGCCGTGGAGAGCGCCGTCAACGAGCTCGCCGATATGCTGCACATGGACCCCGCCGACCTGCGCCTTAAGAACATCGTGCGCGAGGGCGAGATCATGCCGCAGTACTACAACGAGAAACTCAACGCCTGCGCGCTCGACCGCTGCCTGCTACGCGCGATGGACATGATCGGTTGGCGCGACAAGCCACTAGCCGTCGACCTGGGCGACCGCGTGCGTGCTCTGGGCTGTGCGCTCACCATGCAGGGCTCGGGCATCTCCAATGTCGACATCGCCGGCATCGACATGCGCCTGGAAGAGGACGGCTTCATTACCATCGGCACCGGCGCCACCGATAACGGCATGGGCGTCGACACGATCCTGGCGCAGATTGCCGCCGAGGAGCTGCTGTCTCTTATACACATCTCCGAGCCCA
>CABSMV010000090.1 GCA_902478935.1 uncultured Collinsella sp. | reverse complement strand
ATATAAAACTTTGCATTTCATTCGATGACACCGAGGGGAGAGCCTATGCTGCGCAGGAAAATAGCGGCAGAGCTGGAGCGTTGGCTGAAGTCTTCCGAGCAAAAGGCCTTGTTCATTACGGGTTCTCGCCAGATTGGCAAAAGCTATTCGATTCGCGCATTTGGCAAAGCCAACCATGCAACCTACATCGAGCTTAACCTCATGGAAAACCGCCAGGCAAAAGATGCTCTTCTCGAGGCGCGGAATGCCGATGATTTCATCAGCAGGGTGACGCTTCTTTCGGGAAAGTCGATTGCGCCAGGCAAAACGCTCGTGTTTATCGATGAGGTCCAAGAGGCCCCCGACATCATGACGATGGCAAAGTTCCTTGTTGAGGACGGGAGGTGCCGCTGGGCGTTTTCGGGGTCAATGCTCGGGACTCAGTTCAAGGGCGTCAGGTCCTATCCCGTGGGGTATGTCCACGAGCTTAGGATGTTCCCGCTCGATTTTGAGGAGTTTTGCTGGGCAACCGGGGTGAGCGAGGGGGCTCGCCAAACGATACGTGACGCGTGTATCAGCGAGAGGCCCGTTCCTGATTACATTCATGACGCGATGATGGCAAACTTCAGGACCTATACCGTTGTCGGCGGAATGCCGGAGGTCGTGCAGCGTTTCCTTGACACGCAGGGCGACCTTGCCTCTGTTCGTCAGCTACAGTCAGAGCTCAACGAACAGTACCGGCGGGATATCTCCAAGTATGCAAGCGGGCGAGCCCTTCAGGTGCAGAGCATTTACGATCAGCTCCCTATTATGCTCGAGGGCGAACACAAGCGCTTCGTGCTCAATTCCATTGACCCCAAGGCTCACTACGAGAAGTATCAGCGAGATTTTGTATGGCTTGTCGATGCCGGCGTTGCTCTCAAAGCCGATATCGTAACCGAGCCAAAATCGCCCTTGCTCAAGACGGCACGGCCATCGCAGTTCAAGCTATATCAATCGGATACGGGCATGTTGATGGCGCGCTACCCCGTCGGAGTCGCCCAAGCGGCGTATCTTGATAGCAAGGAGCCCAATCTGGGCGGCATTTACGAAAACGTGGTGGCCCAGCAGCTGGCTGCCCAAAATCGCCAGCTTTACTACTATCAGACAAAAAAGCGCGGTGAAGTGGACTTTGTGGTCGATGGACCGGATGGGACGGCTGTTCCGATCGAGGTTAAATCGGGCTCCTATTACCACGCGCACGCTGCGCTCGGTCATGTGCTTGATACGGCTGAATATGGCGTAAGGCTCGGGATTGTTTTCTCGAGAGGCAACGTTGAGCGCAACGGAGCGGTTCTCTATTTGCCGCTATATGCGACCTGGGCCCTTTCGGATGTTTTGGGCGACTCCTGCGCCGAGGGGATAAAGCTGGAGGTCAAGCCGGTCTAGGGCTAGTCCCGGATGTGACAAAGGGACAGTCCCTTTGTCACATTCATGAGTGTGGATTTTCTCCCGTTTAGAGCGCACTCGAACGCTCAAAGCGGGAGAAAATCCACGCTCGTTTCGCGCCGGAGACGTGGCTCGCGACCTCGCTTGTCTACAGTTGCTCGAGCATAGCGGTGCAACCGTCGAGCACGTCGCGGTAGGTGGCATCGAAGTTGCCGGTGTACCAGGGATCGGCCACGTCACCGGGGCGCTCGGTCCAATCGAGCAAGCGTGTAACCTTGCCGTCGGGGTCGTCGCCAAAGATGCGCCGCAGGCCGCGGGCGTTCTCGTCGTCCATATAGACAATGTGGTCCCAGTCGCCATACTCCGCGCGACGCACCTGGCGGGCACGGTGCGCAACGACGGGAATCCCGACTTCACGCAGCTTGGCGACCGTGCCATGATGCGGCGGGTTGCCGATCTCCTCAGTTGAGGTCGCAGCGGAGTCAATGACAAACTCGCCCGCGCGCCCGGCGCGCCGCACCAGCTCGGTAAACACGGACTCAGCCATCGTCGAGCGACAGATGTTCCCATGGCAGATAAACAGTACACGTTGCATATGCGGTTTCCTTTCGATCGCCATCATCGAGCTCGAGTATCGCATCTACGCCTGCGCCATCGTCCTCTTGCGTTCCCAGCGAGCCAACTTAATCGTCACCAGCGTGAGCGCCCAGGCCACAAGCGAGAACACGGCACCGACCGCGCCTACATATGCAATGCCAACGCTGCTTACCACGGCGCCGCCCACTGCGGTGCCAAACGAGATGCCGACGTTAAACGCCATGGGCTCAACCGAACTTGCGAGTACCATCGACTTGGGATGGCGGCTGCGTGCCACGTCCATAAAGTGCGTGATGCACGACACCGAGAACAGGTACATGAGCAGCGCCAGGCTAAAGACAAAGACCAGCGCGAGCGGCATGGTGCCGCCCACAGCAAACAGCCCGAGTAACGCCGCAGCCTGCAGCACAAACGTCACAAGCAGTGCCTTCATGCCAAAGCGCGCGTCGATCCATCCGCCCAGGATGTTCGAGATCAGGCAGAACACGCCGTAGGCCATAAGCGTGGTACTGGCTTCAACCGTGCCCATACCCAGCACCTGCTCAAGATAAGGCGTCACGTAGCCGTAGAATACGTAGACCGAGCCCACGCCAAACAAGAAGATGAGCATGCCGGTGATGATGCTCGGCTCGCGTAGCAGACCCGCCTGCTCACGAAAGGTGGCAGGCTCGTCGGTTTGCCCAGCGCGCGGCATAAACGCCACGAGCGCTCCGCAGATCAAAACGGCAAAGGCCAGCGTGCCGTACATGGCCACGTGCCAATCGAGCGTGTCGGCCACAAACTTGCCAATCGAGGTCACAAAGACCATTGCCACGGAAAACGCACCATATACCACCGAGATGGCAAGCGAAGTTTGCTGCGGGGACAGAAGCTCAGGGATGTACGTCACGCCCACGGCGAGCAGCGCACCCGAGACAGAGCCCAGGATGATGCGCGAGATAAACAGCACCTGGAAGTTGGGCGCCAACGCCATGACCAGGTTGCCGAACACAAAGACGATGCTATAGCACACGAGCAGCTGGTAGCGGCGAAAACGCCCCGTGCTGAGCGCAAGCACCGGCGTCGCGATGGCGTAGACAAGCGCAAACACGCTGATGAGCTGGCCCGCAGTGGCAAGCGATACGCCGAGTTCCGTCGCCAGGTCACTTTCGATGCCGATGACCACGAATTCGGAGCAACCGAGCGAGAATCCCAACAGCACGAGCAGCGCCAGGCAGAGCTTGGTGCGCGTGGGGGAGAGCGCGGCGGCGGTTGACTTACTTTTAGGCGTGGTCGCGGCGATCAAGGCTGTCACTCCAATGTCGCATGAATAAGCGGGATTCAATCCCTGCAACTCTAACAGAATGTGAGGAAGGGGCAGTCCCTTTGTCACATTGCACTGCCGGCCAGTAGCCTAAACCGTCACAACATTCGATGAAAATCTCGAAATCGAGGAAAAGCGTCGAATGTTGTGACGGTTTTCGTGTCCGGCGCGGGTGAGCTTCGGTGCCGTCTGGGGGTATAAGACTAGCGAGTGTTTATTTGCGAGGCCTAAGGGGCGCCCCGTATGGATATCGATAACTTTGAATGGTGGTATAGCGAGGGCGAGGCTCCGGACGAGGAGTGGGACGAGCCCGCGTCGCGTGACGTGTCGAGCGACGAGGACGAGACCGGCAACGATGCCGCTGTCGAGCCTGATGCCGCCTCCGATGCCGCCGAGCCCCTGACCTTTGAGCAGGCTTGGGCCCAAGCCGAGGCCGATGAGGCTAAGGCCGATGCCACGGCCACACTCGGTGAGCCGGCGGACATGTCCATCTCGCCGGCAAAGATCCCGCAGCCGCGTCACACCATCGACCCCGACAGCACGGCATCCTTCAGCATTCTCGACGTGCCCGCGCAAGGCGCCCAGGCGCCTGCGCCCACGCATCGCCCCGACCTGGCTCGTGAGGAAGACGCGGGCCGCCGTTCTCCGCTCGGCCCCATCCTCATCGCCTTCATGGCCGGCGTTATCGCCTGCTCGGCAATCGGTAGCGTTTGGAGCCATGTCGAGCAGCAGCGTCAAGACGCCGCCAAGGTCGAGATGTCTGTCGAGCAATCGCTCAGCCGCACGCGCTCGGTACATGTGTCGGTCGAGGTCAAGGACGGCGCGATGTGGGACACCGCGCGTGGCGACAGCCAAATGCTCATCCACATCGTGGGGCGTACGCTCAAAGGGCAGACGATTGACGAGTATCAATACGTCAATTCCGCTGGTGACGGCATCGAGCTCAAGCCCGGCGACTACGAGCTCACCGTCGACGAACCGCCCGTCGCCACCGACGGCACGCGCTTCCGCGCCTCAAAGCGCATGGTTCCCGTGAGCTTTAACTCGCAGGCGCCCGATACGGTCGATAGCACTCCGCAGGGCGGGTTTGACCTTTACGCTATTGCTCAATAACTGCGCCTGTCGCTCAACCCCGCCGCCAAGAGTGGGACAATAGCCCTCGACACTATTGTTTACTTTTGGAGGAAGTAGCATGTCTACCGTCACTACCATCAAGCGCGGCAGCCTCACCGCGGCCATCGATTCCATGGGCGCCCAGCTCACGAGCCTTGCCCTCAACGGCAACGAGTATCTGTGGCAGGGCGACCCCGCCTTTTGGGGCAAGCATGCGCCCATCCTGTTCCCCATTGTGGGCTCGCTGCGCAACAACACGGCGACGTCTGCGGCTGGCACCTGCGAGATGCCGCGCCACGGCCTCGCGCGCATCGTCGAGCACAAGCTGGTCGAGGTTTCGGAGGACGGCTCCTCGGTAACGTACGAGATCACCGACACGCCCGAGTCGCTCAAGGCCTTTCCGTTCCACTTTAAGCTCAACATGACCTATGCCCTGACTGGTGACGCCACACTTACCCAGACCTTTGCCGTCACCAATACCGGCGACGTGGACCTGCCGTTCTCGGTGGGCGGCCACCCCGCATTTAACGTACCTGCTCCCGGTGCCGAGGACGAGGCGTTCGAGGATTACGAGCTGGCATTTACCGAGGCTTGGACCAACGAGGCCCCCATCATCACGCCCGACGGTCTTATGACGTTTGAGGGCAGCTACAAGGCGCCCGATAACTCTGACGTGCTGCCCATCACGCACCGCAGCTTCGATAACGATGCCATCATGTTCACCGATACTCCGGGCTCCACGCTCACGCTGCGCGGCCGCAAGTCGGGCCACGGCGTCAAGATCGACTTTGAGGGCTTTAAGTACATTGGCGTGTGGTCTGCCGCCAACGACGCTCCGTTTGTGGCACTCGAGCCTTGGACCGGTCACACCACCATGGACACCGAGGACGACGTTTTTGAGCACAAGGCCAACACCATTACGCTGGCGCCGGGCGAGACGGACGTCCGCAGCTTTAGCGTCACTTTGCTCTAGAGGTTCCGCCGTTCTGACGAACGGCGGGCCGGTCGACGCTGCGCGCCACCCAGAGCGACAATTTGTCATTCAAAAGGCAAGGTATGACCAGAAGGTCTATGCCTTGCCTTTTTCATGCCTAGTCGTTGGGGACGTTCTTAAACGACTAGTCGTTAAGGAACGTCCCCAACGGCTGCGTCCACTCATTCCGTGCGGGTTATATGCAGGTTTGCCTGCGCACGCTATCATGTATGGGTTAGACCGCAACTATGTACCCCATACGCGAAGGGATGCGCATGTATCTGAAGATCGACATGTTCTAGCTGGGCTTACCCCCGCAGTGGCGCCATGCGCCCCATCAATTCTGCCGATTTTCACCTTCACGCATATAAAGGAGTCCCGTCATGCGCGACAAGCTCGAAAAGATCATCAAGGCCTACGAGGAGCTCGAGAAGAAGCTTTCCGATCCGGCCGTCGCCTCCGATATCAAGGAGTTCACGCGTCTCAACAAGGAGTACGCGCATCAGTCCGACCTCATCGCCGCATCGCGCGAGTACATCGGCGCGCTCGATGACATCGAGGCTGCCAAGGAAATGCTCCACGATACCACCGATGCCGATGAGAAGGAGATGCTCCAGATGGACATCTCCGAAAACGAGGCCAAGCTTCCCCAACTCGAGGAAGACATTAAGTACATGCTCATCCCGAGCGACCCCAACGACGACAAGAACACCATCGTCGAGATTCGCTCCGCCGCCGGTGGCGACGAGGCGGCCATCTTTGCCGGCGACCTGTACAAGATGTATCAGCGCTTCTGCGAGTCGCGCGGTTGGAAGACCACCGTGCTCGATTCCAGCCCCAGCGAGGCCGGCGGCTTTAAGTCCATTGAGTTCAAGGTCGAGGGCGACCGCGTCTACTCCGTCATGAAGTTCGAGTCCGGCGTGCACCGCGTCCAGCGCGTCCCCAAGACCGAGTCCCAGGGTCGCATTCAGACCTCCACGGCTACCGTCGCCGTACTTCCCGAGGCCGAGGAAATCGACGTCCAGATCAACCAGTCCGACCTGCGCATCGACACCTACTGCGCCTCCGGCCCTGGCGGTCAGTGCGTTAACACCACCTACTCCGCCGTGCGCATCACCCACCTGCCCACCAACACCGTGGTGCAGTCGCAGGAACAGCGCTCCCAGATCCAGAACCGCGAGGTCTGCATGCAGATGCTGCGCGCCCGTCTGTACGAGATGGAGCTCGAGAAGCAGCAGGCAGAGCTCGGTGCCGAGCGCCAAAGCCAGATCGGCCACGGCAATCGTTCCGAGAAGATCCGTACCTACAACCAGCCCCAGGACCGCGTGACCGATCACCGTATCGGCTTCAACTCCACCTACAACGGCGTCCTCCTGGGCGACCAGCTCGGCACGGTCATCGAGGCACTCGCCGCCGCCGAGCGAGCCGAGAAGCTGGCGCAGGCTGTGTAGTGGGTTACGCGGTTTTACCAAACCGCGTAACGGCTCGACGCTGCGCGACGTCCAGAGCGACAATTTGTCATTCAAAAGGCAGGGCATGACCAGAAGGTCTATGCCTCGCCTTTTTCATGCCAACTTGTTCGCTCTGGACGTCGCTCGCTGTCCGTCCTCTACCTGCGGCGCCTTAGATGTAGTCATTGGGGACGTTCTTAAACGACTAGGTTGGGCACATTGCTTTGAGATGTTATTCAATCCGTCTTGATGGCCTTTGAGCTGCTTACCTGCTTAAAGCAATTAACGGCATTCATCTGCTATTGAAAATATTGCTCCAAAAATCGTCCGAGAAGTCGCGGGATGATTTTTAACGCGTCGCGCGTCAAGCGATGTGGCAAGCGTTTGGTTAGATATTGGTCAGTTTTGGGGCAACCTTGCCAAAAGCTTGACGAATGCAAATCTAGACGTCGACGAATGAACACTTTGAGCGAGCTCGGTGCAAAATTCTGGGCTGATTATCGATAATCGCCTTCAATCGTCCCTTGTCGTGCGCCGCCCTCGCGTACAATCTGCTCCGACATTCGCGCGCCACCCGGCGCATAAGAGGGGAGGACCCCATGGCAAACGAGATTTGGACCATCAAGCGTTGTCTCGAATGGACCAAGGAGTACCTGGCCGAGCGCGGCGAGGAGCACCCCCGTCTTTCTGCTGAGTGGCTGCTCTGCGCAGCCACGGGTCTGGCACGCATCGACTTATATATGCGCATGGACGAGATGCTTGACGCGGCCCAGCTCGAGACCATGCACGCGGCGGTCGTCCGCCGCGCCAAGGGTGAGCCGCTGCAGTACATCACCGGCAGCACGCAGTTTCGCATGATCGACGTCGCGTGCGCCCCCGGCGTACTCATTCCGCGTCCCGAGACCGAGATGCTCGTCGAGGAAGCCCTCAATTATCTGGATGCCGAGGTACTGAGCCCCGAGGCTGCCACCCGCCAGCGCGCTGAGCTGCCCTGGAACGACGAGGTCGAGCAGGCGCGCAAGGCCGAAGCCGCATTGGCCGACGAGCGAGCGACAGCCGAGCGCCGTGCCGCTAACCTCACGGCTGCCGACGAGGCGGCGCTGGGTGGCGATGTACTGGGCAGTCGCGCCTATGCCGAGGAACTGGCTGATCGCGAGGCCGAGGAAGCCGCCGCGCAGGCCGAGGAGGCCGAAGCTGCGGAAGCTGAGGAGCTCGCTGAGCCCGAGCTCGACGAATACGGCATCGCCATCGAGGATAACGCCGACCAAGAGGAGACCCTCGAGCAGTATCTGTCTCT
>CABSMV010000089.1 GCA_902478935.1 uncultured Collinsella sp. | reverse complement strand
CGGCAGCGTCAGATGTGTATAAGAGACAGGGCTGCACCTGCGAGGCATGCGCGGGCATAAGCCGCGGAAGTATCTGCCAGGCGGGTGTCTTGGACCCGGAGACAGGCAAGCTCTCCGCCCCCGCTGAGCCGCTCAACGAGCTGGCGCAGCGCTTTGACTACGTCCTGGCCGAGGCGGACGGCAGCAAGCGGCTCCCGCTCAAGGCCCACGCCGCCTGGGAGCCGGTGATTCCCTCTGGCACGGCCAACATCGTCTGGATCGTCGGCGCCTCAGGGCTCGGCAAGCCCATCCACGAAGCCGTCCACCGCCCCGAGCTCTTTTGCGAGCGTTGCGGCTGCGAGCTCACCGACATCGCCACGCCCGAGCGCGTCGCCCAGGTGCTCAATTCCGAGCTGCGGATGCTGAACCTCAACAATGCCCGCATCATGCTCAACCAAGTCGACACGCTCAGCGACCCCACAATGGCCGACCGCTTCGAGGCAGCCCTCGGCCGACCCGTCGTCGCCAGCAGCCTCAAATAGCCGGCCCCATCTCGTCAGTTGCGGTGAAATACGGACTGTTTGGCCGCCTAACGGCCGCAAACAGTCCGTATTTCACCGCAACTGCGGAGGGGACACGGCATCTTTGCTGCTAGCGGGGGACGTAGCGGCCGGGCTGGGCTCCGGTGGGCTCGCCGTCGCGTGCCGCCAGCACGCCGTTCACAAACACGGCCTTGGCGCGGCCATGTGCCTCAAAACCCTCGAGCGGCGTGTAGTCCACGGCCTGATGCTGCGTCGCCGCGCTAATGGTCCAGCGCGCCTTTGGATCCCACACGCACACGTCGGCGTCGGAGCCCTCGGCAAGACAGCCCTTGCGCGGATACATGCCAAAGACGCGCGCCGGGTTCTCGCTCATCAAGCGGCACAGATCCTCGGGGCCCAGTTGCCCTTCAAAGCTCGTGGCAATCGCGACGGGACGATGCTCCACACCGGGCCCGCCGTTGGGAATCGCGCGGAAGTCGTCGCGCCCGCGGTCCTTTTGCCCGTGCAGGTTAAAGCTGCAGTGGTCGGTGGCGATAGTATCGATCTCGCCGGCCACAAGCGCCTCGCGCAGCGCGGCACGGTCACCGGCATGGCGCAGCGGCGGGCTCATCACATACTTGGCGCCCGCAAAGCCGTCCTCGCCCTGCTCCAGATAACAGGTGTCGTCGAGCATCAGATACTGGGGGCAGGTCTCGACATAGATATTCTTCTGCCCGCGCGCTTTGGCAGCACGGATGGCCTCGAGCCCCAGCTTGGTCGAAAGGTGCACCACGTTGACCGGAGCGTCCCCGGCCAGGTGCGCCAGATACAGCAGGCGGCTCACGGCCTCACCCTCGCACACGTCCGGACGGCTGAGCGCATGCCCCTCGGGCCCATGAATCCCCTGCTCGTACACGCGCTTCTGCAGCTCATTCACCAGCGTACCGTTCTCGCAATGCACGCACAGTATGCCGCCAATACGCTTGAGCTCCTCGAGCACCTCGAGCGTCTCGGCATCGTCCAGGCGCAAATGATCGTAGGCAAAGTAGGTCTTAAACGACGATACGCCCGCCTCGCGCATAGCCGAAAGATCGGCGCGGTTGCGCTCATTCCACTCGGCGAGTGCCATATGAAAAGCGTAGTTTGCCGTGCAGGTGCCGTCGGCGCGATGATGCCACTCGGCAAGGGCATCGGGCATGGTCACGCCGCGATCGGCCGTCGCGTAGTCCACGATGGTCGTCGTACCGCCGCAGGCAGCCGCGCGCGTGCCGGTCTCAAAGCTATCGGCTGTCCAATCCATGCCGGTCCAGCACTGCATGTGCGTGTGGCCGTCGATAAAGCCGGGGAACACCCAACAGCCCACGGCATCCTCAACAGTATCGCCCTCGGCCGGCTCAATCGCTGCGGCGATCCGCACGATCTTATCGCCCTCCATGGCAAGATCGGCGCGGCGAAACCCCTGTGGCGTCACGAGCGCGCCGTTTTTGATGATGATCATGTTGCTCCTTATTGATTAATACAGTTGGCCACGCGATCAAAATACGAGCAGGCGGCAATATGCTCCGTTATGCGTCGCTGTCCCTTGACGGTATCGACGTCCCACAGCTCGTAGGCACGCGCCTCGACCAGCACCACGTCGGTGCGGCCCTTGAGAATCGAGCCCCCGCCGTCCTTGCCCTCAAGACACATAAGTGCATCGAACAGTTCCGCCGGAAAGAGCACCGGACTCGAAGGCTCACCGTTGCACGCAAGACGCACCGGATGCTTGCGGCCACGCTCGTCAAATGCACGAACCATAGCCTCAAAAGAATCCGAACTCACGAGCGGCTGGTCGCCCGGCAAAAAGAGGCAACCTTTCCAGTTGCGTTCGACTCCCCACGAAAGGCCCGCACGGACGCTATCGCTGCGCAGCTCGCCATCGTGCAGCACGCACGG
Organism: uncultured Collinsella sp.; assembly: GCA_902478935.1. Classification (GTDB taxonomy): domain Bacteria; phylum Actinomycetota; class Coriobacteriia; order Coriobacteriales; family Coriobacteriaceae; genus Collinsella. The sequence continues at coordinate 5,829 of CABSMV010000089.1, read as the reverse complement.
GCAATGCTTGTCCTCGCAAATCTGAGCGACCTCGGGCCAACGCGTCGAAACCACGACGTCAAAGCCCCGGGGAACCGAATCGATGGTCCGGGCAATCAGCGGCTCGCCATAGATATCGGCAAGCATCTTGTTAGAGCCAAACCGCTTGCCCTCGCCCGAAGCCATAATGACGCATCCAAGTTTCATGGTGATACCTCCCCTGAAACCATCGTACCCATAACTCGCGCCGCGGGCATCCACATCGAAAGCGCTTATCCCACACGCCCGCGATGCAAAAAAGGGGCACCCCGCCGGTTGGCAGAGCGCCCCCTTTACATGGCTTACCTCAACCCGGCTTTAGGCCTGGAGCCAACGGGCGGTGTTGCGCTCGTCGAGGGCCTTGAGGGTAGCGGCGGGATCGGCAACCTTCTGCAGGAACATCATGGCTGCGATGGCGTACGGCTTGTAGCTTGCCTCCTTGTACATGCCCACGCGGTGCATGTCGAAGACGTCGGCGTTAACCTCGCCGTGCTCGCAGGAGACACCGGAGATGTCGGCGGGCAGCGGGTGCATAAAGATGGTGTCCTGGCCGTTGGCAGTCTTCTCCATGAGCTCGGTCGTGGAGCACCAGTCCTGATGGGTGGCGTTCTGGGCGAGCAGCTCCTTCTCGAGCGCAGCGATGCCGGCGTCGTCGCCCTCGGCGTACAGATTGGTACGCTTCTCCATGGCGGCAAACGGAGCCCAGCTCTTGGGGATCACGATGTCGGCGCCCTCGAAGGCCTCGGCCATGGTGTTGACCTGCTTAAAGGTGGTGCCGGACTCGGCGGCATAGCCCTTGGCGCGCTCGACGACCTCGGGCATGAGGTCGTAGCCCTCGGGGTGGGCCAGGGTGACGTCCATGCCAAAGCGGGGCAGCAGGCTGATCAGCGACTGCGGGCAGGACAGCGGCTTGCCGTAAGAGGGCGAATAGGCCCAGGTGACGGCAACCTTCTTGCCCTTGAGGTTCTCGAGGCCGCCAAACTCGTTGATGAGGTAGAGCATGTCGGCAGAGGACTGCGTGGGGTGATCGGAATCGGACTGCAAGGAGATGAGCGTGGGACGGTGATCCAGAACGCCGTCCTCGTAGGCCTGCTGGACAGACTCGGAGACCTCGGCCATATAGGCGTCGCCCTTGCCGATGTACATGTCGTCGCGGATGCCGATGACGTCGGCCATAAAGGAGATCATGGTAGCGGTCTCGCGGACGGTCTCGCCGTGGGCGATCTGGGACTTCTTCTCGTCCAGGTCCTGCAGCTCAAGGCCGAGCAGGTTGGCGGCCTTAGAGAAGGAGAAGCGCGTACGGGTGGAGTTGTCGCGGAACAGCGAGACGGCCAGGCCCGAATCGAAGATCTTGGACGAAACGTTGTTCTCGCGCAGCTCGCGCAGAGCGTCGGCGACGATGTAGAGCGCCTTGAGCTCATCGGTGGTCTTATCCCAGGTGTGCAGGAAGTCGCTGCCGTACATACCCTTAAAATCGAGGCCGTTCAGCTGCTCGACGAGCTCGGTAAACTTGGCGTCCATGTAAATGTCCTTTCTAAAGGTGAAACGATCGCAATGAGTAGATGCGCTCCGGCATGCGCGTGTGGCTAGAACATGCAGAGCGCTATGACGAGGACCCGCCACCGTCGAGGAAGCATGGGAGATAACGACCGCGGGCCCCAAGTCAACAGGAGGCGCCGGGGGCATAAACTGCCCCCGGCTCAACAAGATCGAGGAATGGGACTAGTCGATCTTGTTGTTGGTCAGACCGGCGCGGAACACGGTGGCATCGCCATCGGCCTGGCTCGGATCGTAGAGGTTCAGGGCAGCCACATACATGGCGGCAGCGGTGACCAGGTCGTCCTTGTAGGTGACCTCGTTGGGAGCGTGAGCCTGAGACTCGGCACCCGGGCCAAAGCCGACGCAGGGGATGCCATAGCGGCCCTGGATAGAAACGCAGTTCGTGGAGAAGGTCCACTTGTCGCACAGCGGACGACCGGCGCGCTTGTCCATGCTGGGCTCGCAGCCGATGCGCTCGTCACCAAACATGGCCTTGTGGGCGTCGACGAGGGCCTTGACGTGCGGAGCGGTCTCCTTGTTGATCCACGTGGGGAAGTAAGCCTCGGTCTCGTAGACCTCGCCGGTCCAGGACGGACGGTCGTACATGTACATGGAGACCTTCACGTCGTCGCCGTACTTCTTGGCGGCCGGCAGGTTACGGATCTCGTCCAGGCAGGACTCCCAGGTCTCACCGGCGGTCATGCGACGGTCGATGGAGATGGCGCAGGAGTCGGCCACGGCGCAACGGCTGGGGCTGGTGTAGAAGATCTGGCTGACGGTGCAGGTGCCGCGGCCCAGGAAGCGGGCATCCTCGAAGTGCTCGGGATTGTACTTGGGGTCGAGCATCTTGACGAGACCCTTGATGTCGGTCGACTCGTCGCAGCCGTTGTTGTTGAGGGCGCGGACGTCGGCGATGATGTCGGCCATCTTGTAGATGGCGTTGTCGCCGCGGTCGGGAGCGGAGCCGTGGCAGGAGGTGCCGTGAACGTCGACGCGGATCTCCATGCGGCCGCGGTGACCGCGATAGATGCCACCGTCGGTAGGCTCGGTGGAAATGACGAACTCGGGCTTAATGCCGTCCTTGTTGTAGATGTACTGCCAGCACATGCCGTCGCAGTCCTCTTCCTGGACGGTACCGACGACCATGATCTTGTAGCCCTCGGGGATGAGGCCCATGTCCTTCATCATCTTGGCAGCGTAGGTAGCAGAAGCCATGCCACCCTCCTGGTCGGAGCCGCCGCGGCCGTAGATGATCTCGTCGGTCTCGTAGCCCTCATAGGGATCGGCATCCCAGTTATCGATGTTGCCGATGCCGACGGTGTCGATGTGGGAGTCGATGGCGATGATCTTGTCGCCCTCGCCCATAAAGCCCATAACGTTGCCCAGGCCGTCGACCTTGACCTCGTCATAGCCAAGGCTCTCCATCTCAGCCTTGATGCAGGCAACAACCTCACCCTCCTCGCAGGACTCAGAGGGGTGGGAGATCATAGCGCGAAGAAAACGCGTCATATCAGCACGGTGGGACTCAGCAGCGTTTTTAATTGCCTCGAAATCGAGTTCCTTAGTCATAACAGTCAACCTTTCTACAAGGGTTTACCTACAGGTAGATATTTCAGATAGATCACTTGTGCCAAGCAGCGTGAGGTCGAGTACCCGGCAAGCAAGTAAACGTAGGAGGCGGACGGAGGACTTTGCTCCGTCGCGAGTTCCGCACGAGCCGGAGAGCACTTAATGTGCTCTCCGTGCGAGCAGGACTGTCCGAGCAGGGAGTAAAGTCCTCCGGCTGCCTCCGGACAGGTCAGTCTGCTAGCAGGTCGGATACTCGCCCTCCCAGACGATGCGACGGTACTGATCCGGGTCCGTGTCACCTTCCGTGGAGAAGCAGAGCACGGAGCTCGTCTTGTCCAGGCCGATGAGCTCCTTGAGCTCGGCGTACTCGGGATCGAGCATGAGGGTCTCGACCAGGCCGGTGGTCACTGCGCCGGACTCGCCGGAGATGACGCGCGGGTCGCCCTTCTCGGGAGCGCCCAGGGTGCGCATGCCGCGAGCGGTGACCCAGTCGGGGCAGGACACGAAGGCGGTGGTGTGGTTGCGCAGGATATCCCAGCCCAGAATGTTGGGCTCGCCGCAGCACAGGCCGGCCATGATGGAGGGCATGTCGCCGTCCACGATGCGCGGGTCGCCGTCGCCGGCAGCGGCGCCCTTGTACAGGCAGGCGGCAGGAGCGCACTCGACCACAACAAAGGTGGGCGGGTTATCGGGATACAGGTTGGTGAAGTAGCCCACCACGGCGCCGGCGAGCGAGCCCACGCCAGCCTGGACAAAGACGTGCGTCGGGCGGTTGATGGCCATCTCGCGCAGCTGCTCGGCAGCCTCGGAAGCCATGGTGCCGTAGCCCTCCATGATCCAGGACGGGATCTTCTCGTAGCCCTCCCAGGCGGTGTCCTGAACGATAACGCCGCGCTCGCAGGCGTCGGCCTCGGCGGCGGCCATGCGCACGCACTCGTCGTAGTTGACCTCTTCGATGGTCACCGTGGCGCCCTCGGCGGCGATGTTATCGAAGCGGGGCTTGGTGGAACCCTTGGGCATGTGCACGACAGCCTTCTGGCCCAGCTTGTTGGCAGCCCATGCCACGCCGCGGCCATGGTTGCCGTCGGTGGCGGTAAAGAAGGTAGCCTGGCCAAAGTCCTTGGCAAGCTGATCGGAGGTCAGGTAATCGAAGGTGCAGTCGGCAACGTCCTTGCCGGTCTCATCGGCAATGTAGTTGGCCATGGCAAACGAGCCGCCCAGGACCTTAAAGGCGTTGAGGCCAAAGCGATAGCTCTCGTCCTTAACGCACAGGTTGGACAGGCCCAGGCGCGCAGCCTGACCGTCCAGACGGGCAAGCGGGGTGACGGTATATTGAGGGAACGACTGGTGGAAGGCGCGGGCCTTCTTCACGTGGTCGAGGCTCATGATTCCCAAGTGCTTGTCATCGCTCTTGGGCATCGTGTTGCCCGCCCACTGGATCTTATCGGCCATACGGTGAACTCCTTAAGTCCTCTCTTGCCGGCCCCCGCATACGCGTTTCAGCCCATTCCCATTCATGCGACTGAACTTTTATGTGGATGCCAAACAAAAAGTTTGTTAGTAATGTTCTATCACACTTTTTGATTGGCAAACCTAACAAATTGTTTGTTGCCGCAATCGGTACCTTTTCGCCGACGAACGGTCATGAATTGCCTTGTTGATGGATTTGTTTGCGGTCAAGTGTGGTTTATGGCACAGTGAGCCCAAACTAATTTTTAGGAAGGCACCCATGACCCCGTCACAGATTGAGTTTTATAAGCGCCTTGCACACGGTCTGGCGCTCCAATTTGGCCCCAACTGCGAAGTCGTCGTCCACGATCTGGAGACCGAGGACGTGGACCACTCCATCGTAGTGATCGAAAACGGCCACGTCAGCGGGCGCAAACTGGGTGACGGCCCCAGCCATATTGTGTTTGAGTCCATGCACGAGGGCAGCACCGACGTACACGACCGCGAGCCGTACCTCACTAAAACCACCGATGGCAAGCTGCTCAAGTCCTCGACCATCTTTATCCGCAACGACGAAGGCAAGCCCGTCGGCATTTTGGGCATCAACTTTGACATTACGCTTATGAAGGCTTTTGAGCGCTCGCTCGACGCTTTCACCGGCACCGGCGGCACGGGCTATACCGAGCCCGAGCCCATTACCAAGAACATCGGCGACCTGCTCGAGGACCTGCTGCACGAGTGCGAGCAGTTTGTGGGCAAGCCCGCGGCACTCATGACCAAAGACGAGCGCATTCGTGCCATTGGCTACCTCGACCGTCGCGGTGCCTTCCTCATTTCCAAGTCGAGCGAGCGCGCCTGCGAGTTCTTTGGCATCTCCAAGTACAGCTTCTATAGCTACCTCAATGAGGCCAAGGCGGCGGCCGGCGACAAGTAGGCACTCGCCTGGATTGCCCCTCCCCTTTTGGGCGCGAGTTCTGGAAAGCACGAATCCAAGACCGAGCCGCTTGGGAAGTTCCATATAATCGATGTCATTAGTATTTCGAAAGGATGGGACAGAATGGCGTTGAGCAAGGCATCATGCACCGGTCGCGGATTGATTCCGGCAATTGGTGGACATGTGCACCACATGTTCGATGAGAGTGAAGACGACCTGTTTTCGCTGAGCCTTGACGACGTGATGGATGATCGCCCGTGGACCGCCGACGAACTCATGGGCGGCGGTCCACGGGCGATCATCCATCACGTCGTCAAGGC
>CABSMV010000088.1 GCA_902478935.1 uncultured Collinsella sp. | reverse complement strand
CTACACCCTAGAGTTCGTCGGCAGCGTCAGATGTGTATAAGAGACAGGTCTCGATAATAAAGAGGTCCACACCCGCGGCGACGCCTGCGCGCACTTCCTCGGCAAAGAGGTCATAGGCCTCGTCGAAGCTGAGGGTGCCTAAGGGACGAAGCAGTGCGCCGATGGGGCCGATGTCGCCGGCGACGTAGCGGGCGCCGGCCGCGCGGGCACAGGCGACGGCCACGGCAAAGACGTCTGCCACGGTGGCGGCACCGTCGAGCTTGTGGGCATTGGCGCCAAAGGTGTTGGCGGTAATCACGTCGCAGCCGGCCTCGACATATTGACGTTGGATATCGGTGATAACCTGGGGTTCCTCAAAGTTGAGCAGCTCGGGCAGGGCGCCCGCCTTCATGCCAGCGGCCTGCAACATGGTGCCCATGCCGCCGTCGAACAGCAGGTGCCCCGTGCCCTCGATGGCGGCGCGCAGGCGATCGTCCTTAATGCGCAGATCGTCGATCGTGCGCGTCTTGTATGCAGCGCCATTACGGCGTGCGGCATCAACGGGTGCCGCCAGCGCGGCACCGTCCAGATCATGAGTGATAAGTATGTTTGAGCTATTCGCCATGTGCATCCATTTCGTCTAGAGCCCACTGAGGAATTTCTATTTGAAGAGATTTGTCGGGCTCGATATCTTCGATTCGCTTGTTGTAGTGGGCAAGAAGCCGTGCGACATTTAATCGAATTAGGCCTCGCTTGTAGAACGATAACTCTTCAATATTGATGCCGATAAACGATTCGAGCGCGATAACCTGTACGCGATTGCCGAGTCCCTCACTTTCGAACAGTCCGTAAGCGAAGGAAACTTTATCGTGGGGGACAACGACGATGGGCCGAATGCCATTTCGAATGTTATCTCGGCATCGATCGGTCAATTTGGCCATTGGCGATACAGTCACATGAAATGCAGCATCATTGATTTGGAAATCGCCAGAACGGTCTGTCTGCTGGTCGGCGGCGTTTGAGTTGTCCTTTCCGATTTCTATGGTTGGAAATAACATCTCTAGTTTTGCACCTACCAGGTGCTGTGCGACGGTACCCGTTGGCTTATCGGACCGTAGGCTTGCTTCGGCTAGGATATCATCGACAATGACAGAAATTGGTTTTTGAAGATCGATTTCGACTTTGATTCTCTGCCGGTTAAAGAAATCGACCTGGATTCGCTCGACGAAGAAATTGGCGATTGCATTCGCAGCTTCAAGACGAGTGTCTTCGCAAATGTCACTGGGTAGGGCAGAGTTGATAATTGTGGCAAGCTCAAGCGCCATCGGGAGTGTGCCGCGTGAGGTTCTGCCGCCCTCTGACGCGAAGGCACGCGTTTCCCCATGTCTGGCTAAAACTGTTTTGATGCATGCTCCACTTAGGCCTCGTACTTGGCTCCCCTTGTCCGATTGCACATAATCGTCGGTGAGCGGAAAACGGTTTTGCAGCAGCTCGCTTATGCCTATGCCAACCGCCATAACGTTACGGTTGACATTGCCTCGCTTGTTGCGCTTGGATTCGTACCAGAGTTCAATGGCATCCAAGATACCTTTATCGGGCTCGCTCAAGGAGCAATTGGTCATTTCCATTATTGTTCACTCCGTTCCTTGAAGACATAAGCGCGGGTTTGACTGCATTTTTTATAAGCCAAGTGACAACTGGCACGGCAACCGCATCGCCGAATGCGTAGCGAATCTGAGCATCCGAGAAGCCGCTAAACTGACATGAGTCAGCACCTTGGAGACGGGCATATTCAGTTCCAGTCATCCAGCGAACTTCTATCTTTCCGTTTTCGCATATAACGACTGCCTGTCTTGATGAGCCGCCGCGAGCCGTTCTTAGACATCCGGCAATTTCTTCTTCACGGATTTCCCAGCGCACAACGCCCGATCGCGTGCGACGGTAAGCAGTGCGAACAATTTTTTCTTTGGCATTTAAGAAGCGCTCAAGGCGCTCTGCTTGATGCGGTGCAAGTGAGTCGATAAATGCTTGCACCTGGTTTTTGTTCCACCAACGCTTGTCGTCCTCGGGAATATTTTCAACAACCGTTGCAAGGCCCCTCATGCGAAGTGGGCTCGGTTCGTTTAGGTGAGAGACGTGCGTAATGAGTGAAGGGTCGGAGTGAATCCAGGAGACCTTTTCAGGTCGAAGCGAGGAATCGAGTCGGCTGTTGGGAAGAGGGTTTTTTAATCCGACGACAAACATGCGGGGGCGTGACTGGGGAAGCCAGTGCCGTGCATCGATAAAATAGGCGTCGCATGAATAGCCTAAACGATTAAATTCCTGGCAAACGAGTCTAAAGTCATCACTGTTATTAGACGTGGCAAGGCCGATGACATTTTCGAGAACAAGTGCCCGCGGGGCACGATCGCTCATTCCTTCGATGGCCTTAATAAAGCCAAAGAACGCACTGGACTCTTTGCCAGAGATAAGTCCCTCCCTGTTTCCCGCGAGAGATAAGTTTGTGCAAGGGCTTGACGCCCATGCGATGTCGGCTTGGGGTATTAGGTCGGGGTCGAGTGTGTGAACATCCTGCTCGACTAGATGTTCATCGCCCCAACACTGGCTGTACATGGCGCATTTAGTATGGTCTATGTCATTTGCCCAGATTGTTTTGATTCCGGCTTTTGCCATGCCGGCACGAGCCAAGCCAATGCCTGAAAAAAACTCAAGCGCGGTTAGTTGTGGCGAGAACTGCAGAATGTTGTGCATGTACTGGCTTTCAGATAGTTGTTATTTGGCATCTAATGGTACTTGTTTGTAAGGACATCCGCTTACATACGGATGAGATTCCCTCGATACCGTGCCATCAATTGACATTTTATTCAGAATGCGAATAGCAGGTGGTGTGGGCAGCGCGGAAGCGGCAGTGCTCGCGCATGCGGCAGATATTGCAGGTGGGGCGGCTTTGGGCGTCGTGGACTTCGCCTTCGAACAGGCCGATCACCGCGGTCACGCTCTTGGTGGGCATGAGTAGGCTGGTGGGTGTGACGGTAAGCCCGATGAGCCGCGTGGCGTTGAGCGCAGCCACGATTGAGCGCTGGGCCGAGAGCGGGCAGTCGCCGTAGCCGGGACTAAAGCGCCAGTTGCCGGCGAGCCCATGAACGGCGGCGTCCGTCTTGACCTGCTGGTCCATTTGCTCAACGGCGGCTTCCACGTAAGCGGAGCACGCGGCGTCGAGCACGGCGCCCTCCAGGGGATGTTGGGCTCCCGTGGTGCGCAGGCGACGCTCGGCGTCCATGCCGAGGGTACATGCCATGAGCGCGGCAAAGCGGGCATCTTTGAGATGTCGATAGATATCGCGACCGCGCAGCTCAACGTTGGTGCCGACCAGGCGAATGCAAGGTTCTCCCTGCTCGTCCACACCCGTGGCATCGACGGCAAACACGCGGCGCACGCCACGGGGCTCAATGTCCAATTCCAGACGCTCGACCACAAGCTCAATACGTCGTGACAGTTCGGGCTCGATCTGCTGGCCGCCGTAACCCAGATACCGCAGCATCTCGGCACGGTCGACACGGGGATGGTGCGCAGCATCGACACGGTAAAGCGCCGGCGACGCAAGGTCGGCCGGCACTTCGACAGCGGTTGTATCGATGTGCGGTTTTTCCATTACCCCAGGCGCTCCATAATGGTCGCGGCGATCGCAGGACGGTTCATAGTGTACAGGTGCAGGCCGTCGGCGCCGTGCTCCTTGAGGTCGCAAAGCTGGCGGGCGGCATAATCTACACCGGCTACCTGCAGGCTCTCGGGGTCGTTCTCGTACTTGGCGAGAATCTTGATGACGGGGGAGGGCAGCGACGCGCCGCACATAAAGACCATGCGGCTGATCTGCGACTTGCCCATAAACGGCATGATGCCCGCGGTAATGGGCACGGTGATACCGGCCTTGTCGGCAAGCTCGCGAAAACGGTAGAAGCACTCGTTATCAAAGAAGAGCTGTGTCACAAAGAAGCTCGCGCCGGCGTCCTGTTTTTGCTTGAGGTGTTCGACCGAGAGGTTGAGATCCTCACAGGCAATGTGGCCCTCGGGGTAGGCTGCGGCGCCCACGCAAAAGCCGGCGTCGACGAGCTCGGGGATGAGGTCGCGGGCGTAGGCGTAGTCGGAGGCGGGCTTGTCGTCCTCGGTTGCGCCGGCAGGGAGATCGCCACGCAGGGCCAGGATGTTTTCCACGCCGGCGGTGCGATACTCGTCGATCTTGGCGGCGATATCGGCGTGCGAGCGGCCCACGCAGGTAAGGTGTGCCACCGAGGGTGTATCGAATTCGCTCGTAATCATATGCGCGATGGGGGCGGTGGCGGCACCGTTGCCCGAGCCGCCGGCCGAGCAGGTGACCGAGACAAAGCTCGGTGAAAGCTTGCACAGATTGCCTGCCACTTCGCGAGCCGTGTCGAGGGTCAGCTCGCCCTTGGGCGGGAACATCTCAAACGAAACGGGTGCGGTGCCCTGGGATGCTGCCTGCTTAAAAACCTCATCGACGCGCATATCGTGCTCCTCTAGATACGTAATAGTGTGATGTGTTGTAAGGATTCTACAGCACCACTGTGTCACGGTGGAGTTTCACTCGCTATTTGAGGATACCAATCAAAGATGCCTTGCTATCGGCATTTCCTATAACAGAGCGGCTAATCTAGGCACGGACTATAAAGACTGGTATCTGATGCAAAATACCAGTTAATAGAGCTCCATCCCAAATTGACTACCCTTAAACCATGGGGAGAGGTCTGCTATTTATACAGTTGATTGGCTGTTGAGGGTGGCAACGCCGCCTCGATAGGGTAACCTCATTGATTGGTTTCGCGACAGCAACATAACGGTAATGTCGCGGAAACACGGCGAGTCTAAGCTATGACTCGTTCGTTAGTAGTCAACACCGCTTCTCACGCGGTGCCGATACGAAGGGAGTTCCGTATGGCCGATCTTACTGACCGCTTCGGGACCATGGTGTTCTCTGAGGAAGTCATGAAGGACTACCTCCCCAAGGACATTTGGAAGCGCCTTGCTGCAACCCTCGAGGGCGGTGAGCCGCTCGACCTGGATGTGGCCAACGCCGTTGCCCATGCCATGAAGGTCTGGGCCATCTCCAAGGGCGCGACGCACTACGCGCACTGGTTCCAGCCGCTTTCGGGCATTACTTCCGAGAAGCACGACAGCTTCCTGGAGCCCAACCACGACGGCACCGCCATTACCAAGTTTACGGGCAAGAACCTCATCCAGGGCGAGCCCGATGCCTCCAGCTTCCCCAACGGCGGCCTGCGTGCCACCTTCGAGGCCCGTGGCTACACCGCTTGGGATCCCACCAGCCCCGCCTTTATCAAGGACGATGTTCTGTGCATCCCCACGGCTTTCTGCTCCTACACGGGCGAGGCCCTGGACAAGAAGACCCCGCTGCTGCGTTCCATGACCGCGCTCTCGCGTGAGTCTAAGCGCGTTTTGGCGCTGTTCGGTAAGACCCCCAAGAAGGTCGTTCCTTCCGTGGGCGACGAGCAGGAGTACTTCCTGATCAAGAAGGACGCTTACCGCAAGCGCAAGGACCTGGTCATCACCGGCCGCACCCTCTTTGGTGCTGCTCCCTGCAAGGGCCAGGAGCTCGAGGAGCACTACTTTGGCGCTATCCGTCCCACCGTCTCGGCCTATATGAAGGATTTGGACGATGAGCTGTGGGCGCTCGGCATTCCGGCAAAGACCAAGCACAACGAGGTTGCTCCCTGCCAGCATGAGCTCGCCCCCGTCTATGGCGAAGTCAACGAGGCCATCGACCAGAATCTGGTCATGATGGAGAAAATGAAGCTCATCGCCTCCCGCCACGACTTGGTCTGCCTGCTGCACGAGAAGCCCTTTGAGGGTATCAACGGTTCGGGCAAGCACAACAACTGGTCGCTTGGCACCGAGTCCGAGAATCTGCTCGATCCGGGCGACACCCCGCTCGACAACCTGCAGTTCATCGTCTTCCTCACCGCGGTGATCGAGGCCGTCGATAACTATCAGGAGCTCCTGCGTGCCTCCGTCGCCTCGGCCGGCAACGACCATCGTCTGGGCGCCAACGAGGCTCCTCCGGCGATTATGTCCATCTTCCTGGGCGACCAGCTTACCGAGGTCGTCGAGAAGATCATCGATGGCAAGGCTTCCGTCCATGCCACGCGCGGCGTGCTCGACCTGGGCGCCGATACCCTGCCCAAGCTGATGCAGGACAACACCGACCGCAACCGCACCTCCCCGTTTGCCTTCACCGGCAACAAGTTCGAGTTCCGTGCCTGCGGCTCCGAGCAGAACGTCTCCGACTCCAACCTGGTGCTCGATGCCGCCGTGGCCAAGTCGCTCAAGTCCTTCGCCGACGCGCTTGAGGGTACACCCGAGGATAAGTTCCAGGACGCTGCGCTCGAGTATTGCAAGAAGGTCCTGACCGACCACCAGCGCATCCTGTTCTCCGGTGACGGCTACTCCGATGAGTGGCCCGTTGAGGCCGAGAAGCGCGGCCTTGCCAACAACAAGACCACGGCCGACGCCCTGCCCGCGTTTGTTTCCGATAAGGCCATTGCGCTCTTTGAGGAGACGGGTGTCCTGACCAAGGCCGAGGCTCAGTGCCGGTACGACTGCAAGCTCGAGAAGTACAACAAGCTCATGAACATCGAGGCTACCACGATGGTTCGCGAGGCGCGTCGTACCTATCGCCCGGTCATTACCGCCTATGCCACCAAGGTCGCTAAGGGCCTTGAGACTATTCGTGCCGCCGGCGCCGAGGCCGCCATGCAGTGTGAGCAGAACACACTCAACAAGCTCTGCAACGGCATCACCACCATCAATGACTCCATCAAGGCGCTCGACGCCGTGCATCAGAAGGCCGAGGGCCTCGATGGTCAGGAGCAGGCCAACGTGTACGCGCACGAGGTCGTTCCCGCTATGGATACGCTGCGCGCCGCCGTGGATGCCATGGAGGAGATCGTGGCTGCCGACTACTGGCCGGTCCCGACCTACGACGACATCCTGTTCTACGTGTAACAGACGCGTTTGATTTTGCGCTCGAAGGGGTCTCGCCTGTGCGAGGCCCCTTTTTGTCGCCCGGGTCGTCTTTGAACATGCTGTCGAGCGAGCGTTTCGCGCGGGGCATCTTGAAAGTTGTAACCTGTTTTGGCATGCGGATGTTTCGGGCATTTGTTCATAACGGGGAGGATTATCTGATGAAGGTTTTCGATATCGTGTTTAGCCCGACGGGTGGAACGGAAAAGGTGTCTGGCTACATTGCCAATGCGTTGGATGGGGAAACCGTTGCTGTGGATCTGGCCGATAGCGGGCTGGGGTTTCGTACGGTTGCGATGACAAAAGAGGATGTAGCCGTAATCGCGGTGCCCTCGTATGGCGGGCGAGTCCCAGCTGTGGCCGTGGAGCGCTTGGGAATGGTGCGAGGGAACGATGCACGGGCGGTTCTGGTTTGTGTTTACGGAAATCGCGCGTATGAGGACACGCTGGTCGAGCTTGAGGACGCGGCAAAGGGCGTGGGCTTTCGGGTGATCGCGGCGGTTTCTGCCATCGCCGAGCATTCTATTGTTCGCCAGTTTGCCGCCGGTCGGCCAGATGCACAGGATGCGGCACAGCTCACTGGGTTTGCGGATCAGATTCAGCAAAAGATATCTGCAGGAGATGCTTCTGAGCCGACTATTCCGGGTAATCGTCCCTATAAGAAGGTCGGGGGCACCGGTATGGTGCCTAAGGCCACAAAGGAGTGCACCGCTTGCGGAGCTTGCGCCGCAGCGTGTCCCGTCGGCGCTATCGATAAAGACGATCCCAAACGGGTGGACAAAAAGGCCTGCATCTCTTGCATGCGCTGTGTCGTCGTATGTCCGCGGGGCGCTCGCGCGGTAAATCCTGTCATGCTCTCTGCGGCTACCAAGATGTTGAGCAAAGCCTGCTCTGAGCGAAAAGAATGCGAGCTGTTCATCTAGCGCAAGGGCGTTGAGTACTTTTCGTCTTATAACGGCAAAAAGAACGAACCCGTCGGACCTTACATCCGGCGGGTTCGAACATTTTAAAGTTGGTGCCCCCAGCGGGATGTCCGCGTGCGGCTGGCACCGCCCGCTTCCGCTGCGTCGCTCCGCTCCTTGCGTGCTGCGCTGGAAAACGCTCACGCGTTTCCTCAGCTCCGCACCCTGTCGGGTTCGAATCCCGGCGCATGGGTAGCAAAAAGCCCGCTACCGAATTGAACTGCGCCCCAAATCTTGGACGCCCATAATAGCGACTAGGCCGCAAGGGCCT
>CABSMV010000087.1 GCA_902478935.1 uncultured Collinsella sp. | reverse complement strand
CTGGTGATCTCCGCCTTGAGAGGGCGGCGTCCTAAACCGCTAGACGAACGGGCCACATGACATCTGCACTGCCGTGCTGCGAGGAAATATATTACGGGACAAAAAACGTCAGCGCAAGAAGAAATTCCAAATTGCCGATAAATTGTCGGCAGGTTATGGAACACGCAGGTAAACTGGGTGGCTAATTCAAGTTGAGATGGACCAAAAGAGCTTCGCGCTCGTTGGGAATGTTGTCTTCGATCACGGCGTCGAGGGCGGAGTTGAGAAGCTGCCCCAGTTCCGGCCCGGGCTTGACTCCAGCACGGATCAAGTCGCCGCCGTTGATGGCGAGCATCTTGAGCGTATAGGGCTCCCCCGCCTTCAGCAGCTCGTGCGACATCGCGCGCATCTCCTCAATCGTCTCAACGTAATAGAAGCACGACGGGGCCTTGCCGAGCGTGTCGGCACGCTTAAGATCCATGAGCTCGTCCATCAAACGCGGCGTGTCGACGCCCTCGCCCGAAAGCGCGCGCATCATATTGAGCAGGCAGGAGCGCTCGGGGCGCAGCGGCTTGTCGTGATATTTGATGAGCAGGCACACGTCGCGCACCAGGTCGTGCGAGAGCGCCAGGCGATCCATAATGACGCGCGCTTTCTTGGCGCCGAGCTCGGGATGACCGTAGAAGTGTCCGCTGCCGGCGTGATCGACCGTGAAACACTCGGGCTTGGACACATCGTGCAAAAACGCCGCCCACATAAGGCTCGACGAGGGCGCGACGCCGTCGCACAGCGCAAGCTCCCCTGCCACCGTCAGCACACGGGCGATATGCTCGTAAACGTTAAACGCATGATAGACACTTCGCTGATCAAAGCCGCGACCCGCTGCCAGCTCAGGCACAGAGGCACAGATGAGCTCGGGGTAGCGCAGCATCGCGTCTCCCCCATGACCGGTCGAAAGAATGCCCTCGAGCTCAATACCCACGCGCTCGCGCGCCACGGCGTCGAGCAGCGGCGCGCACTCGGCAAGCGCGCGCTTAGTCTCGGGCTCAATCATAAAGTCCAGGCGACAGGCAAAGCGCACCGCACGCAACATGCGCAGGGCGTCCTCGTTAAAGCGACGCTTGGGATCGCCGACAGCGCGAATCAGCTTGCGCTCCAAGTCACCCTGGCCGTCGTAGCGGTCGACAAGCCCGCGCTCGGGATGCCAGGCCATGGCGTTGACGGTAAAGTCGCGGCGCGCCAAATCGTCCTCGAGCGAGGCAGCACGCTCCACACTCTGGGGATGGCGACCATCGGTGTAAAAGCCATCCAGACGGTACGTAGTGACCTCGATACGCTCGCCATCGGAAATAGCCGTGATTCCGCCAAATTTAATGCCCGACTCCACAACCGCGATGCCGGCGGCCTCGAGCGCCGCTTTGGACTCCTGCCACAGGCCGCTACAGCACATATCAACATCGTGGCTGGGGCACCCCATCAGGGCGTCGCGCACCCAACCGCCCACGTACCAAGCCTCAAGACCAGCCGCCTCAAGCGCGCGCAGGACGCACAGGGACGCATCGGACGGTTGAGTACCGTTGAGCGAAACATTGCACATGCCTATGGCCTCCTGCACTTGTGAGCGTTAATCGATGGTTCTCAAGAAGTCTAACAAGAAACGAGAAAGCGCGCACATGCAATCGCGTCATCGATTCGATAAAACGAGACAGCAGGCGCCATATGCGTTCAGTGCATAAAAAACACCCGCCTCGGAGATCCAAAGCGGGTGTTCGGCAGCGATTTTTCGATGCGGCTAGCAGACCTGACGAACTTCGATGTTCTTCTTGTATTCGTCCACCTTGGCAAAGTCGCCCAGGCCCGGGCACTCGACCACGTTGGCGCCGGTGGCCATCGACAGACGGAGGGCATCCTCGACGCGCTCGGGAGCGTCGTGCCATACGGACAGGAAGGCAGCGAGCGAGGAATCGCCGGCGCACACCGTCGACAGCAGCTTGACATCGAAGGTGCGATTGGCAAACCAGATGTGCTCGCCGTTGGAGAAGTACGCACCGGCGCCACCGAGGGTCAGCAGCACGTTCTTGGCGCCCTTGGCGTGCAGCTCGGCCATAGCGCCCTTGACGGACTCATCGTCGCCACCGCTCACCTTAATGCCAAAGATGTCGAGCAGCTCGTCGTCATTGGGCTTGATCAGCAGCGGCTCCATGGCAATGAGGTCTGCCAGCTGATGGCTCGAGATGTCGAGGACGAACTCGGCCCCCTTGGCCTTGACGCGGCGCAGGACCTCGGCCAGGAAGCCCTCGGAAGTGTTGGGAGGCAGCGAGCCGCTGATGACCAGGCAGGTCATGTCATCGAGCGAATCGATGAGCTCAAACATCTCCTGCTCGTTGGCCTCGTTGATGGCGGCACCGGCGTTGACCATGTTGTACTCGGTGTCGGGTCCGGCATTGAGGAACACGTTGACGCGCGTGATGCCGTCGGTCCACACGGGCTTGACGGGCACGCCCAGGGCCTCGGCGCCCTTAACGATAAACTCGCCCGAGAAGCCGGCGAAGAAACCCAGGATCGTGGTGTCGACACCATAGTGGTCAAGCGTAAACGAGACGTTGAGGCCCTTGCCGTTGGGCGTGTAGACGGCGTTGCGGGTACGCGTGACGGTGTTGGCAGCAAGACCGTCACAGGCGATGTTGTAGTCAATGGCGGGATTTGCAGTGAGCGTGTAAATCATGAATGTTCCTTTCACGAAGCAACGTGTTGATGAAAGTATATTCCACGCATCGACAAAAGGCTAGGACAACTCGGTGAACGGTGTGGAAGCGATGGAGCACGGCAGGACACCTCTCCCCCATGGCGGAACAAAAAAAGGCGCCCCGGCCGAAACCGGGGCGCCGCATGCGCACGAATATGTCGCGTTTCGATTACTGACGATCGAGCTTGCGGACAGCAACGCGCTTGCTGTACTCATCGACGTGACCGAAGTCGCCGATGCCGACGGACTCGGCAACGTTGGCGCCGGTGGCCATAGCGAGCTTCATGGCCTCCTCGACGTTGTCGCGATCCCTGTACCACTTGTGCAGGAACGCAGCAAGGGTGCAGTCGCCGGCGCAGACGGAAGAAACCAGCTTGATGTTGAACTCACGCTTGGCGTACCAGATGTCCTCGCCGTTGGAGAAGTAAGCGTCGCCGCGGCTACCACGGGTGAGCAGCACGTTCTGAACGCCAGCGTCGTGAGCCATCTTCATGGCAACGCGAACCTCGTCGTCGGTGTCAACCGGCACGCCGAAGATGGCCTTCATCTCGTGATGGTTCGGCTTGATGAGCAGCGGCTTCTTGTGAGCGAGCTCCTTGAGCTTGTCGGAGGACAGGTCCAAGACGACGTCGGCGCCACGAGCCTGAGCGTGCTCCATGACCTGAGCCAGGAAGTCGGGCGTAGCTTTGGGAGGAACGGAGCCGGAAACGATCAGGCACTCAAGATCACCCGCGGTATCCAGGATGTTGTAGAGCTCCTCCTGGTGCTGCGGCGTAATAGGAGCACCCGGGTTCAGGATGCCGTACTCGTGCTGGCCATCGTTGACGTAGGTGTTAATGCGCGTGATACCGTCGGTCCAGACCGGGCGGCAGAGGCAACCCAGGTTCATGACCTCCTCGACGATGAACTTGCCCGTGAAGCCGGCGAAGAAGCCGAGCGCGACGGTGTCGACGCCCATCTTCTTAAAGGCGAAGGACACGTCGAGGCCCTTGCCGTTAGCCGTGTAGCTGGCCGAGCCGGTGCGGACGTTCTCGTCGGGCTCGAGCGGAGAGCTCGAAACCGTCATGTCGACAGCCGGGTTAGCGGTTAGCGTGTAGAACATTTACAGTACCCCCTGTATATGTGAGGGCCGCGTGGCCGGCCCATTCCAACCACGCGGTTACCTCTGATACCAAATTAGCGAGCTGCGGACTCGAGCAGTGCCTTGACCTCGGCGGCAGTGTTGCAGGCGAGCGCCTTCTCGGCGAGCTCGTCGCACTCGGCCTTGGTCCACTGGCTGATGGTCTTGCGGGCGCGCAGGATCGACGGAGCGCTCATCGAGAACTCCTCCAGGCCCCAGCTGATCAGCAGCGGCTCGAGCAGCGGATCGGCAGCGGCCTCGCCGCACATACCGACCATGATGCCGGCCTTCGCGCCGCTCTCGATGATGTTCTTGAGCGAGCGGAGCACGGCGGGATAGTACACCTGGTACAGGTTGGAGATGGTGTCGTTACCACGGTCGGCGCACATGGTGTAGCCGATCAGGTCGTTGGTGCCGATGGAGAAGAAGTCGGCGACCTCGGCAAGACGGTCTGCGAGCAGCGAAGCGGCGGGCGTCTCGACCATGATGCCGACCTCGATGTTCTCGTTGAACTTGCGACCCTCTTCGGTCAGCTCGGCCTTGCACTGCTCGACGAGCTCCTTGACAGCCAAGACCTCCTCGACGCAGGTGACGAGCGGGATCATGATCTTGACGTCACCGAAGGCGCTAGCGCGCAGCAGAGCGCGGAGCTGGACCTTGTACTGGTCGGGATTGGCCAGGCAGTAACGCACGGCGCGGAAGCCCATGAAGGGGTTGTCTTCCTTGACCATATGCAGATACGGAATCTCCTTGTCGCCACCCACATCGAGCGTGCGGATGATGACCGGAGCACCCTTGAGCGCGCTGGCGACCTTACGGTAGGCGTTGAACTGCTCCTCCTCGGAAGGAAGCTCAGCAGAGTCCATGAACAGGAACTCGGAGCGGAACAGACCAATGGCCTCGGCGTCGTGATCGAGCGCGTTGGGCACGTCATCGGGGTTACCGATGTTGCAGGCGATGATCTTCTTGATGCCATCGGCAGTCACGGACGGCTTGCCACGGAAAGCCTCGAGGGCTGCCTTCTCGGCAGCGAAGGCCTCGGCCTTGGCGGTGTAGGCAGCGAGCGTCTCCTCGTCGGGATCGGCCTCAACGATACCCTTGCCACCGTCGACGACAACGGTCATACCGTTGCGCAGAGCGGTGCAACTGTTGGAAACCGAAAGGACAGCCGGGATCTCGAGGGCGCGCGCAATGATCGCGGAGTGCGACGTACGGCCACCGGTCTCGGTGACGATACCGGCAACGTGGGCCTTATCGATCGTGGCGGTCATGGACGGCGTGAGGTCGTGCACGACAACGACAGTATTCTCGGGCAGGACAGAGAGGTCGACGACCTCCTTGCCCAGCAGTTCGGCCAGAATACCGGTGCGGATGTCGGCGATGTCGGCCGCGCGCAGACGGAACATCTCGTCGTCCATGGACAGGAACATGTTCTCGAACATGGTCGAAGTGTCCATGAGCGCCTGCTCGGCGCAGGTACCGCCGTCAATGGCGGCGTTGATGGCGTCGGTCATGCCCGGGTCCTGAGCCAGGACAATGTGTCCGCTCATGATCTCGGCCTCGGCCTCGCCCACCGTCTCCTTCATGTGGTCGGCCTGTGCCTGGGTCTTCTCGCAGAAGACCGAAAGAGCGGTCTGATAGCGCTCCTTCTCTGCTGCCGAATCAGCAACCTCGTGCGGCTCAAACGTCAAGTCGGGATCGACGGCGACCATGACGGTGCCGATACCGATGCCCTCGGAAGCGTTGACTCCCTGATACATTCCCATTCCTCTCTCCGTGTCATGTGATAAAGCGTTTTGCCATATCCATGACAAAAGAGCGCAGTTACCTTAGAACAGGTCACTGCGCCCCCAAATATGAACTTAGTTGTTCAACATGCGACCCGTTTGAGTTCTACTCGCCAAGACCGCTCTTGATGAGCTCGATGGCAGCAGCCAGAGCCTCGGCCTCGTCGGCGCCGTCGCACTTGACCTCGACCTCGGTACCGCAGGGGATACCAGCAGCCATGAGGGCCATCGGGGACTTGCCGTTGACCTCCTTCTCGGGGGTGACGACCGTCACGTCACAGGCGTACTTGCCCATGGTGGAGGCGAACAGACCAGCCGGACGCATGTGCAGACCCTGAGGATTAACGAGGGTAGCCTTCTCAGAAACCATAGTTGACTCCTTTTTGTGTTTAACCCCTGTCATACATGTGGCAGGAGTCAGATTCACGACGTTGTTTATATTAACTCACATCAAACGGTTTTTCATTATGTTTCAGACGAATTATTGGACAGATGTGTTTGTCGTCCGCTTGCTCGCCCACAGGGGCCCGTGCGCGGCCTGTGAGATTTCCTGCTCTACAGTCCTGCTCGCACGAAGAGCACATTAAGTGCTCTTCGGCTCGTGCGGAACTCGCGATAAATCTCACAGGCCGCGCACGGGCCCCTGTGGGCGAGCAAGCTGCGGAAACCCAGTCGGACCAGAGTAATGTCGACTGAAAGGAATTCTGGCTGATAACCTGTTCGCGACAAAGACTCGATAGGCAGCCCCCTCTATGCCCTTTTGTAAGTTGCGGTGAAATAGGGATTGAATTTGGGGCTGAATCGTTTAAACAGTCCCTATTTCACCGCAACTTATGGGAGGGATAGAAAAAAAGGCGGAGACCCTGGAGAGGGACTCCGCCTTATATACAGGGGGCGATGGTATTCGCGTGTTGCGGGATTAGACCAGGCGGGCGTTGATCGTCTTGGCGATCTCGGCGGCGTCGGTGGAACCCTTGACGGTGGCACGGAAGTCCTCGTCCATGAGCGCCTCGGCGACCTTGGACAGGATCTTGAGGTGCGTGGTGCCAGCCTGGGCACCCGGGATGAGCAGGGCGATAGCCACGTTAACGGGAGCGCCGTCCATGGTGTCCCAACCGGTCACGCCGGACTCGTCCTTAACGACGATGACGGCAGCCTCGGTAATGGCGTCGGACTTGGCATGCGGGATGGCGAAGCCCTCCATCATGCCCGTGGTGCCCTCGGCCTCGCGAGCCAGGAAGGCGTTCATCACGGCGTCGGCGTCGCTGGCGATACCTGCCTTGACGGCCTGGTTGGAAACGAAGCTCAGAGCCTCGTCACGAGAAGCGAAGTCCTCGGCGACAAAGACATTCTCGACCTTCACGAAGTCGGCAGCCTCGGCCTTGGGGGCCTCGACGGCAGCGGCCTTGGGGGCCTCAACGGGCTTGGCTACAGGAGCGGCCTTCTGATTCTTCTCGAAGTCGTACTTCTTGAAGGCCACGAACAGGATGCCACCGACCACAGCGCCGATGAGGATCGCGAGGACCCACAGCGGACCGTTCTCGACAACAGGCAGGACCAGGAAGCCGCCGTGAGGCGCCGGATCGTGAACGTTGAAGAAGATGGTCAAGATGGAAGCGATGGAAGAACCGAGCATCATGATGGGCATGACGGGCCAGATGTTCTTGGTCATGAACGGAATGGCACCCTCGGTGATGTGGGTGCAACCAAGGATGAGGTTGACGATACCGGCGTCATGATCCTCCTGGCTGAAGTACTTCTTACCGACAACGACGGCGAAGGTGGTGATCAGCGGCGGAACGATGCAAGCGGCGGAGACGGCAGCCATGAAGTTGGTGCCGAAGTTGTAGGTCTCGGTGCCGACGCCAGCTTCGAGAGCGGTACCGAGCAGGAAGGTGCCAGTAGCGTAAGCAGCCTTGTTGACCGGGCCGCCCATATCAAAGGCGCACATGCAGCCGATGGCCAGGCCAAGGATCACCGGACCGGAGTTACCGAGGCTCTGCAGGAAATCCATCATACCCTGGTTAATGGCAGCCATGGGGCCGGAAATACCGAGCATGACCAGGCCGACGATGGCGGTAGAGCACAGCGGATACAGGAAGATTGCCTTCAGGCCATTAAGGCTCGCGGGAATTTTAGAGAAAACCTTCTCGAGCAGCAGGATGACATAGCCAGCGAGGAAGCCGCCGACGATGCCGCCCAGGAAGCCAAAGCCCACACCTACGCCACCGGCGTCGATCATGCCGGTATCGGCGTTAACAGGCAAGCCCTGGATGGCGATCATACCGGCGACGAAACCGGGGACGAGCGCCGGGCGCTTGCCGATGGACTCGGCGATGTAAGCGGAGAGCACCGGAACCATGAGGTTCATGGCGATACCGCCGATAATCTTGAGCATCGCGGCAAAGCTGTTGTAGTCGGCAGCCGTCGAATCAAAGGACGTGATGCCCCACAGGAACGAAATGGCGGTCAGAACACCACCGGCAACGACGAAGACCAGCATGTGGCTGACGCCGTTCATGAGGTGCTTGTAGATGACGTGGCCGATGGACTCCTTCTCCTCGACCTCGTCCTCGACATCGGCGGCAGCGGCAACCGTGTCGTCGCCCTTGGCGGCGAGCGCGCGGTCGATCAGCTTACCAGCAGCCTCGACAGACAGGGCCTTGGAAACACCAACGGAAACCATGG
>CABSMV010000086.1 GCA_902478935.1 uncultured Collinsella sp. | reverse complement strand
ACCCTAGAGTTCGTCGGCAGCGTCAGATGTGTATAAGAGACAGATTCACGCCATGGTGCTCGAGCCAGTTGGTGATCGGGGACATCACAAAGGCAATGATGGAACCAACGGCGATAAACTCGATAACCGGGGCCAGGATGCCCATAAGGTTAAAGATGACAGCGGCGATGACAATGCAGCCGACAACAGCCCAAATGCGAAGCGTCAGAATGCGGGTGTCGCGCAGCACGCGATCGGTTTGTTGGGGGTGCTCACTCATGAACGAATCATCACTCCGTCGGGGTCGATCTTGTCCTGAATCTTCTTAAGCGTGCGGCGAAGCAGACGCGAAACCTGCACCTGAGAAATACCCAGCTTCTTGGCGATCTCGATCTGGGTCATGCCCTTCACAAAGCGCAGCTCGATCACCTCGCGCTCGCGCGGCGAGAAATCACGGATGGCTTCCTCGATCACTAGGCGGTCATCGGTAAAGTCGAGCTCGTTGTCGTCGTCGGCGTAACGGTCGAGAATCGAGGGGGCATCGTCGGAATCGGACGCACCAGGAGCCTCGATGGGCACCGAGGTATAAGCCAAAGACGATTCCATAGCCTCGAGGACCTCATCGACAGTCACATCTAGATACTCAGCGATCTCCTCAACCTTGGGCGAACGCTGCAGCTCGTTGGTAAGTTTGTCAGTAGCTTGGTTGACCTTGGCCGAGAGCTCCTGCAGACGACGCGGTACGCGCACGCTCCAGCCCTTGTCGCGGAAGTGGCGCTTAATCTCGCCCAGAATGGTGGGCGTGGCAAACGTGGTGAACTCGAGCCCGCGCCCAGGGTCAAAGCGGTCGATAGCCTTGAGCAAACCCAGATAGCCGACCTGCATGAGGTCGTCGAGCGGCTCGCCGCGATTCTTAAATTTGTTGGCAAGAAACCTTACCAGGTTCATATGGGACATGACGAGCTGCTCGCGGGCGTCCGGATCACCGGTCTCCTTGTAGCGACGAAACAGCTCGCGGGTTTTCTCCTTGTCCCAAGCGGTCTTGCCGCTCCGGGAACGTTCGGTCATATTAAATATCCGCCTTGAGGTCGAGGGAAAGCGTCAGGGGCGCCGCAGTCTTTTCGTAGGAGTCGCACACGCTCGCCAAAATAAGCTCGGCATAAACAGCAGCCTGGTCATCCTCGTCGACGGTGGCCTGATCGCCAAAGGTAAAGGTCATGCCAACGTGAGATTCATCGACATCGAATTTGATTGAGATGTCGTCGGAATCAACAGCCGCGCAGCCAAAGATAAAGGCTTCCTCGGCAGCCATGCGGATGTCCTCGATGCGATCGACAGACATGGAACACAGGGCACCAACGTTGGCTGCCGTCATGCGCACAAGGCGAGCGAGACGCGGGTCGCCGGCAACGGTCAGCGTGATGGGGCAGGTTGCTTCGCTACTCATCGCAGGACTCCTCAGAGGTCTCGGAGGGTGTATAGGTGTAATACTGAGCCCGCTTGGATGCAGACTTCTGACCATCACCGTCGCCCGCGGCGGCCTCGTCCTCGCCAATTAGGACGCGCTCGGTAGGCCGCTCTGCCTCCGCAGCAGCAGCGGCGAGCTTGCGATCGGCGTCGGCTGCAGGAGCCTTCACCTTATTGAAGAGCTTCTGCACAGCACCGGCGGCAGAGTCGGTCACGCTCGACACAGCATTGCTGGCCTCGGCCATGCTGCCCGTAACCTCGGAAATGTCGCGAACCACGGCTTCGACCTCTACGAGATTGGAGGTAAGGGCATCAACTGCCGTCTTGCTCGACTTAAGCAGCGGCTCCATCTGGGCAAGCGCCGGCGTAAGCTCATCGACAGCGCCATCGAGCTTTGCCACCACAGGCTGAGCCTCGGCGATGGTGTTGTTGAGATCGTTCACGGTCTTATCGAGCGAATCAACGACGGTGCGGGTCTTGCGCAGGGTAAGCGCGAGCTCAACGATGGCCCACACGCCGGCAACGGCGAGCAGCAGCAGGGCGATTTGAATGGGACTCATACAAGCCTCCCGGAAGAATCGAAATACAGACGCTTTCCATGGTACCCCAAAGGAGACCGAACATGCCAAGAGCAGCAACGTGGGACAAAATTATCAGCAGCTACTTCGGTGCATTCCCGCTGCGGTCGCGTTCGCTTTGCTCTACGCGCCATTCTTCCCAACCGCGGCCGGCAGGCTGCCAGAACGCGCCGCGCTCCAGTCCCTCGGGCAAATAGCGCTGATCGACCCAGCCTTCGGGATAATCATGTGGATACTTATACACACCGTATTCATCGCTGCCCGGGCGATGGCGATCGCGCAGATAACTCGGCACCTCGCGAAGCCCACTAGAATGGATATCGGCCAACGCCGCATCGATCGAAGCCTCACACGCGTTGGATTTTGGCGCCAAGCACACATAGAGTGCAGCCTGAGCCAGGTTAATTCGGCACTCGGGATAGCCGATGACCTCGGCAGACTTAAACGCGGCATGTGCCACCAAAAGCGCCTGCGGGTCAGCGTTGCCAACGTCCTCAGAGGCATGAATCATAATGCGACGGGCGATAAACTTAGGATCCTCCCCTGCATCGATCATGCGCGCAAGCCAGTAGACCGTGGCATCGGGGTCGCTACCGCGCATGGACTTGATGAACGCACTGATGATGTCGTAGTGCATGTCGCCGTTTTTGTCATACGTAAAGCCGCGACGCGGATTGGCAATCTTTACGTCATCCACGGTGATGGGATAGCGCTCCCCCGCCGCCGGCGCAGGCGTCCCCTCGGTATCGGGACGCGTGACGGCAATCTCGCTCGCCAGCTCAAGTGTCGTCAAGGCCGAGCGTGCATCACCCGCGGCCAGCATACAAATGGTCTTGACCGTATCCTCATCGGCCGAGAACTTACCGTTCAGACCATGTGGTGCCTCAAGCGCACGTTCAATAAGCGTGGCGATATCCTCATCCTTCAGATGCTCAAGTTCCACCACACGCCCACGCGACAACAGTGCCGAGTTGACCTCGAAGTACGGATTCTCCGTCGTAGCGCCAATCATAATGACGGTACGGTTCTCAACCGCATGCAGCAATGCATCCTGTTGTGACTTCGAAAAGCGATGAATCTCGTCGATAAACAGGATGGTGCGACGGTCATACGTATTCAGGCGTGTCTTTGCCTCGTCGATCACACGACGCAGGTCCTTCACGGTACCCGTGACGGCGCTGACTTCGACAAACTCGCTCTTGGTATGGTTGGCGATAATATGGGCCAGCGTCGTCTTACCCGTACCGGCAGGCCCGTACAGAATCACGCTCGAAAGCACGTCGTGCTCGATCGCGGCACGCAACCATGAGCCCTTACCGACGGCCTTTTGCTGGCCCACATACTCGTCGAGCGAATTGGGGCGCATACGCACCGCAAGCGGCGCATTCTGAAAGGAACGCTCGCGCGTCGAAGCAGAAAAAAGGTCGTCCATAGCCATCCCGTGTATCAATCAAAAACGTTTTCCGCTAACAGTATACCGAATTTATACGAACTACCGTTCGTTAATATAGGTACGGTGCGGAAACTTCAATCCCGGAAACAGCTTGCTCGTGAGCTCGCAGAAATAACCGTCCGTCATGCTCGCAATGTAATCCACGACCGCCTGGTCCTTATCGTTCTGCCAGGCATAGGCGCGATCGTAGTAGGAAAGCTGCTGCTCGATGCGAGAAATGTGGTGTTTAAAGATATACGAGGACTCGTCACCTTCGTTTATATCCTGCAGGCAACGGTCGTAAAGCTTTTCGAAGGCTTCGCGCAGCTCCGCCTCGGAGTCGCCTTCGATACCGCCCTTGCTATAGATCTTCTCGTAGTTCTCGCGCTTGGCCCGGCGGATCTCCTCAAACAGGTCCTCGCTCATCTCGATGCGCGGCTTACCATAGCTATGCTCCACGATATCGATGGAAGCGTGCGTAAGGATCCAACTGTTGTAGGCACCGCCCCGGCCATCATCAAAAGCGTCAGGTGACAGCAGGCCCGCCGCGATCGCATCCTGACGGTCACGACCGACGTAGGCAAGAATATCCGAGATGCGGACGACGCAGCCCTCGAGCGTCATGGGACGCAGATGCTCAATTGCGCTATAGCCCGTGGCAATGCAATCCTCAACCGTCTGGTCAAACTGGTCAAAGGAGCTCATGTCCGAGAGCTCAAACACACGCTGCTCGTACTCACCGTTATGGCATAGCATGCCGTCGAGCGTCTGGAGAGACACGTTGCGGCCGTACAGCGTGTCGAGCACGCGGACCGACTGCACGTTATGGAAAAAATAACGCCCCGTACGCTCATGATAGATATCGCTGAGGAAGCGCTCGCCGGCATGGCCGAAAGGCGTGTGTCCCAAGTCGTGACCCAGGCCAATCGCCTCGATCAGATCGCAATTGAGCCCCAGGGCGCGACCGATATCGCGCGCAATGCGGGAGACGAGCTGCACGTGCAAACCGCGGCGTGACAGATCGTCATTGCTACGGAAGCTAAAGACCTGCGTTTTGCCTGCATAACGGGTGTACGCCGGAAGATGAAGTATCTTTTCGGTATCGCGCATAAACGCCGGACGCATAAGCGTGCCTTTGTCGGCGCCGCGATCAATTCGACGAATGACCTGATCGTCGTTGCAACGATACAGGTTGACATAGCCCGAAGTACGATCGGCGGCAATGCGCTCGACAAGTTCGGGCGACAACGCCGAGGGAATACGGTCCATGCGCGCCTTAATGACGGCCGTTTCTTGATTAGTTGCCATGGCATGCTCCTTAAGAAGGATGCGCAATCGGTTACAAAGTGCAGCCCACAACCTCGATTATGGCAAAAATCGGCACCAAAAATGGGAGCAATGGCAGGGAGCGTGATTTTGCGATGAGGCAAGCGACGGCAAGGGTCAGGAGCGCAACCGCAAACGCGACAACGCCGCCCAGGGGATCGAAGGTACAAAGGGCAAAGAGTGCCTTGACGTCCCCCATGCCAATGCCAGGAGCGTGGCGAACTCTACGCCAGAGCGACTCGGTAAGCACAAGGCCAAGGTAGACGATGACTGCAAGACCGGCGTGGTCAAGTGCCGTGCTAACGCCCCTGTCGAGGCAAACACCTGCAAACGCCGCCACCGCACACGCACCGGCAAGCTCATTGGGAAACCGCCGCTCGCAGACATCAATCGCCGCACCGGCAAAGGCGCAGATCCAAAATGGGATGTAGAACATCGTGCACCTCCATGAACAGCTGCTCAAAAGCAAAAACCGCCACAAAGGTGCCTGTCCCCTTTGTGGCGGTTTTGGTAGTGGTTATTTGGCGCCTTGCATGACCTCGTCGAGGGTGACGTTTACGGCATGCTGGGTAGGAACCCAGTCGACCTTCAGGAACAGCGCTGCCACCGTGATGGGGATATAGCTGAACATAAAGATCGGGAAGGTAAACAGGTTGGTCACCAGGCGCCACTTTTGAGCGCAGTGAATGTGCTTGTACTCAAAGATGGTCGTAAGCAGCGCCAAGATAAAGAAGGTCTGGTACATCATCGCGAACGTCATGATAAGCGAGGCGGCACAAGCCTGCATCTCGACTTCGGTAGCCAAGAAGCCGTGCGAAAGACCGCCCACGATCAGGAACATCGCATTGGCGAGCATCGAGATCAGCGATAGCAGCATACCCGGGGCGATGGTCATAAACATGTCGTAGGCGGCAAAGCGATGATAGCGGAAGGTCGATTTGACCAGGTGCTTGCCATAGGTAAAAAAGACCTGGTAGAAGCCCTTGGTCCAGCGCATGCGCTGTTTCCAGGACGCCTTAAACGTCACCGGCTGCTCGTCAAAGAACTCCGCCGGTGCATAGCCAATGCGAATGCCGTGAATGGCGCAGAACGTGGTGAACTGGATGTCCTCGGTCAGCGTGTGGAACTGCCAACCGTGCATGCCCTCGATGACACTGGCGGAGATGAGGTAGCCCGAACCCGAGACGGCGCAAGACGTCTTGCAGATGTTGCGCGCGTTGTTGAGAAAGCGCGCCTCGCGCAGATACCACGTGGCATTAGCCGCCGAGATCCACGAGCTGCCAAAGTTCTTGGAGTTACGATAGCTCGTGACCACATGGAATCCCTGGTCAAAGGCATCGTTCATCTTGGACACGTAATCGCGGGAGATAACGTTATCGGCATCGAAGATAAAGTAGCCCTCGAACGTGTCGGGATACTCGTTAAGAATGCGATCAAAACCAAAGTCCATGACCCAGCTCTTACCCTTGCGGGCCAGGTCGTTGCGCTCATAAACGATGGCACCCGCCTCGCGCGCGAGCTGCGCCGTGTTGTCGGTGCAGGCATCGGCGACCACGAAGACCTCGATAAGCTCGGACGGATAATCCTGATCCTTGATGGAGCGAACAAGGTTGGCGATCACGGCCTCCTCGTTATGCGCCGCGATAAAGAAGGCATAACGATGGAGCTTTTTGGCCTTAGGGGGCGCGACCTCACCACGAAGAGCGCCAATGACAAAGAAGACCACCTGGTACAGAAAACAGACCGTGAGCAGCGTGACGACAATCTGGTTGAAGATCACGATGGGTGTGTTGGTTTGTAAAAAGGCGAGCATGCAGGCTCCCAGCAACGCGTTACGTAAACAACCGTATATCTTACCGCAGGCTTACCGAGTTCAAGAAACCACCTAATACTGGCTAGGCTTCGAGAAGACCGAGCTGCGGAACGATTTCATCTCCAACGGCCGTGCGACCGAGCGAACGCGGGGCCAGATCATCCAGAACCGCCGCAAGATCCCACGGAAGCTCGTCACGGCACTCAATGCGCTCCCCCGTCACGGGATGGTCGAACGCCACGCGCCAAGAATGGAGGAACTGCCTGGTCAGGCCCTGATCGGCGCGCGCATCGCACTTACCGTAGAGCGGATCGCCCACGCAGGCGTGGTTGATATGGCGCATATGCACGCGAATCTGATGCGTGCGGCCGGTAAACAGGTGGCACTCGACGAGCGTGTAGCCGTCGTCGAAACGCGTGGAATCAAAGCGCTCGAGCACCTTGAAGGTCGTGATGGCCTGACGCGCAAAGGGGTCATCGGAAACCGCCATCTTGACGCGGTCGCGCGTCGATCGGGCGATACCGGTGTTGATAGTGCCCTCGTCCATGGCGATGTGACCGTGAACGAGCGTGATATAGCGACGGTCGAGCGTGCGCGTGCGGATGAGATTCTGAAGCGCGCGCTGGGTGTCGTCGTCTTTTGCCGCGAGCATAAGGCCCGAGGTATCGCGATCCAGGCGATGCACGATGCCGGGGCGGTCCTCACCCTGCACGGTACCAAGATGATCGATACCGCAATGGTAGACCAAAGCGTTCGCAAGCGTGCCGCTCTCGTGGCCGTGGGCGGGATGGCATACCAGCCCGCGCTGCTTGGAGAGCACAATGAGATAGTCATCCTCATAGCGAATGTCGAGCGGGATGGCCTCGGGAATCACGTCAGTCGGATCGTGCGGCTCGGGCAGGTCGACCGAGATGCGGTCACCGGAGCGCACGGCATACTTTTTTGACAGGCAGGTCTCGCCGTTGACGGCGACGGCACCGCCCTCGATCAGATGCGCACAGGCAGAGCGCGTGGGACAGCCATCGTTGGCGCCCAGATAGGCGTCAAGACGCTGACCAGCGGAATCGTCGGCAACGAGAATATGGATGTCGGCCATTAGCGCTCATTCCTTTCGCGAATCTTGCGGGCACGCTCCCCACGCTGCTTGGCTTTGCGTTTGGCGCGGGCCTCGTCACGGGCGTTGAGCTCGGCAGTCGCATCGACCTCACGGGCAGCAGGGCTCAAGAACATGTAGCCGAAGAGGGCGAGCACGACACCCAAGGTAATGCCGATATCGGCCACATTGAAGACGGGGAAGTCGATGAAGGTGGTGGCAATAAAATCGGTCACGAAGCCAAAGGCCAAACGATCGATGGCGTTGCCAATAGCACCGCCCGCAACCATCGCCATGCCCACAACCTCAAGATGGGCGAGCTGGGGTGCACGAACGAGGTACACGGCAATAGCGATAATGACCGCCAACGCCAGCACGGCAAACGCGATGCCATGCCCCTCGCCCATACTAAAGGCAGCACCGATATTGCGGACAAACATAAAGTCGATGACACCGGGGATGACAGTCACATGCAAAGCTTCGCCCACGGCACGAACCGCAAGCTTGGTCAGCTGGTCAACAAGCAGCACAACGAGCGCTACCCCACCAGCAACACCCAACCGCCAACGCAAAGGCGGCGTCATATCCCCAGCACGACCCAAAGAAATCCCCTACCCTCAAGAACATCGAATTACGTTTAACGCAGTAGATAATCATACATTGACGCAAGCAAGAAGCGACAAATCTCCCAAGAACGGAAACACCGCAGGTAGAGCATAAATGAGCGAGCGGGTCGCATTTGAGACAAGGTGACGTGAAATCAGAACCACCCTTAAAAAGGGTGGTTTGCTCTTAGGGTATAACCCACGGGCC
>CABSMV010000085.1 GCA_902478935.1 uncultured Collinsella sp. | reverse complement strand
GAGCTTCTGGACGCGAGCGTGGGATACGGGAGTACGACGATACTTTCAATCGGATCGCTTTTCCTGAGCCCGGGAACGGCAGCGGGCCTCGTTGCTCCCAACGGCTCGGGGAAAACCACCCTTCTTGAAGCGCTGTCGGGCCAATTTCCCACCCGCATCCGCTCGGGAAGCCTGGCGGCAGACGGAATCTGCCAACGTCGATCAGCCGAATTTGCAGAACTCGTCTACCTGAGCTCTTCGGGCAGCGCGGATCTCTATCCCACGCTATCGGCCATCGAGCACCTTGCTTTCGTTAGGGAGGCGTGGAAATCGGCCACCGACATCGACTCGCTCTGCAGCTCCCTCGGAATCTCCCCATATCTCGACAAGCCGACCCGTAAACTCTCGACAGGAATGAAGCAGCAGGTAAAGCTTGCCATGGCGATAGCGACCGATTGCCCGTACCTCATCCTCGATGAACCGCTGAACGGCCTCGATCCGGGAAAACGGAAAACCTCCTGCGACGCGATGCGCAGCGAGGTGGCGCGGGGACGCAGCGTGCTCATTTCAAGCCATCTGCTCGACGACCTGGCAGACCTTACCAACTCGTTCTACTTCATCGAAGCCGGCACGCTCGTGGAAAAGATCAAGTCGTCCTCGCAGACGCTCAAGCAGGAATACCTCGATACATACGAAGGAGGTGAATGACATGAAACTATTTGAACAGCTGAAGTCCAATGCGTCGCGCATGGCTGTCTACGCCATCCTCGTGGCAACGGCTTTATGCGGAATCGCGGCACCCGTCTATGCGCTCAACGGGGAGAAAGGCGATGTCGAACCCGCGTACATGGCTTCGACGGTTAAAGACCGGTACAAAGCCTTCTCTGGAGACGCGTTTTACGTAGCAGAGTACGACACGACCTACCGTGAGCTTCGCTACAACAAGAGATACGAATATCTAGGCGCAAAAGTAATCAGCTATACATCGGGTTGGTACGGCCCCAACTATGGACACATAACCCAGTTCAAGTGTAACTACCGTGTGTACAACTAAAGCAACCCGGCCGGGACGAGGGGCGACGCAAAAGCGTCGCCCCTCGTTTTTAACCATGTCAACTGAACCTAGTTCAGTTTGGTTGATTTCCGATCTCAGCCGAACACATTGAGCGGAAAGGCCGTTCCCGCAGTCAGTCGAACGTCCCCGGGGCCCTTCTCAGGCCCCGGGGACGGCATTTTCCCAGTTGAAGGAACGGTGGAGATGTGTTTCGATGGGTCAGATTCGTGTCGTTCCGAAAAGACCGTGAACCTTTTGTGGGACACGCGGCGCCGTGGTACCATAGCCGAGTTTGTTGTCTTGGTCGGAAACCAAGACGCCTTATGCGCTGATCGGTAACCAGCGCCTGACCAATAAGGAGTCCTACCATGAAGCAGGGTATCCATCCCCAGTATGTCGAGTGCACGGTGACGTGCTCCTGCGGCAACACCTTCAAGACGCACGCTACCGTGTCCGAGATGAAGGTTGAGCTTTGCAACGAGTGCCACCCGTTCTACACCGGCCAGCAGAAGTTCGTCGACACCGGTGGACGCGTCCAGCGCTTCGCCGACAAGTTCGGTGGCGCCGCTGCCGCCCAGCTCAAGAAGGCCGAGGAGGCCAAGGCTGCCAAGGCTGCCAAGGCTGCTGAGGCCGAGGCCGCTCGCAAGGCCGCCGCTGAGGCTAAGGCTGCCGAGAAGGCCAAGCGTGCTGCTAAGTTTGCCGAGGAGGCTGCCAAGCAGGCCGCCGAGGCTCCCGCAGAGGCTCCCGTTGAGGAGGCCGCTGCCGAGGCCGAGACCACCGAGGCTGCTGAGTAAATAGCTCGCCGAGGAATCGCTCGCATTCATGGCAAAAGGGCCGTGCATCCGTTTGGGTGCGCGGCCCTTTTCTTTTTAAATTAGTGCAAACTAACCTGTCCCCATGGCACCACATGGCAGAGAAGCGGCGTTTGCCCAGATAGACCTGCCAAAATTAACCTGTCCCATTGTGGCAGGTTGGTCGTAGTTATTACGTGGCGGTCGAGCTCGACCGTATAGGCCGCGCCTTGTTTGGCTAAAGTACAATCATCTGTGTTTAACTCGCCCGCAGCTGCACGGCGTGGGCGATGGCCAAAAAGGAAAACCACATGGGATTCATGTCAAAGCTGCTGTCCTTTGGATCCGATAAGGACCTTAAGCGCTACTACAAGATCGTCGACCAGATCAACGGTCTTGAGCCCCAGTTTGAGAAGATGACCGAGGAGGAACTCCGCGCCCAGACCGATAAGTTCCGCGAGCGTTACGCCAATGGCGAGTCGCTCGACGACATGCTTCCCGAGGCCTTTGCCACCGTGCGCGAGGCTTCCAAGCGCATCACGGGCATGCGCCACTTTGACGTACAGCTCATCGGCGCCATGGCGCTTCATGAGGGTCATATTGCCGAGATGAAGACCGGCGAGGGCAAGACGCTCGTCTCCACCTTGGCCGGCTACCTCAACGCTATCGCCGGCAAGGGCGTGCATGTCGTTACCGTCAACGATTACCTGGCAAAGCGCGACTCCGAGTGGATGGGCCGCATCTACAAGTACCTGGGCATGACCGTCGGTCTGCTCCAGAACAACATGCCGCTCGAGCTCAAGCGTCCGGCCTACCAGGCAGACGTCACCTACGGCACCAACTCCGAGTTCGGCTTTGATTACCTGCGCGATAACATGGTTACCCGCCCCGAGCAGCGTGTGCAGCGCGGCCACAACTACGCCATCGTCGACGAGGTCGACTCCATCCTGATCGATGAGGCCAGGACGCCGCTCATTATCTCGGGCGCCGGCACTAAGTCCGCCAGCACCTACAAGGACTTCGCGCGTGCCGTGCGCGGTCTGGAGCGCGGTGAGGACGTGTCGCACGACATGCTCACCGCCACCGAGGACGTCGAGCCCACGGGCGACTACGTCATGGACGAGGCCAAGCACACCATCGCCGCCACCGAGCGCGGCCTTAAGAAGATCGAGCGCCGCCTGGGCATCGAGGACATCTACGCCGACCTTTCGGGCCAGCTGGTCAACCACCTGCAGCAGGCGCTGAAGGCCCAGTACATGTTCCACCGCGATAAACAGTACGTGGTCACCAACGGCGAGGTCAAGATCGTCGACGAGTTCACCGGCCGCATTATGGAAGGCCGCCGTTACTCCGAGGGCCTGCACCAGGCCATTGAGGCCAAAGAGGGCGTGCTCGTACGCGAGGAGAACCAGACCCTGGCCACCATCACCCTGCAGAACTACTTCCGTCTGTATGACAAGCTCTCCGGCATGACCGGCACGGCACTTACCGAGGATGCTGAGTTCCGAGAGATCTACAAGCTGCCCGTCGAGGTCATCCCCTCCAACAAGCCCGTGCAGCGCGTGGACCACGAGGACCTGGTGTACCGCACCATTCAGGCTAAATACAACGCCGTCGCCGACGACGTTGAGCGTCGTCACGCCAAGGGCCAACCGGTCCTGGTGGGCACCGTCTCCATCGAGAGCTCCGAGAAGCTGTCCGCCGCCCTTACCAAGCGCGGCATCGCACACGAGGTCCTCAACGCCAAGCACCATGAACGCGAGGCCCACATCGTGGCCCAGGCCGGACGCTACGGCGCCGTGACCATCGCCACCAACATGGCCGGTCGTGGTACCGACATCCTGCTGGGCGGCAACCCCGACGAGCTGGTGCGCGAGCGCCTTGAGTACGAGGGCCTGACCATGGAGGACGTGACGCCCGAGCAGCTCGAGCAGTTTAATGCCGAGGCCAAGGAGACCTGCAAGGCCGAGCGCGAGCGCGTACTTGCCGCCGGCGGCCTGACCGTTATCGGCACCGAGCGCCACGAGTCCCGTCGTATCGACAACCAGCTGCGCGGCCGCTCCGGTCGTCAGGGCGATCCGGGCGAGACCCAGTTCTACCTGTCGCTCGAAGACGACCTCATGCGCCTGTTCGGCGGCGACAAGATGGACCGTGTCTCCAAGATGATGGTCACGGCCGACATGGGCGACGACATGCCCATCCAGCACAAGATCATCTCCAAGGCCGTCGAGAGCGCCCAGCACAAGGTCGAGAGCATCAACTTCTCCATGCGTAAGAGCGTCCTTGAGTACGACGACGTCATGAACAAGCAGCGCCAGGTCATCTACGCCGAGCGCAATAAGATTCTGGACGGCAAGGACCTGACCGACCACATCACCGAGGTCATGCACGACACCGTGTACCGCTGCGTGCAGGAGTTCTGCACCAAGGACAGTCACGAGGGCGAGCGCGACCTGGAGGGCCTGCGCAAGTGGGTTGTGGAGCTCACCGGCCACATCGATACGCCGAAGTTCCCCGACGAGGATTATGAGGCTCTGGCTGCCGATGTCCTGGCTTACGTAGAGAAGTGCTACAACATGAAGGCCGAGCGCTTGGGTGAGGACCTGATGCGCGAGCTCAACACCCAGGTCATGCTGCGCGTCATCGATACCCGCTGGATGAACTACCTGCAGGAGATGGACTACCTCAAGACCGGCATTGGCCTGCGCGGCTTTGGCCAGCGCGACCCGCTGGTTGAGTACAAGACCGAGGCCTACGGCGCGTTCCAGATACTCGTCGATACCATGTATGAGGATTACCTGCGCACGGTTCTGCGCATCGAGATCAAGGCTGCCCCGCGTGCCGTGGAGCACAAGGAGGGGCCCGCGCTCGAGGGCGCGCACTTCTCCGGTCCTGCCGAGGTCGATGGTGACAACGGCGACTCGGTGCTGCGCAAGCAGGCGCAGGTGCAGGCCCGCACGGCTGTCCAAGGCGGACCGGCTGCCGTCAACAACGGTGGCAAGGTGACCACCTATCGCAAGTCCGAGAGCGACGATCCGTACGTCAACGTGGGCCGCAACGACCCGTGCCCCTGCGGTAGCGGCAAGAAGTTTAAGTACTGCCACGGCAGGAATCGTTAATGGCTGAGGCTTTAGAGGTAACGCCCGCCGAGCTGGACGCGTTTGCGGACCGGCTCGGCGAGGTCGAGTCGTATCTCCATTTGGACGAAAAGCGCACGCGCGTGACCGAGCTCGAGGCCAAAAGTGTTGCCCCTGGCTTTTGGGATGACGCCGACGCCGCCCGTGCCACCATGGAGGAGATCGCGCGTACCAAGGAAGATATCGCTGCCGTGGACACCGCGCGTGGCGAGCTTTCCGATGCCCGCGCCGCGCTGGAGCTTGCCGAGGAAATGGGGGATGACCCCGACGCCGTCGCCCTTCGCGAGGAGGCTGCAGCCACGGCTGAGTGCCTGGCCCGTGCCATTGATGAGCTTGAGCTTTCGAGCTGGTTTACCGGTGAGTTCGATCACGGCGATGCCATTGTGACCATCAAGCCCGGACAGGGTGGTCTGGAGGCGCAGGACTGGACCTTCATGCTCTTTAAGATGTACATGAAGTACTGCCAGCGTCGCGGCTGGAAGGTCACCATCAACGACTGTCCCGCGGCCGAGGTCATCGGCATCGACCGCGCGACCTTTACCGTCGAGGGCAAGGACGCATTTGGCATGCTGCGCGCCGAGGCCGGCGTCCACCGCTTGGTTCGCATTAGCCCCACCGACGACAAGAAGCGCCGCCAGACCACGTTTGCCGGCGTCGAGGTCATCCCCGTGCTACCCGATGATATCGACATCGAGATCAGTCCCGACGACATCCGCGTGGACGTGTACCACGCGAGCGGCCCGGGCGGTCAGGGCGTTAACACTACCGACTCCGCCGTGCGCGTGACGCATTTCCCCAGCGGCATTGTGGTTACCTGCCAAAACGAGCGCAGCCAGATTCAGAACAAGGCCGCGTGCATGCAGATCCTCAAGGCTCGCCTGTACGAGATTGAGCTCGAGAAGCGCGCCGAGGCCCTGGATGAGATCCGCGGACCCAAGACCACGAT
The DNA here is from genome assembly GCA_902478935.1 of uncultured Collinsella sp. Lineage (GTDB taxonomy): Bacteria > Actinomycetota > Coriobacteriia > Coriobacteriales > Coriobacteriaceae > Collinsella. The sequence goes on along the minus strand of CABSMV010000085.1, from coordinate 2,616 downwards.
TGGTTTTGGCAACCAGATTCGCAGCTACGTGCTCTACCCGTACCAGATGGTCAAGGACCTACGCACGGGCGTGGAGACCAGCAATGTCGAGGCCGTTCTTGACGATGGCGACCTGGACCCGTTTGTTATTGGCTACCATCGCTGGGCTACCGGCAACGCCGATGCAGAAGGCTCGGAGGTCTAAAACATCGGGTGGCTTCAAGCCGATGCCAAGCCCAACGGTTGGACGGGTTTGTATCCAGAATAAACCCTGCGCAGGGGTGGTTTTTGTCCGGCGAATCGGTAGAATCGAATACAAGAAGAAGTTCAAAGCGCATTCGATGGGGTGCGCTTTTTTGAGGGAGGCAGCATGGCATATCGTCTGGACATCAAGCGCATTCTTTCGATGAACTTCTTTCACGATCTGCCTCAGATCATGTTGGGGTGTGCTCTGGCCGCTATTGCGACCGACCTGTTTTTGATTCCCAACGGCCTTGCTGCCGGTGGCGTTACGGGCCTTGCCACCATTATCCAGGCGGTCGGCACGGCGCGAGGCGTGTCGCTTCCCGTTGGTATTCAGACGATCGTGATGAACGCCTTGCTGCTGCTGGTCGTTATGCGCGAGGGCGGCATGTTCTACGTGGTGCAGACCGCGACGGGCTTTGTGCTGCTGGGCTTCTTTACCGATCTGTTCGCCCCGTTTGTAGCACCTCTGGCGGATGCGGACCTGATGCTTCCCGCTATGTGGGGCGGCATTATTACGGGCATCGGTTACGGCATGGTGTTGCGCGCCGGCGCCAACACCGGCGGCTCGGACACGATTGGCCAAATCATCTCGCGTAACACCTCGCTGCCGGTGGGCTCGACCGTCATGGCGATCGATGTTGCCGTATGCGCACTGTCGGCTCCGGTCTTTTCAATCGAAAACGCACTGTATGCAGGCCTTTCGATGGTCATTAGCGGCTATGTGATCGATGCCGTGGTCGATGGTGGCAACAAACGCCGTATGGTACTCATTATCTCGGACAAGTTCCCTGATATCGCTGCCGATATCATGTATGGCCTGGGTCGTGGTTGTACCAAGTTTAAGGCGACTGGCATGTATTCGGGTGCCGAGAAGCCGGTGGTTATGGTCATCGTGAGCCGTCGAGAGCTCAATACCCTCAAGACGATCGTGCGTGAGCGCGATCCTCACGCCATTGTGACGGTCGCTGACGTTACGGAAGCCTTCGGCGAGGGATTCAAGGACATTAGCGCGTAGGGTCGACCGCGTTCCATCCAAAAGACGTTCACATTGATAAACCGTTTCATCAGCGGTTCTGCCTGCTAAATTGTTCAAATAATGATAAAAACTCTGGTAAAGCCATCAGTTTCCAGCATAATGAATGACGTACGTGCATTGCGGCTGTGTTGGGATTACCTTTCCGTGCCGTGCGCATTTTGTCTAATGAGGATGAAAGGAAGGCACAATGAGCGACGAAGAGCTCAAAAAGGTTGCCAACGAGGTAAGGAAGGGCATCGTCACCGGAGTGCACGCTGCCAAGTCCGGCCATCCGGGCGGCTCGCTCGGCGCTGCCGACATCATGACCTATCTGTACTTTGAGGAAATGAACGTCGACCCGGCCGATCCCCGCAAGGCCGACCGCGATCGCTTTGTGCTCTCCAAGGGCCACTGTGCTCCGGGTCTGTACGCCGTGCTCGCCGAGCGCGGGTTCTTCCCCAAGGAGGATCTCGAGACGCTGCGTCATATCGGCAGCCACCTGCAGGGCCATCCCAACATGAACGACACCCCGGGCGTCGATATGTCCACCGGCTCGCTCGGCCAGGGCATCTCCGCCGCCGTGGGCATGGCGGTTGCCGCCAAGCACTGGGGCGATACTTACCGCACGTACGCCCTGCTGGGTGATGGCGAGAGCGAGGAGGGCCAGGTCTGGGAGGCCGCCATGTTTGCCGGCAACCAGCAGCTCGACAACCTCTGCGTGATCGTCGACCATAACGGCCTGCAGATCGATGGCCCCGTCGAGGAGGTCAACGACCCCATGCCGCTCGCCGACAAGTTCCGCGCCTTCAAGTTCCATGTGGTGGAGCTCGCCGACGGCAACGATTTCGATCAGATCCGCGCCGCCTTTGCCGAGGCCCGCGCCACCAAGGGTCAGCCGACCGCCATCATCGCCGAGACCATGAAGGGCAAGGGCGTTTCCTTTATGGAGAACCAGGTTGGTTGGCACGGCAAGGCCCCCAACGATGAACAGTTTGAGCAGGCCATGGCAGAGCTCACGGCCGCCGGAGAGGAGCTCTAGGATGGCAGACGTCAAAAAAATCGCCACGCGCGTAAGCTACGGCGAGGCCCTCGTCGAGCTCGCCAACGAGCACGATGACTTTGTGGTCCTCGACGCCGACCTGGCCGCCGCCACGCAGACCGGCAAGTTCAAGGCCGCCTGCCCCGATCGTTTCTTCGATGTGGGCATTGCCGAGAGCAACCTGATGGGCGTCGCCGCCGGTATCGCGACCACCGGCCGCGTTGCCTTCGCGAGCACCTTTGCCATGTTTGCCGCCGGCCGCGCCTTTGAGCAGGTCCGTAACTCCATCGGCCTGTCTCTTATACACATCTGACGCTGCCGACGAACTCTAGGGTGT
>CABSMV010000084.1 GCA_902478935.1 uncultured Collinsella sp. | reverse complement strand
CGTCGGCAGCGTCAGATGTGTATAAGAGACAGCTATTGGGCGCCACCCCCGAGCATATGTTCGAAAACACAATATGTTGTGTTTAACGCAAAGGCGGGATGCCACCTGTAGCACCCCGCCTTTCAACCTCAACCTTCAAGTTGACCTTGAGGCGATTTTTACGTCCCTTTACATCCCGTTCACATCGCCCCCAAACTCTCCCACGCGCGGCATGTGCACCCCGCCGAGCCATTGGCCGGTGGCGCAAAATGGGACGGACCCCCGATTGCCAAAACGTGCGCAACAGCACGTTCCAGCAATCGGGGGTCCGTCCTCGGATAGCATGTAATCGCAGCTCAGCAGCGTATTAGCGATGTGCCAGCGGGTGGGCCGCCAGGTAAACCTCAGTCAGCTGCGTACGATCGACATGCGTGTAGACCTGCGTCGTCGATATATCGGCGTGTCCCAAGATCTCCTGCAGCACGCGAAGGTCCGCGCCGCCCGCGAGCATATGGGTGGCAAAGGAATGGCGCAACGTGTGCGGATGGAGTCCCACCAACCCCACCTGGCGTCCGTAGCGCTCGCATATGACGTGAACACCCTGACGCGACAGACGCCCGCCGTTCTTGTTTAAAAAGACCGCCGGCGTCTCTGTCCCACGAGTATGAGCCGCCAGAAGTCGGCGCCCATCACATATATAGTGCGTCAGGGCACACGCCGCGCTTCCCACCAAAGGGACCAGACGCTCCTTGGAGCCCTTGCCGCGAACCAGCACAAAGCCGTCATCGGCATGGATATCACTCACATCGAGCCCCACCAGCTCGCTCACGCGCAGGCCGCACCCATACAGCACTTCCAAGATAGCGCGATCGCGCAGACCCATCTCACCATCCGGAAAATCCTGGTCGAGCAATGCCGAAACATCCTCCACCGAAAGGCACTCCGGCAGGCACTCGGCCTTTTTTGGCAAACGCAACGCCGCCGTAGGATTTTGGGTCACGGCCCCATCGCGCACCAAAAAGGCATGCAGGCCTTTGACGGCAGCGAGCGCGCGCTCCACCGAGGCATCGGAATAGCCCCCATCGCGCCGATCGGCGATAAAGTCCTCAATGACCCGCCGACTCACGTCCTCAAAGGACGCAATGCCCGTCCGCTCCAGATAGGCACAGTAGGTCGTCAGGTCTCGGCGATAGGCGGCAATCGTGTTACGCGCCAAGCCCCGCTCGACTGCAAGGTAATCAAGAAACTCCCCCGCCGCCACAGCGAGCGGCGAAGGAGCTTCTCCGATATGTTCCCGGTTCGCCGGCAACCTTAGTCCGTCGAACGATTCATGGGCGTCACCTGCAGGCGATCGACGCCCTCATGCTGGCCAATCGAGGCACGCACGAACTCTCGGAATAGCGGCTGAGGATTGGTGGGGCGGCTCTTAAACTCGGGGTGAGCCTGGGTGGCCACGAACCACGGGTGCACATCGCGCGGCAGCTCGACCATCTCGACCAGACGCTCATCAGGCGAAAGACCCGAGATGACAAGACCGGCGTCCTCGAGCTGATCGCGGAAGGCATTGTTGAACTCAAAACGGTGACGGTGGCGCTCGTAGACAAGCTCCTCGCCATACGCCTCACGCGCGAGGGTATCGGCAGCGAGCTTGCACGGATAGGCGCCCAGGCGCATGGTGCCGCCCTTCTCGGTCACGTCCTCCTGCGAGCTCATCAGGTCGATTACGCTAAACGGACCGTCCGGATCAAACTCGGAGGAGCTGGCACCGGCAAGGCCGACAACGTTGCGGGCGAACTCGCACACGGCAACCTGCATACCCAGGCAAATGCCCAGATACGGAATCTTGTGCTCGCGAGCAAACTCGGCAGCAAGGATCTTGCCCTCCAGGGCGCGCTTGCCAAAGCCGCCGGGAACCAGGATGCCCGATGCGTCGCCCAGAACCTCATTGACGTTTTCGGCATCGAGGCTCTCACCATCGACCAGCTGCACATCTACGTGACGATCGTAGAAAACGCCCGCGTGATGCAGGGCCTCGATAACCGACAGATATGCATCGGGAAGCTGGGTGTACTTTCCCACGACGGCAACCTTAACCTTATCGGCGTGATGGTTGGCATGGTTTTGCTTGCGCAGGAACTCATTCCATGCGCTCATATCGCGCTCGCGCGGATCGAGGCCAAGGCGCTCGCAAATGCGCAGGTCAAAGTCCTGCTCCGCGAGCAGCTGCGGCACGTCGTAAATGCTCGCGCAATCCTCGTTGGTAAAGACACAGTCGGTGTCGACGTCGCAGAAACTCGCGATCTTGCCGCGGATAGCGTCATCAATATGGTGATCGGAGCGCAGCACAATGATGTCCGGCTGGATACCAAAGCTGCGCAGCTCCTTGACGGAGTGCTGCGTGGGCTTGGTCTTAACCTCGTGGGCGGCGGCGATATAGGGAACGAGCGATACGTGGATGTAGCAGACGTTCTCGGGACCGGCCTCCTTGCGGTACTGGCGGATAGCCTCCACGAACGGCTGCGACTCGATGTCGCCGATCGTGCCACCCAGCTCGGTAATGACAACGTCGGAGCCAGTCTGCTCCTCAATGCGGCGGAATTTGTCCTTGATAGCATTGGTGACATGCGGGATCACCTGGACGGTACCGCCCAAAAAGTCACCGCGACGCTCGCGGGCAATCAGGCTCTTGTAAATGGCGCCCGTCGTAAAGTTAGAATCGCGGGTCAGGTTCTCGTCAATAAAACGCTCGTAGTGGCCCAGGTCCAGATCGGACTCGTAGCCGTCCTCGGTCACAAAGACCTCACCGTGCTGGAACGGGCTCATGGTACCGGGGTCGACGTTCAGATACGGGTCGGCCTTCTGCATCGTCACCTTGTAGCCGCGCGACTTGAGCAAACGGCCCAGCGATGCCGCGGTAATGCCCTTGCCCAAAGACGAAACCACGCCGCCGGTCACAAACACATGCTTAGTCATATTGAATTACCTGCGCTTCCCGTAGAAGTTGTCCATACACATCTTACGGGTCTTCATTGTAATACTCGAGAAAGAAGCAGTTCGCCATTTTTCACCAAAGTGCTTGCATTTCTCCATCTCGAAACAAAACGCCGCCCGGGACCCGAGCGGCGTAGCAACAACTTAGGCGGCAGATCGCTACCGATCGGCAAGCTCGTCCCTGAGCATATCCCGAACGAGCATACCCGCGCGGATGCCTTTCAGATACCACCCGCCACGCTCGGTAAGGCAAATACCATTTGCAAGCTGGCCGCCATCCTCGCTATAACGCGAAACGACCTCGATCAAACCGTCAGAATCCAAGCGCTCAATTGCGGCGCGGGCTCGATACGGAGACACCCCAACGTGCTCCGCAAGCGTTTTGCGCGAGAAGCCATATGTCCCGCCACTTTCGGATTGCTGGGCAATCTCCATCAACACCAGCACTTCGACACGCTTCATATCGTTGACACTCGCACGACCCTTGCCCGCCATGGCAGCCTCCTCTAACCGAGCACGAGCATCCAGCGCGCCGTGCACGACCGACACACCTCACGATGGCAGGTAATATCCATCATGCGGCATCCCGCTAAGGATGAAACAGTTACGATTATTGTATACCGCCCAAATTGTTTTTAGGCAGGTAAACGGCTATTTTTCGCCGAAATAGACGCTTTATTGATCAAAAAGCCGTACCGGGCGCTAACCCGATACGGCCAAAAGGCGATGCAATTACCGCGGTACTTCAAACTTAGCGATGGAAGAAACCACGACGCTCAAACTTGGGCTCGCAGCACACGTTGATGCCCAGTTTACGCAACACCGTCTCGTCCGTCGGCGAGATAATCACGCTAAAGAAGGCATCGCAACCGCGCAGCTGCTCCAGGCCCGAAAGGACACGAGCGGCCGTCTCGCTCGTAGCCGAGGTGATCGACAGCGCCATAAGCGTCTCGTCGGTGTGAAGGCGCGGGTTTTTGCTGCCCAGGAAATGCGTCTTGAGCTTGCTGATGGGCTCGATCGCCTCGTCGCTGATGACTTCAAGCTCAAGGTCGACGCCCGAAACATGCTTGAGAGCGTTCATAATGAGCGAACTTGCGGCGCCCAGGCGCGTGGAGGTCTTACCGGTCACCACGGAACCGTCCGGCATGACCATGGCGCCCACGGGACCACCCGTCAGTTGCTCCCTGGTTAAGGCCGCCGAGCGCGCCGGTGAGTAGTTCTTATCGATGCCGGCCTTCTTCATAATAATCTTGAGACGGTCGACTTGCTCATCGCCCACGCCGGTACGGCGCACATTTTCGACCGCGGTAAAGTAGCGGCGGACGATCTCCATCTTGGAAGCGTCGCGGCAGGCATCGTCATCGGTGATGGCAAAGCCGACCATATTGACGCCCATGTCCGTGGGACTCTGGTAGGGGCTCTTGCCTAGGATCTTTTCCATCAGGGCACGGACCACCGGGAAGGCCTCGACGTCGCGGTTGTAGTTGACCGTGGTCTTGTTGTAGGCCTCAAGGTGAAAGGAATCGATGATGTTGGCATCGTCGAGGTCCGCCGTGGCGGCCTCGTAGGCAATATTGACCGGATGCGTCAGGGGAAGATTCCAGACCGGGAAGGTCTCAAACTTGGCATAACCGGCGGCGGTGCCGTGCTTATGCTCGTGATACAGCTGTGAGAGGCAGGTGGCGAGCTTGCCCGAGCCAGGGCCGGGCGCCGTCACGACAACGAGCGGACGCGTGGTCTCGACGAACTCGTTCTTGCCGTAGCCTTCGTCAGAAACGATCAGATCGACGTCGTGCGGATAGCCCTCAATGGGATAGTGCAGCTTGGCGGGAATGCCGAGTGCATTCAGACGATTGCGGAAGACGTCGGCAGCGGGCTGACCGGCATACTGCGTGATAACCACGGCCGCGACAGCAAAACCGTTGCCGCGGAACAGGTCGACCAGGCGCAAGACGTCCTCGTCATAGGTAATGCCCAGGTCGCCACGGGCCTTGTTCTTCTCGATATGGTTTGCATTGATTGCGATGATGACCTCGACGTCGTCGGCAATGCTCTTGAGCATGCGGAACTTGCTGTCCGGCTCAAAACCCGGCAGCACGCGACTCGCATGATAGTCGTCAAACAGCTTGCCGCCAAACTCCAAATAGAGCTTGCCACCAAACTGCGAGATGCGCTCCTTAATGTGAGCAGCCTGCAGCTCGATGTACTTCGCATTGTCGAAACCCTGGCGCATGTGTGGCTCCCGTCCCGTTTCCATTTAATGTCCTAGGCGATTATAACGGAGCCCGCCCTCCCCGATACCCAGACCATCAACAGGCACCAACCAAACACGCCACCGATAAGTTGCGGTGGAATAATTTCTGTTTAACCCCTCATGACGGCCAAACAGGAACTATTCCACCGCAACTTCCCCTTTTGGCGCGAAGTAACCTGACCCCTTTGCACCAACAACAGAAACGTCGCGGGCAGAGAACGGACAGCGAACGGGTACCAGAGCGAACAAGCAGCCCCCTGCACAAATTAAGGGGAACGTCGCAGGTTGAGCATAAGTCAGCGAGCGACGTCCAGGACGTACAAGTTGGCATGAAAAAGGCAAGGCATAGACCTTCTGGTCATGCCTTGCCTTTTGAATGACAAATTGTCGTCCTGGGCGGCGCACAGCGTCGACTGGTTGCGCGGTTCGTAGAACCGCGCAACATAAGTGCGCCCCCTCCCGCGCACGGAACGGGAGGGGGCTAAAGGTAGGAGTCTACCGGTGGGTTGACCCCACCGGACAGACGATGACCAGGTGATCCTTTACAGGATCGTCAAGGTTTCCGTGGGGTACCCGTTGGGTACTTAGAGCATCACGCAAGCGACGGTCAGGATGATGGCGCAGACGACGGAGAGAGCGACGATGAGCTTAAGGGCAAACTTGAGCCAGGTCGTCCACTCGATCTTGGCCAGGGCGAGACCGCCCATGATGGCGCCGGAGGTCGGGGTGAACAGGTTCACAACGCCGATGGCAGAGGAGAAGATCATGACCATGACCTCGGGCGAGAAGCCGAGCTTAACAGCCAGCGGTCCCATGATAGGCATGGAGACGGTAGCCATACCAGAGGTCGAGGGGATCAGGAAGGACAGGCCGAAGTAGACCAGGAAGCTCATGGGAGCGAAGATCACGCCGGACAGGCCAGCCAGAGCATTGGCGGCAGCGTCGAGGACGTAGACGTCGAGGCCGGTGTTAGCCATGAGGACGGAGATACCACGGGCGAGGGCGATGACGAGAACAACGGACATCATGTCGGCAGCGCCGGTGATGAAGGTGTTAACGATCTGCTTCTCGGACAGGCCACCGATGATACCGATCAGGACGGCCATGAGGAAGAACCAGGTGGAAGCCTCGTCGAAGTACCACTGGCCAATGGGCAGGCCGGTGATCAGGGCAGACCAGCCCTGGACGACGGCGTTACCGTCGGCGTCGTAGACAGCGCCAGCGTCGAAGAAGTTGGCGACGCCCTCGTTGAGGTCGGCCAGCGGAATGAAGCCGACGATCATAACGACGAAGGTGAAGGCAAAGGCGATCAGAACACCCTTCTGACGACCGGTGAGCTTGACCTCATTGTGAACCTCGGAAGCAGCCTTGCCGTGAGCCTCTTCGGCGTCCTTGAGCTCCTGCATCGACAGGATGGTGGAACCCTTGTCAGCCTTGACCTTCTTGGCATAGCTCATGACGAAGAAGATGGACATGGCAGTGGTAACAATCCACAGGACGGCACCGAGGCCGATGATGATGGACTGGTTGACCTCAATGCCAACGCCGGTCAGAGCGTCGACGGCAGCGCCGACGGCGAACGGGTTAACCGTGGAGCCCAGGCAGCCGCAGCCAGCGCCGAGCAGGACGGTAGCGGCGCCGACCATCGGGTCGAAGCCAGCGGCCATCATGGTAGCGGCAAGCAGGGCGTAGAAGGGAACGGTCTCCTCGCACATACCATAGGTGGTACCACCGAGGGAGAAGATGAGCATCAGCACGGGAATGAGCATGATCTCGTTGCCCTTAAGCTTCTGCACCAGAACGGCAATGCCGTTGTCCAGGGCGCCGGTCTCGGTCATCATGCCGAGGAAGCCGCCCAGGATCATAACGAAGAGGCAGACGGGCAGAGCGTCAGCGAAGCCCTTAATCGGGGCGGTGCAGAAATCGCTCAGACGGGCGGCAGTAACCGCGCCGCCGGACGTGCCGGAGACGATAACGGTAACTACTGCAACAATTGCCAGCAGAGCAAGAAGAATGGTGAACGATGAAGGCATACCGCGCTTTTTCTTAGCGGTCTCAGTCATAGTTCTCATCCCCCTTCATAAATCATTTACTGATCTCGCCCGAAGCGGCTCTTCCGTGCCGTGCCTGCCGCTCGATGCGAGATTTTTACCAGATAAAGCCGCTCGGGGTGTTCAACAATACACCCCGAGCGAGATGCTAGATGCACTTACTTGAGCGTGGCGTACATGACGGCCTTGATGGTGTGCATGCGGTTCTCGGCCTCGTCGAAGACCTTGGAAGCGGGGCTCTCGAAGACCTCGTCGGTGACCTCCTGCTCGGTGATGCCGAACTGCTCGCACTTCTCGGCGCCAATGGTGGTGTTGGTGTCGTGGAAGCTGGGCAGGCAGTGCAGGAAGATGGCACCCGGGTTGGCCATAGCCATGACCTCGGAGGTGACACGATACGGGGTGAGCTGAGCGATGCGCTCGGCCCAGACCTCGTCAGGCTCGCCCATGGAGACCCACACGTCGGTGTAGATAACGTCGGCACCGGTGACGCCGTCCTTGACGTCGGTGGTCAGCTTGATGGTGCAGCCGTTGGCCTCGGCGATGGGCTTGCAGGCCTCGATGACGTCGTCGGCGGGCATGCACTCCTCGGGGCCGCAGGCCACGAAGTTCATGCCGAGCTTGGAGCAGACAACCATGAGGGAGCGAGCAACGTTGTTCTTGCAGTCGCCCATGAAGACGAGGGTCTTGCCCTTGATGTCGTAGTTGAAGTTCTCCTGGACGGTCAGGATGTCGGCGAGCATCTGGGTGGGATGCCACTCAGTGGTCAGGCCGTTCCACACGGGCACGCCGGACTTAGCAGCGAGCTCCTCGACGTCGTCCTGGGCAAAGCCGCGGAACTCGATGCCGTCATACATGCGACCGAGAACGCGGGCGGTGTCCTCGATGGACTCCTTCTTGCCCATCTGCGACGAACCCGGATCGAGGTAGGTGACGCCCATGCCCAGATCCATGCCGCCGACCTCGAAGGCGCAACGGGTACGAGTGGAGGTCTTCTGGAAAAGCAGAACGATGTTCTTGCCCTCGAGATAGCGGTGCGGAACGCCAGCGCGCTTCATGTCCTTGAAGTTCTTGGAGAGCTTGAGCAGGTACTCGATCTCCTCGGTGGTGAGGTCGAGGAGCTTGAGGAAGCTACGGCCGGAGAGGTTAACACCCATGGTTCGTTTCCTTTCGAAGAAATGAATTACGTAAGTAATTAGTGTAGCCCGTTTGACGGGCGAAACCGGTGCGGTTGTAGGGGGACCGCACCGGAAACGGAAAGACTTAGAGGTCCTCGCGCCAGAAGGGCATGCTCATGCAGCGCGGGCCGCCACGGCC
>CABSMV010000083.1 GCA_902478935.1 uncultured Collinsella sp. | reverse complement strand
GTTGTCGACGGCACCAACGCCGCAAAGGTCCTCATGCACGATGTGTACTGGAACTATCCGGTCGAGGAGTCGGACGGCATCTTTGCATCCGTCGCCAGCGCTGCCTTCGACAAGATCCTTGGCGGTATCGGCGATGTCGATGTTACGAAGCTTGTCAGCGTTGTTGAGCGCGGTGCCGAAGAGGGCCGCCTGATCGCGTGGATGAGAAACGATGATGAGCAGAATGCCATCAAAGAGACGGGTATTGACGCTTCGCTGCCCGATCCGGATGACCCGAGTGCCGATCCTGTTGCCGGCGTTTACTTTAACAACCTGAGCTTCTCCAAGCTCGACTGGTACCTGAACGCCGATACGCAGATTGGCCAGGGCATCAAGAACGGCGACGGCACGTGCTCCTATCGCATCACCGTTACCCTGACGAACATCATGACGCAGGAGGAGGCAGGCAAGCTGCCCGACTACGTCGCGGCGAGCGCGCCCGATGCCGCGCGCGACGACGAGCGTCTGAATGTCTCACTATTTGCCCCGACGGGCGGCAACATTACTGATCTGACCGTCGAGGGCGCCCAGTTTGGTCTTGGCGTCGCCACGTGGCATGGAATTCCCTTCTATTCGGGCACCGTTGACCTGCATGCTGGCGAGACGACGACGATCACGTATACGCTGACCACGTCGGCCGAGGCGGGGGACAAGCCGCTTACGCTGCGTCAGACTCCTACATGCCAGGCGGCTCGCGACAGCGCGTCGGCGTAGGGTTTTTCTGGTAGTGCAGATAATCGAGTACCATTTTGGGGCGGACAGGCAATCTGTCCGCCCCTATTTTGTAAGGAGAGCGCATGAAGTACTTTGGCACCGACGGCTTTCGCGGTGAGGCCAACGTTGGGCTGACGGTAGAGCACGCTTATAAGATCGGCCGCTTTGTGGGCTGGTATTACGGCGCCAACCGCGGGGCCAAGGCGCGCGTGATCGTGGGCAAGGACACGCGTCGCTCGAGCTATATGTTCGAGGCGGCGCTGGTGAGCGGCCTGGTCGCGAGCGGCGCGGACGCCTACATGCTGCACGTGATCCCGACGCCGGGCGTGGCGCATCAGACCGTGGAGGGCTGCTTCGATTGCGGCATCATGATCAGCGCGAGCCACAACCCGTTTTGCGATAACGGCATTAAGCTCGTCAACAGCGACGGCTTTAAGATGGACGAGGACGTGCTGGAGCTTATTGAGGACTACATCGATGGCAAGAGCGAGGTGCCGCTGGCAACGGGCAACCACATCGGCGCCACGGTGGACTACATGCAGGGTCGCAACCGCTACATTGCTTCGCTCATCGCCAGCGCGAACTTTTCGCTGCAGGGCGTCAAGATCGGCATCGATTGCGCCAACGGCTCGGCATCCTCGGTGGCCAAGCCGGTGTTCGACGCACTGGGCGCCGATGTGCGCGTGATCAATGCCGCGCCCGACGGCTTTAACATCAATGTCGACTGCGGCTCTACGCATATTGAGCGCCTGCAGCGCCACGTGGTGGAGCAGGGCCTGGATGTGGGCTTTGCCTACGATGGCGATGCCGACCGCTGCCTGGCCGTGGACGAGCGCGGCCGCGTGGTCGATGGCGACCAGATCCTGTACGTGTGCGGTGTGTACCTGAACAAGCACGGGCGTCTCTCGGGCGGTACCGTGGTGCCGACGATCGCCAGCAACTTTGGCCTGATCAAGTCGTTGGAGCTTGCCGGCCTGAGTGCCGTGACCAGCGGCGTGGGCGACCGTCACGTGTATGCCAAGATGCGCGAGGGCGGCTACAGCCTGGGCGGCGAGCAGACGGGCCATACGATCTTTGGCGATATCGAGCGCACGGGCGACGGCATTATGACCTCGCTGCGCGTGATGGAAGTGATTCGTGCCGAGCGTGAGACGCTCTCGCAGCTCACGGCTCCGTGCAAGCTGCTGCCGCAGGCGCAGGTGGCCGTGCACGTGGCGGACAAGGACGCCGCGCTCGAGAACATGGGCGTGCAGAACGCCATCGCCGAGGCCGAGGCGTCGCTGGCGGGCGAGGGCCGCGTGCTCGTACGCAAGAGCGGAACCGAGTCGGTTATCCGCGTGCTGGCCGAGGCGCCCGACCAAGCATCCGCCGATGCCGCCATGAAGCGCATCGCCAACGCGCTCGAGGCCCTGTAGTTACGCGGTTTTACCAAACCGCGTAACTGCTCGACGCTGCAAACGGCCCCAAGCGGCAATCTGACGTTCAATTTCAAGGGCGCGACCAGAAGGTGAGCGCCCTTTCATTTCACGTCACCTTGCTCGCTTGGGGCCGTTTTCGCTGACGTTGCCAAGACATTAGCGTCAACATGGTTGGCGTTGGCGATGGCGTGCTGGTCAATCCTTACAGCTCGTAGAGCGCGGTGAACTTGTCCTGCAGGTAGCTGCAGTAGTAGCGGGCATCGAACGCCATGCCGCACGCGCCCTTGATGAGCTCCGGCGCGTCCTTGGCGCGGCCCCACTGCCAAATGTGCTCGCCCAGCCAGGCACGGACGGGCGCCAGATCGCCGCTCGCGCAGGCACCGGTAAGGTCGATGCCGTCGCGGCACATGGCCGGCACGAACATGGCGTCGTAGGCGCTGCCCAGCGCATAGGTGGGGAAGTAACCAAACGAGCCACCGCTCCAGTGTGTATCCTGCAGGCACCCGTGCGTGTCGTCAGGAACGGGAATGCCCAGGTACTCGTTCATAAAGCGATTCCAAAGTGCGGGGATGTCCTTGGCCGTGGCCTCGCCGGCAAACAGCATGCGCTCGATCTCGTAGCGCACCATAACGTGCAGCGGATAGGTGAGCTCGTCGGCCTCGGTGCGGATCAACGACGGCTGCGCGATGTTCACGGCGCGGTAGAGCGTGTCCTCGTCTACGTTGCCGTAGACCTCGGGCGCGTGGCGGCGCAGCACCTCGAGCAGCGGTCCCATAAAGGCACGGCTGCGGCCCACGGTGTTCTCAAAGAAGCGGCTCTGGCTCTCGTGGATGCCCATGGAGGTGCCGCCCTCCAGGCAGGTGCGCGCATAGGCGGGATTGACGCCCAGCTCGTACATGGTGTGCCCCGCCTCGTGGATGATGCTGTAGACGTTGGAGATGCAATCGTCCTCGTAGATGTGTGTCGCGATGCGCGCGTCACCCACGGCAAAGCCCTCGCTAAACGGGTGCTCGGTAAAGGCAAGCGTGGTGTCGTCCAGGTTCAGGCCGACGAGCTTCATCAGGTCGAAGCTCATGGCGCGCTGGGCGGCCTCGGGCACGCGGGCGTGCAAAAAGTCGGCATCGGGCTGCTGGCCGCGCTCGCCGATGGCGTGCACGAGCGGCACGACCGTGGCCTTGACCTCCTCGCAAAACGCGTCGAAGCTCTCGGCAGAAAGGCCGCGCTCGTACTGGTCGAGCCAAACGTCGTATGGGTCGCGCTTGGGGTCCATGAGTTCGGCCTGATGCTTAAGTTGGGCGACGATTCTATCCACATAGGGCTCAAAGCTCGCCCAGTCATTGGCCGTCTTGGCCTTGTGCCACACGGCGTCGGCTTCGCAGGTGAGCCTGGTCCAGGCCTCGGCCTCCTCGGTAGGAATAACGCTTGCCTCGCGCTGGTCGCGGCCGAGCACGCGGATCTCGTCGAGCAGCTGCGGGTCGTCTACGTGTCCGCCTGCAACCGTCTCGCGCGCTAACGAGCGTACGAGCTCAACGGACTTCTCGCTGGTCAGTAGCTTGTGATGCTCGCCGGCAAGCGTGCCCATGGCGTCGGCACGGGCGGCAGCACCGTTGGCAGGAGCAATCGTCGCTCCATCGAACTCGGCAATCTTGAGCAGGTACTCGCGAGTCCACAGCTTGCCCTCGAGTTTGCGGAACTTTTTGACGGCCTTGTCGACTTTAGCAGCCTTGACGCCCTTGGCAGCCTTTGCCACGGCGGCCTGGGCCTTCTTATCGAGTTTCTTTCCCATACCGTATCCTTAATCTCGCAGGCCGAGCGCCGCAGGCGGGTGCGCGGCCAATTTGCACAGCTACCTGCCTTGTACCCAGCGCGAACAAAACGGAACGCGGCGATGCGCTCGCGAAATGTGTTATCCTATAGCCCAATGCGTTGACGGAGAGGGTTTTGCCCGCCGCGTCGCCGGCAAGAGAGGGAAGGTCATGGGCTGCAAGCCTTCCTGCGGTGGCAAGGGCCAAGCGTTCACTCCCGAGCAGCAACCTCAACGGGCGCGCGGCCAGCGGCGGCGAAGCCCCAGTAGGGAAGCCGTGAGCCTCGCGATAAGGGGCGCAGAGTGGGCGCAGCGGGCCAGACATCCGCCGGGTCAAACAAGGTGGTACCGCGGAATTCAACCGTCCTTGGGCAATGCACATGCCCGAGGACGGTTTTTTGTTACCGAACCGGGCCGCGCATCCGCAGCATCGGGCGGCGTCAGCCGTCCCGGAGCGCGGATACGCGAGAGACGAAAGGGAAGACATGAGTCTGATTGATGATCTGGTCAAACTCGAGGAAGAGGCCAAGGAGCTCGTCGCAGGCGCCGACGATGCCGCAAAGCTCGAGGCCGCGCGCGTTGAGCTGCTCGGCCGCAAGGGCCGTATCACCGGCCTGATGCGCATGATGGGCAAACTCGCCCCCGAGGATCGTCCCATGATGGGCAAGCGCGCCAACGAGATGCGCCAGCTGATCGAGGGCATGCTCGACGAGCGCACCACCGAGATGAAGGCCGCCGCCCTCAAGCACGCACTCGAGCACGAGGCCGTCGACATCACGCTGCCGGGCATCCGTCCGCAGATCGGTCACCAGCACCTGATCAAGCAGATCATCGAGGAGGCCGAGGACATCTTCTGCGGCATCGGCTACACCGTCGAGTCCGGCCCCATGGTCGATACTTCCTACTACAACTTCACTGCGCTCAACGCCCCCATGGATCACCCGAGCCGCTCGGCCCGCGATACCTTCTACGTGGTCGATAACAACCCCGGCAGCGTCGCGCACCCCGAGGCTCACGCCCATGGCGAGTCCGACGTGCTGCTGCGCACCCAGACCTCGGGCGTACAGATCCACACCATGGAGTCGCAGAAGCCGCCCATCTACATGATCTGCCCGGGCACCGTCTATCGTCCCGACACGGCCGACGCCTGCCACCTGCCGCAGTTCAACCAGATCGAGGGCCTGGTCGTCGACGAGGGTATCACCTTTGGCGATCTTAAGGGCACGCTCGACTACTTTGTTAAGTGCATGTTTGGCGAGGACCGCAAGACGCGCTACCGTCCGCACTTCTTCCCCTTCACCGAGCCTAGCTGCGAGGTGGACGTGAGCTGCCACGTCTGCGGCGGCAAGGGCTGCAACTTCTGCAAGCACAGCGGCTGGATCGAGATCCTGGGCTGCGGCATGGTCGACCCCAACGTCCTGATCAACTGCGGCATCGACCCCGAGAAGTACACCGGCTTCGCCTTTGGTATTGGCGCCGAGCGCGTCGCGGCACTGCGCTACGACCTGCCCGACCTGCGCACGTTGATGACTGGTGACATGAGGTTCTTGAACCAGTTCTAGAACGCTTTCTTCTTAGTTGCAGTTTCCGGCTCAAAGCCGCATTTATGAAAGGAGACCAGTTAGATGCGCGTTTCTTACGACTGGCTCAAGACCATGATCGATATTCCGGAGGATCCCAAGACCCTTTCGGACGAATATATCCGTACCGGCACCGAGGTTGAGGCGATCGACACCGTGGGCGAGTCCTTCGACCACGTGGTGACCGCCAAGGTGCTCACCAAGACCCCGCACCCCGATAGCGACCACATGTATGTGTGCTCGGTCGATGTGGGCGACAAGAATCTCGACGCCGACGGCAACCCTGCTCCGCTGCAGATCGTCTGTGGCGCGCAGAACTTCGAGGCCGGCGACCACATCGTCACGGCCATGATTGGCGCCGTGCTTCCCGGTGACGTCAAGATCAAGAAGAGCAAGCTTCGCGGCGTCGTGTCCATGGGCATGAACTGCTCCGCGCGCGAGCTCGGCCTGGGCGGCGATCACTCCGGCATCATGATCCTGCCCGAGGATACGCCCTGCGGCATGCCGTTTGCCGAGTACGTGGGCTCGAGCGATACCGTGCTTGACTGCGAGATCACGCCCAACCGTCCCGATTGCCTGTCCATGATCGGCATGGCCCGCGAGACCGGCGCCATCTTCGACCGCGATTTCCACGTTGAGCTGCCTGCCATCAAGGCCGAGACCGGCCGCGCGACCGACGACGAGCTTTCGGTCGAGATTGCCGACGAGGGCCTGTGCGACCGCTACGTCGCCCGCATCGTGCGCAACGTGAAGGTCGGCCCCTCGCCCGACTGGATGGTCAAGCGCCTCAACGCCCTGGGCGTACGCCCGCACAACAACATCGTCGACATCACCAACTACGTGATGATGCTCACCGGTCAGCCGCTGCACGCCTTTGACCTGGACACCTTTGCCGAGCGCGAGGGCGGGCGCCGCGTGGTGGTTCGCGCCGCCCAGCAGGATGAGAAGTTCACGACGCTCGACGGAGAGGAGCGCGTGCTCGACGCCGGCATGGGCCTTATCACCGACGGCGAGCGCCCCGTGGCGTTGGCCGGCGTTATGGGCGGCATGGATTCCGAGATTGAGGACGATACCGTCGACGTGATGGTCGAGAGCGCCTGCTTCAACGCCGGTCGCACCTCGCACACCAGCCGCGACCTGTCGCTGATCTCCGATGCCTCCATTCGCTTTGAGCGTCAGGTCGATGAGACCGGTTGCGTGGATGTTGCCAACGTTACCTGCGCGCTGATCGAGGAGATCGCCGGCGGCGAGGTTGCTCCCGGCTATGTCGACGTTTTCCCTGCGCCCAAGACTATCGACAGCATCAAGCTGCGCCTGGCCCGCGTGCATGCCATCTGCGGTGCCGACATCGAGCCCGAGTTTATCGAGCGTTCGCTCACCCGCCTGGGCTGCACCGTCGAGCGCGACGGCGATGACTTCATGGTCACCCCGCCGAGCTTCCGTCCCGACCTGCCGCGCGAGATCGACCTGATCGAGGAGGTCCTGCGCCTGTGGGGCATGGGCCGTGTGACGGCGACCATCCCGGCCGCCAAGAACCATATTGGCGGCCTGACCCGCGAGCAGAAGCTCACCCGCAAGGTCGGCGAGATCCTGCGCGCCTGCGGCCTCAACGAGACCACGACTTTTGGCTTTGCCGCCCCGGGCGACCTGGAGAAGATCGGCATGTCCACCGAGGGCCGCGGTTGCCCCGTGGTGCTCATGAACCCGCTGGTGGCCGAGCAGACCGAGATGCGTCGTTCGCTGCTGCCGGGCCTGCTACAGTCCGTGGCCTACAACGAGGCGCACGGTACGCCCAACGTGCACCTGTACGAGGTCGGCAGCCTGTTCCACGGTCGCGAGAACGCCAGCCTGCCCAAGGAGACCAAGTCCGTGGCGGGTGTGCTCTCGGGCCAGTGGAGCGAGCAGTCCTGGAGCATGAAGTACCGCAAGCTGCGCTTCTTCTTTGGCAAGGGCATCGTCGAGGAGCTGCTTGCCCAGCTGCGCATCGAGAAGGTTCGCTTCCGTCCCGTCGAGGGCGAGAGCTATGCCTTCCTGCAGCCGGGTCGTGCTGCCGAGGTGCTCTCGGGCGGTACCGTGCTGGGCTGGGTTGGCGAGATCCACCCCGAGGCACGCGAGGCTATGGGCATTGACGAGGTCGTCGTTGCCTTTGAGCTCGACCTGGACAAGCTGATCAAGGGCGCCCGCAACCAGGAGAACTACCGTGAGTTCTCGCAGTACCCGGCCGTTGAGCACGACCTTGCTATCGTGGTCGACAACACTGTGACCTGCGAGGATCTTGAGCGTCGTATTACGAGTGCCGGCGGCAAACTGCTCGAGGGCGTGCGCCTGTTCGATGTCTACCGCGATCCGGTCCGCATCGGCAAGGGCAAGAAATCCATGGCCTTTGCGCTTACGTATCGCTCCGACGACCACACGCTCACCAGCGAAGAGGTCGAGAAGGCGCACCAGAAGATCGTTACCAAGGTGTGCAAGGGCGTAAACGGCGAGGTCCGCGGCTAGGTTCTGCGCTGAGGTATGGGTCAGCGGTGGCTGCTGCCGAGTCCTACGTGACTGCTATGCCCGGTATAAGGCACCGTTGAGCCTGCATATATGACACGCGCATTACATAACGGCGTGCTGCTTTGTCGGCAGTGCGCCGTTTTGCTATGATAGCCCGCGGCGTGTTACGAATCTGACATTACGTAACACTGGAAAGGTGATTCAAGCGGCGTTGCAATTCCGTGCGCCGATAACCGGGAGGCGTACATGCACATTCCAGATAATTATCTGTCCCCGCAGACCGATGCCGTGCTGGCAGTGGCAATGGTTCCCGTGTGGGCCCATTGCATCAAGAAGGTGCGCGCCACGCTCGATCGCGAGCACATGGCTTTCCTGGGCATCTGCGCCGCGTTCTCCTTCCTGCTCATGATGTTCAATGTGCCGCTGCCCGGCGGTACCACGGGTCACGCCGTCGGCGGCGCGCTCATCGCGCTGCTGCTGGGTCCCGAGGCCGCGGCCATTGCGGTTTCGGTTGCGCTGGCGCTGCAGGCGCTGCTGTTTGGCGATGGCGGCATCCTGTCCTTTGGGGCCAACTG
>CABSMV010000082.1 GCA_902478935.1 uncultured Collinsella sp. | reverse complement strand
TCTACACCCTAGAGTTCGTCGGCAGCGTCAGATGTGTATAAGAGACAGGTGGCGCCGCGGGCACGCAGCTCGAGGGGCGTGCGCCCAGCGTTACCTGCACTATCAGCCCGGCGCTGCCGTTTGTATTGCTCGACCCGGAAAAGACCCATTCGACCGATACACAAAAGAAGAACGGTGACATCGTGTGCTCGGGCATCATCGAGAACGCCCGTGCCGCACTGGAAGCTGGCGTTAAGGTGGGCCTTGGCACGGACTCGAGCTGCCCGTTCGTGACGCAGTACGACATGTGGCGTGAGGTGGCCTATTTTGCCAAGTATGTCGGCGTGGGCAACGCCTTCGCGCTGCATACGGCCACGCAGGTCAATGCCGAGCTGCTGGGGCTGGGCGGCGAGACCGGCACGATTGAGTGCGGCAAGGCCGCCGATATCCTGGTGACGCGCGAGAACCCGCTCGATGACCTGTGCGCACTGCGTGATCCGACGCACGTGATGTGTCGCGGTGATCTGGTGCGCAAGCTCAAGGTGAAGCGTATTCCCGAGGTGGACGCCGAGCTCGACGCGATTATGGCCATGCCTGCCGAGGCGTTGGCCGAGGAGCTTGCCCGCGATGGCGTGGCGTAAGCGCGCGATATGGCGATGCGACAAAGGGACAATCCTTTTGTCATAATCAGAAAAAGCCGAGGTCCCAGTGCGAGGCCTCGGCTTTTATTTGTCCCATGGTATGGCGGCTAGGAGCGCGTCTCCATCTTGGCATGGCACTTGGGGCAGGTGACGCGGATCTTGCCTTTGCCCTTGGGGACGGAGAGCATCTGGCCACAGTTGGGGCACTTGAGGTATGCCGTGGTCTTGCGGCCCTTCCACATCTTCTTAGCCGTGCGTTTGGCACGCTCAAAGTCCTCCTTGCTGGTGCCGGCCGCGCGTGAGGTGCTGGCCGCTGCAGCGCCGCCGCCCAAACTGGCGACGAACTTGCCCAAGCCGGGTACGTTTGCAGTCGCGGCGACAAAGGCCTCGTTCTCCTTGCGACGTGCGTCGATATTTTTGGACAGGCCGCGCAGCACGCCAATCACGATTACGGCGATGGCAATCCAGCTGAGCCACTGGATGCGGGCTATCGATCCGATCATCGCGATGACGATGCCGGCAAAACCCATCACGATGGTGAGTTCATCGGCACCATTGCGACCCTTCATAAAGTCATTCATGCAAATTGCCTTTCGTTCGATATGCTGCACGCCTTTATACCCGATTTAGAGCAAGGGGGACAGGTTAATCTGCACCAATGTGGTGCAAACATACCTGTCCTCGGAATACCAAGACGGTGCAAAGAAGTCTGTCCCCAATGCCCCAATTACTTGGAGAGCTTGTCGACGACGCGTTCGATCTCGGCGAGCTTGGCGGCTTTGAGGTCCTCGTCGCCCGATTCGATTGCCGAAGTCACGCAGCCCTCGATATGCGCCTTGAGCACGTCGGCGTTGATGCGCGCGAGGAGCGCCTGTGTTGCCATGAGCTGCGTGGAGATGTCGACGCAGTAACGGTCCTCCTCGACCATCCGTAGGATGCCGTCGATCTGGCCGCGTGCCGTCTTGAGCATGCGGGTCACCGATTTATGGTCTGCCATCATGGCGGGTCCTCGTTTCTGGTCGATCTTCCGGATGTCCCCGTCAGTTGCGGTGAAATACGGACCGTTTAAAGGCCTAGGGCGGCACAACAGTCCGTATTTCACCGCAACTTCTGAGGATTCAGTAGGCGGCGTCTGCTACGCGGCGGTCACGGATAGGGCGTGGAACTTCTCGCCGGCGTCCTCGACGGCGGCAACGAGCTGCTCAGCGGTCACGGTGTCGGCGCACTCCACCTGTACGGTCTGGGTCTCGTGATCGGCGTCGGCGTCGGTCACGCCGGCAACGTTGAGCAGTGCCGTCTCGACAGTGGCGTCGCAGTGGCCGCACATAAGGCCGGAAGTCTTAATTGTGAAACGCATGGATATTCCTCTCTGTTGTGTCGGCTTTCCCAGGCACCCGACCTTGACCTTCAAGCCGTCGCTCGCGTATCAAAGTACGCGTCGCTCCTCTTTCAGGTCAATCTCGGGCATCTGGAAAACCCGTTCTAAATGGACTGAATGGTGAGCCTATTTTGCCACTTTCGGCTTAAAGGTTCGCAGGCGCAGCGCATTGGACACGACGCAGACACTCGACAGGCTCATGGCCGCGGCGCCGAACATCGGCGAGAGCTGCCAACTCGTGAGAGGGAAGAACACGCCCGCCGCCAGCGGAATGCCGATGCCGTTGTAGAACAGCGCCCAGAACAGGTCCTGCTTGATGTTGCGAATTGTGGCGCGCGACAGCTCGATGGCACGGGCGACGTCCATGAGGTCGCTGCGCATGAGAACCACATCTGCCCCTTCTTTGGCGATGTCGGCGCCGGTACCGATGGCAAGGCCCACGTCGGCGCGCGCCAGGGCGGGGGAGTCGTTGATGCCGTCGCCCACCATGGCGACCTTGCTGCCCGCATCCTGCAGCTCGCGCACGTGGCGTTCCTTGTCGGCGGGGAGGACGTCGGTGATGACCTGCTCGCTGCTCAGTCCCACGCGGCGGGCGATCGCTTCGGCTGTCACGCGGTTGTCGCCGGTGAGCATGCGCACGTCGACGCCAAGCGAGCGCAGTGCGGCGATGGCCCCGGCGCTCGTCTCCTTGACCTCGTCCGCCACGGCGATGGTGCCGACAAGCTCGCCGTTCTTGGCAAAGAACAGTGGCGTCTTGCCCTCGGCCGCGAACTGTTCGGCAAGGCCGGCGGGAACCTTCACGCCCAGCTCGTCCATCAGACGCACGTTGCCGGCTGCAATGGCGTTTTGCCCCTCGTGCGCCGTAACGCCACGACCGGGCACGGCAGTAAAGTCTTCGACCATGCGCGCGACGATCCCGCGTGTCTCGCACTCGGCCATAATTGCCTCGGCCAGCGGGTGCTCGCTCGAGCGCTCCAGCGCGGCGGCCAGCTTGAGCAGCGCTTTTTCGCTCATGGCGGGCGAGCCGTCGGCGCGCGTGGCTACTACGATATCGGTCACAGCAGGCTTGCCGCGGGTGACCGTGCCCGTCTTATCGAGCACCACGGTACCTACGCTGCGCAGGTTCTCCAGCGCCTCGGCGCTCTTGAACAGAATGCCCATCTCGGCGCCCTTGCCGGTGCCGACCATAATGGCGACGGGCGTGGCCAGACCCAGCGCGCACGGGCAGCTGATCACCAGCACGGCCACGGCGGAGGTGAGCGCCTCGTTTATGCTGCCGGTCAGTGCCATCCACGCCGCAAAGGTCACGGCCGAGATCACGAACACCACGGGCACGAACACGCCGGCGACTTTGTCGGCCATGCGGGCGATAGGCGCCTTGGTGGCGTTGGCGTCCTCGACGAGCTGGATAATCTTGGCGAGCGACGTGTCGGCACCCACACGCGTGGCGCGGAAGGTAAACGAGCCCGTGCGGTTGACCGTGGCCGCATTGACAGTGTCGCCGGCGGTCTTCTCCACGGGAATGGATTCGCCGGTGAGCGCGCTTTCGTCCACGGCCGAGCTGCCCTCGAGCACCACGCCGTCAACGGGGATGGACTCGCCGGGGCGCACACGCAGCACCTGGCCGGGCAGAATGGCATCGACGTCGACGGTGGCCTCGCTGCCGTCCTCTGCCACGACGGTCGCGGTCTTGGGTGCCAAGTCGATGAGCGCCTCGATAGCGCCGCCGGTCTTGGACTTGCTGCGCGTCTCGAGGTATTTGCCCACGGTGACGAGCGACAGGATGGTGCCAGCGCTCTCAAAATACAGGTTGTCCATGCTCGTCATCATGGCCTCGTGCACCTGACCTGCGGCTAGCTGGTCGGCCATGATGAACATGGCGTAGAGCGACCAGGCGATGGAGGCGGTGGCGCCCACGGCAATAAGGGCGTCCATGGTGGGCGCGCCGTGCGCGAGCGATTTAAACCCGTTGATAAAGTACGCGTCGTTGACGTAGACGATGGGGATGAGCAGGACGAGCTCGGTGAGCGCGAGTGTCATGCTGTGGGTATGGTCGGTGAAAATACCGGGCAGCGGCCAGCCGAGCATGTGCCCCATGCCTATGTAGAACAGTGGGATGAGGAATACGATCGAGATGATGAGGCGGGTGCGCATGGCGGAGGCGGCGGCCTCCAGCTTTTTGGTGGGCGACTCCATATGGGCGGCGCCGGACCTGGCTTGCGTACTGCCGTTTTGGGAGGCGTCGATGCCCGTGCTGACGGGCGAGGCCGAGTAGCCCGCGCGGTCGACAGCGGTGCAGATGTCGTCGGGGGAGACCTGCGCAGGGTCGTAGTCCACCAGCATAGAGCCGGCGAGCAGATTGACCGCGACACTTTGGACGCCGTCGAGTTTGCTGACGGCACGGTCCACGTGCGCTTGGCACGCGGCGCACGTCATGCCGCCCACGTCAAACTTATCTTGAGCCATGGCTTCTCCTTTCTGTGGTTCGGTGTTGGAATTGTTAACCTGCTGATACTATACACCCATACCCCCTGGGGGTGTACAGTACAGAAAGAAATGTATGACATTTCGTTACAGATGAGGATAGTTGGTTGGCCGATGGACCGTCCCAACCAATCATCTCAATCTGTAACGTCTGGACCGGTTTTTGAACCATAGCTGTTACAGATTTAGACAAACATTTCAGCCGAAAACTAACGTCTCGATCTGTAACAACTAGACCCCGTTTTACCGAGTATTTGTTACAGATCAAGACAAACAGTTGGCAGGAAACTCAATGTCTCGTTCTGTAACATCTAGCAGCAAATATGACCTCTAACTGTTACAGATTGAGACAATTGCCGGGGAGGGGTCCCGTCACGGCAAGACGCCCGCTCTCTAGATACAGAATCCGGGGATCACGCAGGTTCGTTTGTTTGGTTTTTCCGCAGGCGTTGCGTACGTAAAGACGTCGCCGTCGTGCCCCACGCGGTTCATATAGAGTGTGCCTTCGCTCTCCGATGTGTCGGGACTTGCCGTTCGTTCCCACCAACAGGTGTCCTTGCCCTTCCACTGGCGAACCAACGTCTCGTTCGTGGTATACGGACTTACCTTGAGCTCGTGGAAGAGTTGGTACTCCTTGCCCTCGCCGTTGTAGATGTCGGCCAGGTAGTGAAAGCCCTCGGTAAACGAATCGGGCGGTTGCGTACCGCACAGCTCGACCATGGCGGGCAGCCAAAGGGTTGCGGGCAACTCGCTCAGGCACGATGCGCTGTTGGTGGCGCCCACATTGTTCGAGACCTTCTTGACCCCTTTAATGAGTGCGCGCAACTCGTTGGGCAGCAGCTTAAGGCCGTCGCCGTTGAGCCATTCCCGCAGCTCGCAATCTGCCCAGCCGGCGCTCGGCGGTTCAGCCGCAGCGTTGCGCTCGGCAATACCCGCATCGAACATAAACGTCAGTCCGGCCTTGCCCGTCCCGTCCAGAAGCTCATCGTGGCGGATGCCCACAAGCTGCGCGCCAACCTGCAGCCCGTTGGTGAGCGTGACACGCTTGGTACACGGATAGGGGATATGCCCATCGGCATCGAGCAGGTGATGGCGCTTGGCAATCTCGCGTGCCTCGCTACGGGTCTCGGCGGCCTTAATCTTGAGCGAAATCTCCTGCAGCTGATCCCAGGTGTAGTCGTCAAGTGAACCGCGGATGCCGTCAAGGTAGTCGGGGATGCCAAAGCCATGGGTTGCCGCCCCGATAACGCTGAGCCCCGCAACGGCTGCAACGACGCCACCGATAATAAAGCGGCGGCGGGTCATGGCATCGTGCCGGGCCTGCTCCAGGATCTCTCGCGCGCGCTCGCCGGCGACGTCGACCTTAAGGTGTGTACCGGAGTCGATGTCGATTGCGGCGTCACTGCCCGCGCCTTCGCGGCCCTCGGATTCGGCATCGGTGAGGTATGCCGAGAGCACCTCGAGCATCTGCTGCTCGGTGGGACGATCGCACTGCTCGACTGAGAGACCCTTCATGATGATTTGGACGAGCGCTTCATCGCCCTCGCAGCGCGGCTCGAGCGGTGCCGGCTTGGTCTTGGTCTTTACGAGATAGAACGAGCCGGTTGCAGCGGCGTCCGTCGACTCAAAGTCAAACGGTTTGCGACCGCTGTAGAGCTGGTACAGAATGCTCGAAAGCGCATAGACGTCGATTGCCGGCGAACGGCGAAGGGCCGCGATGCCTTCGATATCCTGCGTGAGCATCTCGGGCGCGGCGTATGCGGGCGTGGCAAAGCGCCAGATGTCGGCGCGCCGGGTGATCGTGTCGTCGCCGAGAGCCATGGTCGCGGAGCCCATGTCGATGAGGCAGGGGTCAAAGGAGCAATCGGCAATCTGCTGCTCGAGCGTTCGGCTGGTGGTGCGGAACATAATATTGGCAGGCGACAGGTCGCGATGGACGACCGGATTCACGAGGCCTTGGGTCATCAAGAGCGCACGAAGCACGGCGTTTCCGACGGCGGCGACCATCTGGGTGGTCAGCCCGCCCGAGGCGTCGTGAGGAAGCAGGGGCAGCGCCTGCTTGAGTGAGGTGCCCTCGACCCACTCCATGAGGATGAGCGGGTCATCCTCGCACGATCCATAGCCATAGACGCGCGGAAATCCGCGCAGGTACGAGACGGTACACAGATGACGGTACTCCTCAAACAGCGCAGCGGTGTTGGCCAGGTGCGCTGCCGATTGCTCGGCGGAGCGGTCGGGGGCTTGGCCAGAGAGAATGACGTTGTCCTTGAACAGCTTGACGGCAAAGACCTCGCCGCTCGTGTTGGTCGCGCGCAGCACGTGCCCGATGTTGCCGTTGTTGCGGTGGGCCGTCTGGAGAATAAGTGTCATAAACCGGCGTTTGGCGTCGTCCTCGGCGCTGGGGTCGACCGCCACGGCGGTATCGAACGTATCGAGACGGACGAGTTTGTCGCCATAGGCGCTATCGGTAGTATCCATGGCGTTCCTTTGTCTGGCATGGGTTGCCGCACGTATACGCGAGCAGTGCGGATATCGGTAAAGTACCATGATAGTCGCACTGCCCACGTATACCGCTGAGCATTGTCGTTTACGACGCAGAAGGCAGAAGACGTAAGACGGACGGCGACCGTCTTCCGATCGCTGTCCGTGCTAGTCCACAATGACAAGGAATGTCGTGTAGAGACCCAGATGGAGCCTGTCGCTGTTTTCGATTTCCACTGGGGGATAGATCTTGCCGGGCTCGCGTTGGTCGCGCGGCGGCTCAATCACAATATCGCCGTCGCCTGCACCCGATTCGAGTACCGTGCCGTTGGTCGATCCAAGGCCCTGGGCGTACCAGTGCTCACCCTCAAGCCAAATGCGAAGATGCTCGCGCGATGCGTCAGCGCCCACATCGGTGATACTGGGCGAGGTTTTGGGCAAAGAACCAATCACGGTGCCGTGCGGATCGCGTGCGAGGGGATGGATTTGCATGTCGGCGCAGTTGTCGGCATGGGTTCTGAGCAGACCGAGGTTGGGGGCGACGGTGCGCGGCTGCTCCAGGCTGCTCATAAAGCCACGTCCGACGGTAGTTTCGGTGGTGCCAAAGTGCCCGCCCGTCTTGCTGTCGCAAAAGCGCTCGACGGTGGCCACGCCCTGAACGGGATCGGCGAGCGCCCCCGTTGCCACAAAGAGCATAAGGTAAAGCGTGCTTTTCTCGCGCACGGCATTGCCGTCAAAGTTGTCGATGCGATTGAGGGCATTTGCATATAGGCGGCTGTCCAGCTTGTAGCTGGCGAGAGCCGACATCATTTCGTTGGCGGCCGGACCGCGATAGTGCTCGGCGATTGCCCGATAGGCGGACTCGCCGCCGCCGAGCTTGCTGTAGATTACCGAGGAAAGGTTGAGCGTGGTGACGGTAAAGTCGCTGTAGATGGAGGGCGCGCACTGGTCAGGCTTGCGATGGACGATGTAACGGGTGAGATACGAGCGGTTGGAAGAGCATTTCTCGAGCAGGGTACTGCCGAGATAAGAGTTTCCATTGATGAGCATTCGGGCGATCTCGAGATGTTTAAGACCGCCGAACGAGCGAATATCGTTATAGAGGACCGAGCAAGGCGTCTCTGCTGTCACGGATACCTCCTTTGATTGCTTCCTAGCCAATATGGCGATAGGAATTAATGGCCCCCGGTGGGCGACGTATTAAATGGCTGCGCAATATATAGCGTAACCAAAGCAACATTATAGGCCACATGTTCGAAATTGCAGGAAGCCTGAGAGATTTGGTTTGGACTGGACGGAAATCCCCCTCTGTCTTGATCTATAACAATTAGGGCCGATTTTACTCGGTAACTGTTACAGATTGAGACGTTTGTGAACCGTGTCGACCGTTTGTCTCGATCTGTAACACGTAGAGGAAGATTTGCCCTGTAGATGTTACAGATTGAGACAATCAGCCGGGCCCACCTCGTCCACCCCGTCATCTGTGGTTTACGTGGGGGCATACGGAGTACGGGTATACTAACCGGCGGCGAATCTGCTCCATCGCTTAGAGCTGCTGCGTCTGGACGGCGCGTGATAGGGCTGCCAAAGCGATCGCCAGCGTGCTGAGCAACGTCCTCTCTGTGCGCACCTGTTTTTGTATGTATTAGCGCACTACCAAGCACGCCCGCGCGGCCGCATGCCGTGCCCATTGCGCGTGCAGATAAGGAACAACAACATATGCGTAATTCTGTATCCGACGTCACCGACGCCGAGATCCTGGACGAGGCCCGCGAGGCCATGACCCAGGCTGCCTTCGATGCCGCCGATGAGGCCAATGCTGCCCAGGCCGTCGAGTCCGCTACCGAGAGCCTGCCCGCCTTTGACGAGCTGGGACTTTCGGACGAGATGCTTCGTGCTATCGAGAACCTGGGCTACACGGCGCCGACGCCCGTGCAGGCCGGCTCGATCCCCGTGGCTGTCTCTTATACACATCTGACGCTGCCGACGAACTCTAGGGTGTAG
>CABSMV010000081.1 GCA_902478935.1 uncultured Collinsella sp. | reverse complement strand
CATAGACACCCAGGCGATCGCGATCGACCGCGCCCTCAACATCGAGGCCCGCATCGTGCATGGCCTCGTCCGACGCTGCCAGGGCAAACTGAACGCAGGGGTCCAGGTGCTTGGCGTCACGCTTGCCAAAGTACTCGTTGCCGTCAAAGCCCTTGACCTCGGCCGCCACCT
The DNA here is from genome assembly GCA_902478935.1 of uncultured Collinsella sp. Classification (GTDB taxonomy): domain Bacteria; phylum Actinomycetota; class Coriobacteriia; order Coriobacteriales; family Coriobacteriaceae; genus Collinsella. The sequence continues at coordinate 8,865 of CABSMV010000081.1, read as the reverse complement.
TGACGGCAAACGCATCGGTATCGAAGTGCGTGATCGGGCCGATGCCGCACGTGCCGGCACACATTGCCGCCCAGGTGGCAAGCGCGGTGTTGCCGAGCGGCGATACGGCACCGATGCCGGTGATTGCAACTCTCTGTTCCATCATGGTCTCCTCATCCAAGCCGTTGTGTGGCTCTGGTTTCTACATCGCCATTCCGCCGTCGACGCGTACGACCTCGCCCGTAATGTAGGCAGCCGCATCGCTCGCCAAAAAGCGCACCACGCCGGCCACTTCCTCGGGCTGCGCCATACGCTTTAGGGGAATCTGCTCCTCGGTTGCCGCGCGAACCTTCTCCGAGAGCTTTGCCGTCATATCCGTCTCGACAAACCCGGGGGCAACTGCGTTCACTCGTACGCCGCGGGGCGCAAGCTCACGCGCTACTGCCTTGGTCAGGCCAATCACGCCCGCCTTGGAGGCAGCGTAGTTGGCCTGCCCGGCATTGCCCATCAGGCCCACGACCGAGCTCATATTGACGATGCAGCCGCCACGCTGGCGCATAAAGGTCTTGGTGAGCGCGCGTGTTGTATTGAACGTGCCCTTGAGATTGACATCGAGCACGCGATCGAAGGCATCGTCGCCCATGCGCATAAGCAGCCCATCGCGAGTGATCCCGGCGTTATTGACGAGCGCCCAAATCGAACCAAAGTCGTTGAACACGGCCTCGATGCACGCATTGACGGCATCGGGGTCGGCCACATCGCATTGATACGCGCGAGCTGTGGCACCAGCGGCCTCGCAGGCTTCGCACGTCTCGCGCGCCGCATCGACGCTACCGGCATAGACGACGGCGATATCAAAGCCGTCCTCCGCCAGGCCAACCGCACAAGCGCGGCCGATACCACGCGAGCCGCCCGTGATCAGTGCCACGCGACGTGAATCGTTGCGCTCGAGCGCGCCGTTGTTCAAGTTGCCCATGTCATTCCTTTCGGGTTACAGCCCTGTGGGCTATGCGAGCTCGTCGGCAATAGCTGCGACCTGCTCGGCTGTTTCGCACGAATACACGCGAACGTCGCTCAACGTACGCTTGACCAGGCCGGACAGCGTTTTGCCAGGGCCAACCTCAATAAACGTGTCGATGCCTTGATCCTGCAGAGCATGCAGCGTGTCGACCCAGCGCACGGCATGGCTCACTTGGTTGGCCAAGACATCCGATGCTGCTCGCGGATCCGCCGGATAGGGCGCCGCCGTCATGTTTGCCATGACCGGAATCAGCAGCGGAGACGGCGCGTGGCCGTCTTGGATATACGTCGCCAGCCCCTCAGTCGCCTCTGCCATATAGGGGCTATGAAATGCACCCGACACCGCGACTTTCATAGCGCGGCCGCCAGCCTCTTTTACTAGGTCGTCGAGCGCCTGCAGCGCCTCGGGCGCTCCGGCCACAACCATCTGCTGCGGGCTGTTGTAGTTGACCGGCCAGCAGTCCTCGCCGGCCTGCGCAGTCAGGTTCTCGACTTGCGCCGCATCGAGCTTGATGACGGCGCGCATGCCGCCCGGATGGCGCTCGGCAGCCGCGGCCATCAGCGCCGCGCGCTCGCACACGAGCTCAAAGCCCGCTCGCGTATCGAACGCCCCCGCAAAGGTGAGCGCAGAGACCTCGCCCAGCGAAAATCCCGCACAGGCGGCAGGCACCACGCCGCGCTCGCGCAGGGCGGCAGCCGCTGCCAGGTCGTGAACGAACACGCACGGCTGCGTGTTCTCGGTCTGCGAGAGCTCCTCCTTGGAGGCGCTCCGGCACTGCTCGCTGGTTCCCGGACGCACCTCGTCGGCGATCGCGAACACCTCGGTAGCTGCCGGCGATGCCTCGATGAGGTCGACACCCATCGCGGGGTGCTGGGCGCCCTGGCCGGCAAACAGAAACGCTACGCTACCCATGCGCACGCACCCTTCAGGACGTGCTCGGCGCCATCGACCAGATCGTCGACGATTTCGCGCGCGCTCTGGCGCTCGTTCACCATGCCGGCAATCTGTCCGCACAGATACGAACCCTCTTCGTAATTGCCGTCCTTGGCGGCCTTGCGAAGGGCACCCGTGCCCATGGCCCCGAGTTCCTCGACACTTACGCCCGCCGCCTCACTTTTGGCGTAGGCATTGGTGAAGGGGCTCTTAAGCGCACGCACCGGATGTCCCGTCGAACGGCCAGTCGCGCGCGTCGAGGTGTCTCCCGCCTTGAGCACCAGCTCTTTGTATTGCTCGGAGACGGTGCACTCATCGGCAACGAGAAAACGCGTGCCCACTTGGACGCCAGCGGCGCCAAGCATAAAGGCGGCCGCCACACCGCGGCCATCGGCGATGCCGCCAGCCGCAACCACGGGAATATCGACCGCATCGACGACCTGCGGGACAAGTGCCATCGTCGAGGTCTCGCCAATATGGCCGCCCGATTCGGTGCCCTCGGCAACAACCGCCGTAGCTCCACGACGCGCCACGAGGCGCGCCAACGCCACCGAAGCAACGACCGGGATGACCTTGATGCCAGCCTCGTTCCACGCCTTCATGTACTTGGTGGGATTGCCGGCACCGGTCACCACTACGGGCACCTGCTCATCAATCACCACTTGTGCGACCTCGTCGACAAACGGGCTCATGAGCATAACGTTGACGCCAAAGGGCTTATCCGTCTTGGCGCGCAGCTCATGAATCTGGTCGCGCAGCCAGTTTGCGTCGGCATTCATGGCCGCGATAATGCCTAAGCCGCCTGCCTCGGACACAGCAGATGCCAACGAGGCGTCGGCAATCCAGGCCATGCCACCCTGGAACACGGGCTTTTCGATGCCGAGCAAATCGCAGAGAGGAGACTTGAGCATCACTACTTCTCCAATGCCGCCTCGACCGTATCGACGAACTCGCCAACCGTCTTGGGGTTCTCCTCGGTATCGAGCTCAATGCCAAACTCGTCCTCGACGGCAACGAGGATCTCGACGGTACCCAGGCTGTCGAGGCCAATCTCCTCGAGCGTGGACTCGGGCTTCATCTCGACATCGTCAAGACCGGCGGTCTCGCGGATAACGTCGCAAACGCGCTCGAAGGTCTTCTGATCTGCCATGGTAGTTCTCCTTTGTTTGTGCCCTAGGGGCGTTTTTATTTCCTATGTGCGACTACTTCCAACGAAGCAGATAGCCACCTATATCCAGGCCGGCGCCAAATCCAACGAGGGCGATGGTGTCGTCCTCATTCAGTGCGTCGGTACGTGCCAGCCGGTCAAACGCAAAGGGAATGCAGGCGCTCGAAATGTTGCCGGTCTCGCGTAGCGTTCGAACCACGCGCTCGTCTGGCACGCCGAGACGCTTGACCGCCTGACTCAGGATTCGTTCGTTAGCCTGATGGAATACAAAATGATCGATGTCTTCGACCGAAATGCCCGCATCGCTCGCAAGCTTATGGACCGTGTCGCAGATGGCGTTGACGCCGAACTTGAACACGCGGCGACCATTCATGGACAGCACGCTCGCGCTATCTGCGGAGTCCTTAAACGGCGAGGTGCCGACCAGACCGGGAACGCGCAACGTCTCGACGTCGGGCGCCGTCGAAAGCTCAACGGCAAGGGGGTTGTCTCCCCCAGCCCCTATCACTGCAGCGCCCGCGCCGTCGCCAAAGAGCACGCAGGTGGCACGGTCGGTCCAGTCGAGCGCGCGCGTCATCTGCTCGGCAGCAACGACAAGCACGCGCTCGGCACGGCCGCGGGCGATATAGCCCTCGGCGACATCGAGCGCAAATACGAAGCCGGCGCAGGCCGCCGAGACATCGAAGGCAGGGCACGTCGCGCCTAGTCGCTCAGCAACGGCACACGCCTCAGCGGGAACAAGGTGGTCACCCGTCGTCGTCGAGCAGACGATCAGATCCAGCTGGCTCGCGTCGATTCCGGACACCTGGAGTGCCCGCTCGCTCGCCGCTACAGCAAGGTCGTCAAGTAACTCGGTGGTGCAGACATGGCGGCTCTTGATACCGGTGCGGGTAAAAATCCACTCATCTGAGGTATCGAGGAACTCAGACAGCTCGTCATTGGAGACACTGCGCTTAGGAAGCGCCGAGCCTGTTCCAAGAATCGTGAAACCCATCACTAACCTCCTTTGAGTTGTTGACGTGTTTACATCGACCAAGAGAGGATAGCGCATTTCAGTCGTTGTTGACGTGTTAACATTAAATTGTCCAAATGCGACAAAGGCTTCACATTGTGTCTATCTCTCGACACCATTGCGCGATTGCCTTATTAACTTAGGAGGTAGCAGCCGTTATGGATGCCAAATTAACGATCGTCGACGTAACCGGATCGACCAACGATGACCTGCTCGAGGCAGGAAAACAGGGTGCGCCGCACGGCACAGGACTTGCCGCCCGCGCGCAAACGGCAGGACGCGGCCGGCGCGGCCACAAGTGGGATTCAACCGCCGGCAACCTATTGCTTTCGATTGTCCTGCGTCCATGCGTTAATCCCGCAAAGTACTCTGGTCTTGCCGCCGTCAGCGGCCTAGCGGTGCTCGAAGCACTCGAAAAGCAGGGTCTTGCAAACGAGATTGGCCTCAAATGGCCCAACGACCTGGTCGCGCGAGGACGCAAGCTCGGCGGCATTCTGGTCGAGGCCGCACGCGATAACGAAGGCAAACCTTTCGCCGTCTGCGGCATTGGTGTCAACGTAAACTACACGCCCCAAGAGGTGCCCGATGGCGGCCTGGCGGCAATTGGCCTCTCGGACCTCAACGAGAGCGTTCCCGCCGTCGACATGCTCCTCGATGAGGTCTATCACGCAGTTATAGACGCTGTAGATAGCTGGGCAGAGCGCCTCAACGCCAAGGAAGAAGACGCCGGTCCGCTCGCGCCCGTCCACGACGAATATATCGCTCACCTCAATTGGATCGGGAAGCACGTTATCGCCCGCTCCCCCGCTGGAGACGAGCTGGCACGAGGCATATTTAGAACGGTCGACGATTGCGGCCGCGCATGCATTGAGACCGAGAGCGGCTTGTGCGTCTTCCACTTCGAAGAAGCATCCTTGCGCCCCCTGAGCGAATAGGGCGCCGCAGCCGCCGGCTCGGCAGACGAATTCGCTATCCCAAAATCTAAACTCAAAACAAAAGGGCCCCGCTACCGTAACGGCAGCGGGGCCCTTTAAGCTATGAGCGATATCGCTTAGAGCTTGATGTCGATGTCGACGCCAGCGGGGAGGTCGAGACGCATGAGCGAATCAACGGTGCCCGAGGTGGGGTCGAGGATGTCGATGAGGCGCTTGTGGGTGCGCATCTCGAACTGCTCACGGGAGTCCTTGTTCACGTGCGGCGAGCGGATAACCGTGTACAGGTTGCGCTCGGTGGGCAGGGGGACAGGACCGGAAACGCGAGCGCCGGTCTTCTGAGCGGTCTCGACGATGAGCTTCGCGGACTGATCGACGACCTCGTGATCATAGCCCTTGAGGCGAATGCGGATCTTCTGGGTAGCCAACTTAAACCTCCAAAGAGTGCGAGAGATGCTCTCGCGGATTACGTAACAGGGAGCTCGAACTTAGGCGTTCTTGCTCATGACCTCGTCCACAATGGACTTGGGCGCGGGCTCATAAGAGTCGAACTGCATCGTGTAGGATGCACGGCCCTGGGTCTGGGAGCGAAGGTCGGTAGCGTAACCGAACATCTCGCCCAGCGGCACCTTGGCACGGATGAGCTTGCTGTTCTTGCGATCCTCCATGCCCTCGATCTTGCCGCGGCGACCGGAGAGGTTGCCCATAACGTCGCCCATGTACTGCTCGGGGGTCTCGACCTCGACAGCCATGATCGGCTCGAGCAGCTGCGGATCGGACTTCCTGAGGGCGTCCTTGATAGCCATGGAACCGGCGATCTTGAAGGCGGCCTCGGAGGAGTCGACCTCGTGGTAAGAACCGTCGAACAGGGTGACCTTAACGTCGAGGACCGGGAAGCCGGCGATAACACCGGTGTTCAGGGCCTCCTGAATGCCCTTGTCGATGGACGGGATGTACTCCTTGGGCACGACGCCGCCGACGATAGCATTGACGAACTCGTAGCCGAAGCCCTCCTCCATCTTCTCGAGCTTAATGACGGCGTGGCCGTACTGACCGCGACCGCCGGACTGACGGACGAACTTGCCCTCAGCCTTCTCGACGTCGTGACCAGCGGTCTCGCGGTAGGCAACCTGGGGCTTACCAACGTTAGCGTCAACCTTGAACTCGCGGAGCAGACGGTCGACGATGATCTCGAGGTGCAGCTCGCCCATGCCGGCGATGATGGTCTGGCCGGTCTCGTGGTTGGTGGACACCTGGAAGGTCGGGTCCTCCTCGGCGAGCTTGGTCAGAGCCAGGGACATCTTGTCCTGCTCGGCCTTGGTCTTGGGCTCGATGGCAACGTCGATAACGGGCTTAGCGAACTCGATCTTCTCGAGGACGATCTCCTTGCCCTCTTCGCACAGGGTGTCACCGGTGGTGGAGTTCTTGAAGCCGACGCAAGCGACGATGTCGCCGGCGGCAGCGTCGTCACGGTCGATACGCTCGGCGGCGTTCATCTCGAGGATGCGGCCGAGACGCTCGCGCTGACCGTTGGAAGCGTTGACCACGTAGGAGCCGGACTCGGCGCGGCCGGAGTAAACACGGACGTAGGTGAGCTTACCGACGAACGGGTCGGTCATGATCTTGAAGACCAGGCCGGAGAAGGGCTCGTCGAAGGAAGGATGACGCTGGATCTCCTCGCCGGTGTCCGGATCGGTACCAGTGACGGCCTCGACGTCAAGCGGGCTGGGCAGGTAGTCAACGACAGCGTCAAGCAGCTCCTGGACGCCCTTGTTCTTGTAGGCGGAGCCCACGAAGACGAGGTTGAGCTCGTTGGCCAGAACGCCCTTGCGCAGAGCGGCCTTGAGCTCCTCGACGGTGAAGTCCTCCTCCATGAGGATCTTCTCCATGAGCTCGTCGTCAAAGCTGGCAGCAGCGTCGAGGAGCTCCTCGCGCTTGGTGGCAGCGATGTCGGCGAACTCAGCCGGGATCTCGTCCATCGGCTCGGGGTAGGTCATACCCTTGTCGTCGGCCTTGAAGTCCCATGCAGTCATGGTGACCAGGTCGATGACGCCCCAGAAGTTGTCCTCGGCGCCCATCGGGACCTGAGCGGCCACGGCGTTAGCGTCGAGACGATCCTTCATGGTCTCGATAGCGTTGAAGAAGTCAGCGCCCACGCGGTCATACTTGTTGATGAAGGCGATGCGGGGGACGTTGAAGGTAGAAGCCTGACGCCAAACGGTCTCAGACTGGGGCTGAACGCCAGCAACGGCGTCGAAGACGGCGACAGCGCCATCGAGGACGCGCAGGCAGCGCTCGACCTCGGCGGTGAAGTCAACGTGGCCCGGGGTGTCGATGATCTGGATGCGGTAGTCCTTACCGTCCTTCTTCCAGAAGCACGTGGTAGCAGCGGAGGTAATGGTTACGCCGCGCTCCTGCTCCTGAACCATCCAGTCCATGGTGGCAGCGCCCTCATGGACCTCACCGATCTTGTGGGTCTTACCGGTGTAGTAAAGAATACGCTCGGTCGTGGTGGTCTTACCAGCATCGATGTGGGCCATGATGCCGATGTTACGGGTATCGGAAAGCTTGTACTTAGGCTTAGCCATGTTAGTTCCTTACCTTAACTTACCAACGATAGTGAGAGAACGCGCGGTTGGCCTCGGCCATCTTGAAGACGTCCTCACGCTTCTTGACGGAAGCGCCCAGGCCGTTGGAAGCGTCGAGGATCTCGTTGGCGAGACGCTCGGCCATGGTCTTCTCCTTGCGAGCGCGGGAGAAGTTGACGATCCAGCGGATACCCAGAGCGGTGGAACGACGGGAGTTGACCTCCATCGGGACCTGATAGGTAGCGCCACCGACACGCTTGGGCTTAACCTCGAGCGTGGGCTTGACGTTGTCCATAGCCTTCTTGAAGGTAGCGAGAGCGTCGCCACCCTCGGACTTCTCGGCGACGATCTCGAAAGCGGTGTAAACGATGCGCTCAGCGGTGGCCTTCTTGCCGTCAAGAAGGACCTTGTTGATGAGCTGAGTCACCAGGCGGTTGTTGTAAACGGCGTCAGGCTGAACCTCACGACGATTAGCTGCTGCACGACGCGGCATGTGAAATCTCCTTAAGTGTCTACCGTGCGGCGCTTAGGCGGCACACGGCGAAAGTATCAAAACGTTATCTGGCTTATTTGGCCTTGGGGCGCTTAGCACCGTACTTGGAACGGGCCTGCATACGGTTCTGGACCGGAGCAGCGTCGTAGGCGCCACGGATGACGTGATAACGGACACCAGGGAGGTCACGGACACGACCGCCGCGGACGAGCACGATGGAGTGCTCCTGCAGGTTGTGGCCCTCACCCGGGATGTAAGCAGTAACTTCGATGCCGTTGACGAGGCGAACACGGGCAACCTTACGAAGAGCCGAGTTCGGCTTCTTGGGGCTCGTGGTGAAGACGCGGGTGCACACGCCGCGCTTCTGGGAGTTGTGCTGCAGAGCAGCGTTCTTGGACTTCTTGGGCACGGAACGACGGCCCTGGCGAACCAGCTGGTTAATAGTAGGCAAAGCGTACTCCTTCTCGAATGATTCCAGCTTTCTGTAAAGTGCAACGGCTTGAATCGAGGGGTCAGCATCCCCCTACGAAACACGCAGTTCGATAGGATACGTGCCGTTAGCTGTGCCGTCAACACACCACGCCGCCGGGCGTATCCTAAAATTGGCACATTTCCGCAAAGCCTACACAAAAGGAATCCCCTTCTGTGCGCGGGGGCGGATTCCCGGCCCGGGCGGCCCGCTGTTTAAGTTTGCTGCTCTACAGTCCTGCGCAAGACGGAAAGCACATTAAGTGCTTTC
>CABSMV010000080.1 GCA_902478935.1 uncultured Collinsella sp. | reverse complement strand
GTTCGTCGGCAGCGTCAGATGTGTATAAGAGACAGCCTCCGCAGCATCCGCCGCAGGTCCGCTCACGGTCATCGTCATGCCATCGGGCATGGTCTTGACCGTGATGATTGCCGAGCGAATACCTGTTTCGGTCGTGGATCCATTCTTAACGGCGGCGATGGCGAATCGATACTCCGTATTGGGCTGCAGCCCATCCCACTTGAGCGAGGTCTGCGTGTTGTCGGCAATCTTCCAGCTATTGACGACCGCATCCGCCGCATTGCTCTGCAGCATGCCCACGCCGTAGCTAAAGCCACTCTTGTTTGCGAGTACATCGTCCCAGCTAAACGTAACGCTGGTCGAATCGACGGCGTTTGCCGTAAAGCCCGTCACGGCCGGCGCGTCGGGCATCTCGACGTCCTTAACGTCATAGCCCACGATCCAGAACTGGTCGGTGTCCTTGGTGCCGAGCTTGTCGCCCGAGTCTGCCTCGAACTTGTCGACATCCACCGCGTTAACGCCCAGACGCCACACAAAACCGTACTTGCCCTGCGCGGCCTCGGGCAGGTTGTCGACGGTGCCGCCGTATTCGGTCGATTCACTCGAGGAGTTACCCGTAGTAAAGCCGGCGTTGGCACCAAAGCACAGGCCGCCAAACAACTCGTGCTTTGCGAGCTTCGCGCCCATGACAACGCTGCCGTTCAGCGTCAAGCCGAGCTCGAGCTCCTGCTCCTTGCCCTCCTCGACTTCGATGGTCTGCTCAATGCTCGCCCCCGACTGCGCGGCGGCGCCGTTAAACCCATCGTGCGTGTAGGCGCGCGTTACGCCAGGCTTGCCCAGGCCAAAGGAATCCCCAACGGGAGTCTCGCCGTTGAGCGTCGTTTGATAGGTTCCGGGTTCTCCCGACCGGTTGGTCAAAAAGTAGCTGAGCGGCGTCATATTGTGCTGTTTGGCAATGCGGTCATAGGCCTCGACATTAACGACCGAGGTCTGCGCGCCGAGCGACACGGGCGCCGCCATCACGCCCTTGCCACCAGTTTCCTCATTTTCGATCTCATACTCGTAATAGACCATCGGAATCGTGTAGAGCACGGCCTTGTCACCCTCGCCGGCATGCGACTCATAGCTTACGCTTGCGCTGACCGTGCGCTCGCTCCGGTAGTCATAGCATCCCTCGGCGGCAAAATCGACTGAAGCATTCATCGCGACCAGGGGCGGACCGGTCTGCACCTCGACGGCAACGCCCAACTCGGCGCCAATGGTATAGCCCTGGGATGTCCCCGTGCCCTTTTCCTCTCCGTATGACGTGCCGCCCAACACCAGATAGCCGTATGCCTGCTCCAGATCCTCAACATAGGGCGCATCCTGCAGCACGGCAAGCACGCGCGGGTTGGTATAGACCTTGTAGCGGTCCTTGTACGTGATCTTGACGCTGTCGTTGTCGACATCGGGCAGCGCGAGCGAGATAAATGTGCCGTAGGTAGTGCCGCGACGGTTGCTCTCGCTAATCACCTGCTCCTCGCCGCGGCGCACCTTTCCGTTCTCGTCGAGCGAAAAATGCGAGGCGGTCATCCAATAGTAGTCATCGTTCTTGCGCAGGTCCTCGTCGCGGTGCTTGCCCACCACGGCGATAAAGCTCTCGTTATAGCGGTCCGAACCCGAGACGCTGCCCGCCTTGACGTCGCTGATCCACACCTGCTCTATACCCTTGTGGTCATGCTTGTTGCTGCTGTTGTATTGCTGACCGCTCATGCTCATGGTTCCGACCATGGACCCCAAGCCCTGAGCCCCACTCTGTGCCGTGTTGCAGGCAAAGTCGCGGAACACATCGCCGCCCACGAGCACCTCGTCGACCGCCAGCTGCTCGGACAGGCCGTCAAGGTTGGCAGTGGCAAGGGCAATAGGCGCCAAGGTGCACGGATAGCGCTTATCCTGAGCGCTATCCTTCCATGCGCTGTTGGGCACATGCATCAGCCCATAGGAGGCGAGGAGCCCGTCTCTGCATTCCTTACAATCGGAAAGCTTGAACTCGCCAGACTCCGAGTCAAAATACGCGTAGCGGTACAGCGCGCCGTACAGCCCCTTGCTGCCGTCAGAAGCGCCGTAATCAAAAGCGCTGCGTTGCCAGTCATAGCCCGCAAGAATAAGGCCCGTGACGGTTTCACCCGTCTTCTTTCCTTCTTCATCGTAGGCGGCAAACGTGCCGAACGTCGCATTCGCAGCGACCATGGTCTTGCCGTTCGCGGAGAGGGAGATTGCGCCCGCGTCGCCCAGAGCATCGACATGGACGAGCGCACCCTTGGATGCATCCCACGAAAACAGCTCGCAATGCGTCGACTTATCAATATTCTTCTTGCCGTAGGGTGCCGAGACCACGATGGCGAGGTCATCGCAAAAATCGCGATCGAGGTCGCCGGCCGCTAGCGAAACGACAGGAGCTGACTGAAGCTGCGTCCAGGAGTCGTTCCCGCCCTTGTTGTGCGTGGTGTAGTCCGCGGCGTTACCGGCATCGATCTTGACGACGCTTTGCTTCCAGTTGCCGCCCTCCAAGTCATACATGTCGACTACAGCCTTGCGCACGCCGTTCTCGTCGACATAGCAGCCCGCGTAGACAAAAAGCTCGTCGACGCCGTCGCCATCGACATCGCCCGCCTCGACATCAAAGACGGCGTCGTGCTCTTGCAGGTAACCGGCATCCAGGTACTTAAAACGGCCTTCGTACATCATATTAGTGTTGACCGTCACCGGCAGGTGTGTGTCGAGAGTGCGCGTACGCCCGTTGCTAAACGAGTAGAGGACCAGTTCAACCTTTCCGGCGTATGACTTGCCGTCAATCGTCGTGGAGGAACTGTCGCCGTAGGCACGGAGCTCGGCAACGCGGCTCTTTTTGCCCGTGCTGGCGTCGCTGCAGAACTCAACACTCGTGGCGTGAATGCCCGAGAAACCGTTGTTGTCGTTGGCGAGTACTGTTGAGGACTCATTGTTGCTTAGGTACGACCAGGTGCCGCCACCGTAGTCGCTATGCTTGTAGAGATCGCTGTTCGTATCGAAGTTGTTGACGTTTTGCCAGAACTTTGCGGCGCCCCACACACTTCCATAGCCATCGGTGAGTTTGCTGCTGCCGCCAATGTCACCGCGCTCGACGTTCTCGAGCTTGTCGCGCAGAGTGTAGCGATTGCCATGGCTACCGTTAGCTGCCATATAGACCTCGCTGCGCGTGGCAAACGTCGTGGGGGTATCAGTGGAATAGGGGCCAACGGTATCGGCCGGAATGTCCTCGCTCGTGCCCAGACCCAGGGCTTGATAATCCTGCTCGGTCATATCGGTGATTGCGGGCGCGTCTGCCGCCTGGGCAACCTGGGGCGTGGCCGTGAAGCAGGCGACGCTCGTGGCGATCAACGCAGCAAGCGCCGCCGTCCCAACAAGCGGGATTTTCGACAGCCTACGGATACGGGGGTGTGGAACGTACATGAGGGACCTCGCTTTATTCGAGTGGAGTGGACTCATTTTTGCAAATGATACATCCGATGCCCGATATCACGTGTCTCATTTTCGCCAACGGCGTGTCTCATTTTTGAGAATCCGAGATGCCGCGGAAATCTTATCCCAGCTCAAAGGCCATTTCTGGGATGTATTTTCCGTCGAGTGCCTCATCGGGAAACTGCATCCCATTTCAAGCGTCGATTCTGGGACGCATTTTCCCCTTAGACCCTCAACCGGAAACCGCATCCCACTTTGAGCGCAAATTCCGGGATGCATTTTCCGCTTGAGCCTCATTGGGAAACGGCGTCCCACTTTGAGGGCTGATTGTGGGATGCATTTTCCGGTTTTGCTCTCATTGGGAAAATGCATCCCGTTTCTTGACCGAATAATGGGACGCAATTTCCCGTTGGAGCGCCTTTGGGAAAGTGTGTCCCACTTCGACCGCCCAGAGTGGGATGCACTTTCCGCAAAGCACCTCAACGGGAAACTACGTCCCATTCCAAAGGCAAATTCCGGGACGCATTTTTCGAAAGCCTGCCCATCCGGAAAGCCCGTCCCACTTTGGACGCATCCGAGCACGGAACCATCGACCTATCAGGCCTCCCATCAATAAAGAGGCGTCCTCCCGGACGGCGGGGCACGAAGCTCATCGCGAGTTCCGCACGCAAAGAAGGCCACTTAATGTGGCCTTCGTCTTGCGCAGGACTGTAGAGCAGGGAACTTCGTGCCCCGACGCCCGGGAGGACGTTTCATTTAGAAAGATGGACCGACCGCCGTCAGCGATGGGAGCTACTCCCCCAGCACGGCCTTTTTGGCGGCTGCGGTCATGTTGTCCAGATCCTCCTTGGTGGGATGATCCTTCGCGGCAACCCAGTTGTCGAGCAGCAACTTAGCGCGGGCGTTTTCGGGATCTTGCTCAAGCATTGCCTCGTAGCGCTGTTTTACGGCAGGACCCATCTTGCCCTGGCACATCGCCCAGCCCGCAAGCTCGGCATCCCCAGCCAAATTGGAAGTTACGCGGTCGATAATCTGCTGGTAATAGCTCTGATCGGCCCCAAAGCCGCAGGTGCCAAACAGGAAGACGCGCTTGCCGTGCAAAGCGGAGAGCAACGCCGCGACCGAAGGCGTGCACGCGCCCTTGTCGCACCAAAAACCGACGAGCACCGTGTCGGCCGCGCAGGCGCCCTGCGCCTCGAGCGCAACCTGATCTGCATCCGCATCGTCGCTCAATGCCGCGGCATGGACAAACTCAACGCCCGCAGCCTGCAGAGCGCGCTTGATCGCGCCCGAAACCATCCTGGTATTACCGCTCTTGCTGTTGACCACCAAAGAGCACGTCATAGTCACGTTGCCTCGTTTCCCCCAAAACTAAAGCCACTAATGCAATTTATTAGATGAATATCTTAGTACTAACGCGACAGATGTAAACCATCGTCTGTCGATTGATTAATTTGCCCCACGGGCTTGCTTACTGGGCGAATTGGCTGCGGTAGAGTTCGGCGTAGAAGCCGCCTGCCGCTAGCAGCTCGTCGTGCGTGCCGCGCTCGATAATCTGCCCGTCGCGCATCACCAGAATGCAGTCGGCGTTACGAATCGTGCTCAGGCGGTGTGCCACGACAAAGCTCGTGCGGCCAGCCATGAGCTCGTCGAATGCCGCCTGCACCTGCAGCTCGGTACGCGTATCGATGCTCGACGTTGCCTCGTCCAGCAGCAGAATCGCCGGATCGGTGAGCATGACGCGCGCGATGCACAGCAGCTGTTTTTGACCCTGGCTAAACGTGCCGCCGTCCTCGCCGATCACTGTATCGTAGCCGCCTGGCAGCTGCACGATAAACTTGTGCGCGTGCGCGCGCTTGGCCGCCTCGACAACCTGTTCGCGCGTGGCTCCCGGGCAACCGTAAGCGATGTTTTCCGCCACCGTGCCCTCGAACAGCCACGTATCCTGCAGCACCATGCCAAAGGCGCGGCGCAGGCTTGCGCGCGTGTAGTCACGCGAAGACCGGCCATCGACCGCAATGCGACCGGCATCGATATCGTAAAACCGCAGCAGCAAGTTGATGAGCGTTGTCTTGCCGCAGCCCGTGGGGCCAACAAGGGCAAAGCGCATGCCGGGCTTGGCCTCGATGCAGATGTCCTGCAGCAGCTTGCGGTCGGTCACATAGCTAAAGTCCACGTGTTCAAAAGTCACCTCGCCCTGCGGGGCGGCAAGCTCTACAGCGTCCGACGCGTCGGGCTCCTGCTCGCGCGCATCGAGCAGCGCAAACATGCGGCGCGCCGAGGCGTACGCGGTCTGGATCTGCGTAATGACGTTGGTGACCTCGTTGAACGGCTTGGTGTACTGGTTGGCGTAGGACAGGAAGATCTGCACGCCGCCCACCGTAAGCGCCGCGGGCACGCCCGTGATCACGCCCACGCAGCCGATCACAGCGACCACGGCATAGATGATGTTATTGATAAAACGCGTACCGGGGTTGGAGAGCGAACCCATAAACTGCGCGCGCTCGCCCGCGGTGTAGAGCTCGGCATTGAGGGCATCGAAGCGCTGCTGGGCGTTCGGGCCATAGGCAAAGGCGTCGACAAGCTTTTGCTCGCCCACATACTCCTCGATATGGCCACCGAGCTGCCCTTGAATACGCTGCTGTGCCGTAAAGCTTTTGTTGGAGAGCTTGGCGATAGCACCGGCTGCAAAAATGGAAAGCGGCGTGACGAGTACCACCACGAGCGTCATGGTCAGGTTGATGGAAAGCATAAACGCGAGCGTGCCCACGATGGTAATAACACCGGTGAAGAGCTGCGTGAAGCCCTGCAGCAGACCGTCGCCCACCTGGTCGACGTCGTTGACCACGCGGCTCATGAGGTCGCCGTGGGCATGGCTGTCGATAAAGCTGAGCGGCATGCGGCTGAGCTTATCGCTCGCCTCCACGCGCATGTCGCGCACCGTTTCGTAGGACAGGCGGTTGACGCAATAGCCCTGCAGCCACTGGAAGGCCGCAGCACCTACGACGACAATCGCGAGCTTGGTAACGAGCGGCAGCAGCGCATCGAAGTCCACCTGCCCGGCGGCGACGATAAGGTCGATGCCCTCGCCAATGAGAATGGGCGTGTAGAGCTGCAGAATCACCGAGACGGCGGCACTCAAAAACGATGCCGCAAACGAGACGCGGTGCGGACGGACATAGCCCAGCAGGCGGCGGGTCACCGCACCCACGGGATAGCGCTCGGGATCGCCGGGCTGGCGCGGACCGTCTCCCAGGTCGTTGAGGCTATCGTTGCCGGACACGTTGGCCGTCATCGTGGCGACCGAACCGGAGGAAGTGTACGGATTCATTTAGCAGCCCTCCTTTGCGCAGACGGATGCGGGGGCGGTCGGAGTGGACGCGGGCGTCGTGCTCCCCTGCTGACCCTCGAGCTCCTCGCGGCGAAGCTGCGACTGGCAAATCTCGCGGTAGAGCTGGCAGGTCGTGTAGAGCTCATCGTGCGCGCCCAGGCCCGCGACCGAACCGTGGTCAAGTACGCAGATCATATCGGCGTCGCGCACGGTCGAGACACGTTGGCTCACGATGACGGTCGTGAGCGGCAGCCCGCCCTCGGCGGCACCGCGCACACTGCGCTCGCGGATGGCATGGCGAAGCGCCGCGTCGGTCTTAAAGTCGAGCGCCGAGGCAGAATCGTCCATGATCAATATCTGAGGCGAGCCCACCAGGGCGCGCGCGATGGTCAGGCGCTGGCGTTGGCCACCGCTGAAGTTCTTACCGCCCGCCTCGACCGGGGTATCGAGCCCCTGCGGCTTGTTGCGCATGAACTCGCTCGCCTGCGCCATGTCGAGCGCCGCCCAGAGATCCTCGTCGGTCGCAGCCTCGTCGCGCCAGGTCAGGTTGCTGCGGATGGTGCCGCTCACCAGCGACGCACGCTGTGGAACGGTCGCGACCACACGGCGCAGCTGGTCGAGCGGCCAGGTGCGCACGTCGGCGCCCATCACACTCACGCTGCCGGTGCTCGCATCGTACAGGCGCGGGATAAGCGAGACGAGCGTGGACTTGCCGCTACCCGTACCGCCGATAATGCCAAGCGTCTTGCCCAGCGGGAGCTCCAGGGTCACATCGTTGACGGCATTTGCCGCGCCCGCGCCAAAGGAGAAGCTCGCATGGCTCAAGCTCAGCGCGGGGACCGGAACAGCGCCACCCGCCAGTTCGCTCGGCTTGGGCAGCGCAACCGACTGATTGCCCTCGTCGGTGATGCTCGGCTCGCAGTTGAGCACCTCGTTGATACGCGAAGCACTCGCGCTCGCCTTGGTAAAGACCACGACCAGGTTGGCGACGTACACGATGGAGGTGAGGGTCTGCGTCATGTAGTTCACAAACGCCATGACCTGGCCCTGCGTGAGTTCGCCCGCGTTGACCTGGATGCCGCCCACCCACAGGATGGCGCACACGCCCAGGTTCATCACCAAAAACGTGACGGGATTAAGGATTGACGAGAGCTTGCCCACCGCGATGGCGGTATTGGCCTGGTCATCGGCGGCTTGGGCAAAGCGCTCGCGCTCGTGGTCCTCGCGCACAAAGGCGCGGACCACGCGGGCGCCCGAAAGCCCCTCGCGGCAGATAAGCGCGATGCGGTCGAGCTTTGCCTGCAGCTGCTTGTAGTACGGAATGCAGCGCGCCATGACAACCCAGAACACCAGGCCAATGGCGGGCGTGCAGATCAAAAAGATGATGCCGAGCTTAAGGTCGATGGCAAGGGCCGCGCACATGGAGCCCACCGCTAGAAAGGGCCAGCGGATGAGCATGCGCACGCCCAGCGCCACAGCGAGCTGGACCTGGTTAACGTCGTTGGTGATGCGGGTGATGAGCGACGGCGTGCCAAAGCGGTCGAGCTCAGCATAGCTCAGCTTGTTGATGTGCTCGTAGAGCGCGCCGCGAATGTCGGTGCCCATGCCCTGCGACGTGAGCGCCGCCATCTTTTGGCAGACGAGCGTAAACGAGATGCCGATCACGGCCATGGCGGCAAGTAGCATGCCGTAGTGGATAACGGCGCTCACGTCGTGCGAGCCAATGCCCTTGTCGATCATCTGGGCAATCACCAGCGGCGTCAGCAGGTCAAAAATCACTTCGATCAGCTTGCACGCTGGGCCGATCACCATATACCGGCGAAACTTGCCACCAAAACGCCTGAGCAGCTCAATCATAAAAAGGCGCTCCCTATCATCATTCACACTCAATTCGAATCATGATAGTACGGTGAGCCCAAAAGACGAGTAAACAACTCGCCATTTCTAATGGGATTCGGTTTCCAAAGAAGCGGAGAGGCACGCGCACGCCCGATCAATGGCGGGCAAACCACCTGATATACTTACATTAGTGCTACTAAGTTAGTCGCCGACCCTTGAAATGAGGTGCCGAGATGAACGACATTCTCGCAAGAAGAGCAAGACGAGCAACTGTGGGCATCGCCCTTTCCGCGGCACTTGCCGCGGGAATCGCCCCCGCAACGGCGATCGCGGCAGAAATCAGCTCCCCCACCGATGCAGTCGCCTTGCAGACAGCGGCCGCGAACTCGAGCGAAACCGCGGCCACCGAAAAAGACAAAGCGTATGCAGCCATGCAGGAAGCGCTCAAAAACCTCGAGGCCGCAAAAGACGCCGCAAGTCCCGAGA
>CABSMV010000079.1 GCA_902478935.1 uncultured Collinsella sp. | reverse complement strand
ACCGATCTGACCTACGATGTGCTGCGCCGTATTTTGCCGACCGACGCTCTGGACATGCCGCAGCTCGATGCCAACCGCCTGGTGTTCGACAACTCCCAGCCGGGCGACTACGAGCTCATTTCGCTCACGGGCTTTACCTTTGGCGAGCAGGCGTTTGAGGCCAACGCTTCGCTGGATGCCGAGGGCAGGCTTGTTCGTGGCGATGTCGATGTCGCTGATAATGCTGCGCACTCAACTGTGCCCGGTCCTGCCGACCCCGAGCCCGATTCGTTTGAGCTTGTGTATCCCCAGGCGGTGGGCGTGCGCATGGGCATCTGTCCGTATCCGATGCGTGACTCGTATAGCTACTCGTCAATCGCCGCGGCACTCCATGCCGAGACGGAAGACCGTGCCGCCGAGGCTCGTGTTCCCATGGACGAGTCCGGCGATGATGCGGAGTCGGATGGTTCCGAGATGACGGATGCGGACGTGGCCGCTGTCGAGCCCGCCGGCAACCCCATGGCGCTGGGCTCGGCGTTCCATGCCGCCTGCCAGTGGCTGATCGAGATGGGTTCCGATGCGCTGCCCGCTGAGCGTGCCGATGCGCTGGCGCGCCTGTGGCGCCTGACGCCGGAGCAGCGCGAACGCTTCGACGTTGCCCTGAACCGCTGGCTCAAGTCGGCTGTTCGTGCCGACCTGCTCGCGTGGCCGTGCGTTCGCGCCGAGGTGCCGTTCTTTTCACTGGGTTGCGAGGACGAGGACATCGCCCGCTACGGCGCCTATGCCGAGGGCGCCATCGATGCACTGGCGACCGACCCGGCCGATCCGTCACGCGCACTGGTCATCGACTACAAGACGGGCGGCACACCGGACGAGACGCCGGAACAGCTGCAGGAGAAGCATGCCCTGCAGGCGCGCGTCTACGCTGATGTTCTGCACAAGACGGGCTTTGAGGCCGTGACCGTCAAGTTCGTCCGCGTGGAGCAGCCGGATCCAACCATCTTCGTCGAACCCGCCGAACCTCAAGTAGTCACCTACAATCTCTAGCCCTCAGATAACTTGCGGTGGAATACGGACTGTTTTGGCCAAAAAAGCCGCCAAACAGTCCGCATTTCACCGCAACTGAGAGAGGGGAGGGGTGGGTAGTGCTGCCTGATCGTTCTGATCGCTAAAACCCGTGTTGGTTTGGCTAGGTTCGGGTGCTGTCCGTGCCGTGCGGTAAAATCGTTCAGTCAGAACACGAACCCGCATCGGAGCTCATCACATGGCATTCGTCCATCTGCACAATCACACTGTTTTCTCCATGCTCGACGGCGCAACCCGTATCCAGGATATGGTCAATCGTGCCGTTGAACTTGGCATGCCCGCCGTGGCCATTACCGACCACGGCTACATGTATGGCGTGCCCGACCTGGCGCTGGCCTGCGACGCCGTCAATCACAACACGCCCGAGTACAAAACCTGGAGCCACGACAAGGCCTTCTTGGAAAAGGACCGCCGCGACGAGCTGGTGGAGCCCGACCCCGAGGCAAACCCGCGCGAGCATGCCCAGTACGTCAAAGACATGGCCATGTGGGACGAGAAGGGCAACATCGACGAGCTCAAACCGCCCCTGGTCATCAAGCCCATCTTTGGCTGCGAGGTCTACTTTACGCCGGACGAGACACTCGCCCGCGACCATAAACCCGAGCTTTACCACATGATCCTTCTGGCCAAGGACCAGGAGGGCTACGTCAACCTGATGCAGACAGTTTCCGAGGCCGCCGTGCAGGGCTTTTACTACAAGCCGCGCGTGACGCTCGACAACCTGCGCCGCCACGCCAAGGGCATGATCTGCACCAGCGCCTGCATCGCGGGCATCATCCCCAAGTACATCGACCGCGGTGACATGGAGGGCGCCATCAAGTGGGCCGAGACCTTCCGCGATACCTTCGACCCCGGCGACTTTTATATCGAGATCCAGGAACACGGCATTACCACCGATAACGGCCTGACCGACGAGCAGATGGACCGCACGCTCATCGATATCGCCAAGCAGGTGGGCGTCAAGGTCATCGCCACCAACGACTTCCACTACCTGCGCCGCGAGGACGCGCCCGTGCAGGACGTCATCATGTGCATCGGCATGAACGCCAAGGTCGACGACCCCAACCGTATGCGCATGACCGGCTCGGAGTTTTATATGAAGACCGAGGAGGAAATGCGGGCGATGTTCCCGTATTGCCCCGAGGCCTGCGACAACACACTCGAGATCGCCGACAAGTGCTACGTTGAGCTGGACTGGGACTCCATCATCCTGCCGCGCTTCCCGTTGCTCGATCCCGGCGAGACGCACGAGAGCCAGTTCCGCCGCGAGTGCGAGAAGGGCCTGCGCCAACACTACGGTGACGACTGGGCCACGCGCGAGATCGGCGGCGTCAACATCAAAGAGCGCTTTGAGTACGAATACAAGGTCATCTGCGACAAAGGCTTTGCCGCCTACTTTTTGATCGTTGCCGAGTACGTGCAATGGGCCAAGGACAACGGCATCGGCGTCGGCCCCGGCCGTGGCTCGGCCGCCGGCGCTATCGTCGCCTACGCCATGAACATCACCGCGTTCGACCCGCTCGAGAACGGCCTGATGTTCGAGAGGTTCCTGTCCCCGCAGCGTACCGAGATGCCCGATATCGATATGGACTTCGACGATGAGCGGCGCCTCGAGGTCGTGGAGCACGTTCGCCAGCTCTACGGCCCCGAGAAGGTCACCCACGTCATCACCTACTCGACCATTAAGGCCAAGCAGGCCATCAACGACGCCGCGCGCGTGCTGGACTATCCGGTCTACATGGGCCAGCGCCTGTCCAAGATGGTCTCGAGCGACCCCAAGGTCAAGCTCAAACAGGTACTCGACAAGCAACCCGGCAAAGAGGATCTGTTTAACCCCGACTTTGCCGAGGCCTATAAAAAGGACGACGATGCCCGCCGCATCATCGACACGGCACTCTCGATTGAGGGCCTCACCCGTGGCGAGGGCGTGCACGCGTGCGCCGTTCTGATCTGCCGCGACCCCGTCAACGAGCATGTGCCCACCAAGCTCGATACCAAGGGCGGCGTCGAGATTACCCAGTACGAGGGCCATACCGTTGCCGACATGGGCCTGCTCAAGATGGACTTCCTGGGCCTGCGCACGCTGACGGTTATTTCTAAGGCCAAGGCCAACATCAAAAAGAACTTCGGCATCGACATCAAAGAGGAAGAGATTCCCTTTGACGATCCCGAGATCTTTAAGCTCATGGGCTCTGGCCACACCGCCGGCGTCTTCCAGGTCGAGTCCGCCGGCATGACGGCCACGATCAAGAACATGAAGCCCACCGAGTACAAGCACGTCGTGGCATTGATCGCTCTGTACCGCCCGGGCCCGTTGGGCGCCGGCATGGTCTCGTCCTACATCAACCGTATGAACGGCAAGGAGCCGGCCGTCTCCTACGACGACCGTCTGGACGACATCCTGGGCGAAACCTACGGCACCATGGTCTACCAGGAGCAGGTTATGCTCATCTCCGTCGAGATGTGCGGCTTCTCCAAGGGCGAATCGGACTCGCGTATCCGTAAGCCCGTGGCTAAAAAGAAGATCAAACTGCTCACGTCAACGGTGCTCCACTGGGAGGATGGCTCGGACGAGACCACCTACGACCACTGGATGAACGGCGCTATCAAGAACAACTACACGCGCGAGGTCGCCCAGAAGATTTGGGACGATGTTCTCGAGTTCGCGTCCTACGCCTTTAACAAGTCGCACTCCGCCGGCTACGCCATCCTGGTTATGCAGACGGCGTGGCTCAAGGCGCACTATCCGCACGAGTACATGGCGGCCGTTCTGACGTCCTATACGGGCAAGACCGACAAGATCGTTCACTACGTCTCGGCGTGCCGTCACGACGGCATCCCCGTGCTGTCGCCAGATGTCAACGAGTCCGGTACTGAGTTCACGGCTACCAAGGAGGGCGTGCGCTTTGGTCTGGCCGGCATCCGCGGCGTGGGCACCGGCGTGGCGCAGGCGATTATCGCCGAGCGCGAGGCGGGTGGTCCGTTTAAGACGCTGCACGACTTTGTCGAGCGCGTGGACTCGAGCCAGGCCAACCGCCGTGTGATCGAATCGCTCATCAAGGCAGGCGCCTTCGACTCCACGGGGTATCCGCGTCGCCAGATGATGCACTTTGTGGATAAGAACAACCCCGAGAACATCATCGATGCCGCGGTAAAGCGCCAGAAGGATCGTGCGAGCGGCCAGACGTCGTTCTTCGACATGTTTGGCGACGTTGAGGGCTCGGGCTTTGAGGTGAGCGTGCCCGATCCGGACGGCCAGGAGTGGGACCGCCACCTTAAGCTGAGCCAGGAGAAGGAGGTTCTGGGCATCTATGTCTCGGACCACCCGCTGCGCCCGTTTGAGTATGCGCTAGCCAAGGCGCGCGACTTCTCGTTCTCGCAGATCGATACCGGCTACGAGGTGCAAAACCCCACGGGCGGTACCATCAACCAGGAGATTCCCGAGGGCAAGGCGCTTTGGTGGGCCGGTATGGTCTCGAGCGTGTCCAAGCGCGTAACCAAAAACGGCGACCCCATGGGTATTGTGCAGCTCGAGGACATGGAAGGCGAGGCCACGGTCGTGGTGTTCCCCAAGACCTACAAGGAGGCCGAGGGGTACCTGTACGGCGAGGTCGATCCCGAGACCGGCGCGCAGCTGTCCGATGCGTTTGTGCGCATTAAGGGCAAACTCGAGCGCTCGGACCGCGGCGACCAGATCATCGCGCAGGAGATCGTGCCGCTGGAGCTCAACGAGGAGAACAACAAGCCCAAGGTGTTTGAGGTCATGGTGCCCAACAGCCGCTTTAGCCAGGGCAATATGGCGCGTCTTGCCACGGTGCTTACCGCCAACCCGGGCGGCGACCGCGTGGAGATCTTTATCGAGCAGGTGGACGGGCGCGTACTGCGTGCCGAGGTGCCGGCCAAGGTCAACGCACGCTCGATTCCGCTGCTGGCAGAGGCAAAGGCCATCGTCGGCAACCAAGGCCGCGTGACGGTTATCTAAGCTACCCCGGGTGAGATTGGAGGAAGTGATGGCGCAGGGGACGTTTGTGCAGGCGCTTCGCAAAGAGGCGGCGTTGAGCGGCACCTTTATGAAGGGGCGTTCGCTCATGCTCAACGGCGCCGTGCTGTCGATCGAGGACAGCGGCTCGCGCTTCTCCAAAAACGTGACGGTTGAGGGCTCGGTGCGCGGTTCGCGCGGCGACCTGTACAAGACGCACGTGGCGCTCGACATGGACGAGCACGAGGTGATCGACTACGACTGCGATTGCCCCGCCGCCTATCGTTACCCCGGTATGTGCAAGCACGCTATTGCCACGGCTCTGGCGTATTTGGATGCCAGCGGCGCCGAGCCCGTCGAAGGTTTGCGCACGCCGGTCCGCACGTTTGCGGCGCAGCCGAAACAGCCCGCGCGCACCGCGCTCAAAGCGCCGGCCGTCAATCCCAACTTTCCCTTTCCGGCGCCCGTCCCCACGAGTCCCAGCCTCATGGCGGCGCTCTCCGATCTTTCGGACGCACGCATGGATGAGCTGGCGAGCATGCGCCGCAAGCTCGCTGGCAGTGTGGATCCCGATGCCCCCAAGGCGGTGTTGGAGCCCTCGTTGGTGCCGTACTACAATCCACTGTTTGCCGACCGCTTTAGCTGGGCGCTCGAGCTTCGCATTCGTTGTGGATCGGTCTCCTACGTGGTCAAGGATATCGACGGCATGGCCGACGCCTATGTCCGAGGCGGCACCTTCTCGTACGGCAAGAAGCTCACGTTTGTCCATACGCCCGAAGCCTTCGAGGACGTGTCGACAAAGCTGCTCAACCTTGTTGTGACGACAGTTGCCTATCTCGATGACATCACAAGCTCGCGTTCGGCGTCGTACGACTTTGCCCGCAGCGGTTTTGTCGCCGAGCGTCAGTTGCCGCTGTCCGAGCATAGCATCGTATATGTGCTGGACCTGCTGCGTGGCCAGACCATCTCCTTTGAGCCCGCCTGGTCGCGGGGGACGACGACGCATCGCACCTATGACGTGGCGGTTGAGATGCCTCCGGAAGGGGAGGACGAGGCTCTGTCTAAGCGCCCACCGCTCCTTGCCGCCAAAATCGCGCCGGCGGCTGGCGGCAGCTACGATCTACGCCTGCCGGCCGATGCATACTGCTTTGCTTCGGGCGACGTTGCCTATCTGGTCGACACCCGCCGTGCGCGCCGCGCCGATGTAGCGTTTGCCCAGCATGCGGCGCCGTTCCTATCGCGCTTACTGCCCTGTCGCACGCCGATCCATATCGCTGTCGACCAGGTGGGGGAGTTCTGTCGTATGGCGCTGCCCATTTTGCGCGACTACACCGACCTTACCGCGCCCGCCGTGCTCGACACCGTGGCGCCCGAGCCGAGCTTTGCCATGGCAATCGGCGTCGACGATGGGCTTGTGACCTGCAAAATTACGGTTACCTACGGCGACTGGTCGGCAGATCTCTTTAGCCTGGGCGCTCCGGGCAGTCTCTTCGAAGAGCAACGCCCCGGCGTGCCGCCCCGCGACGAGGTGGCAGAGTTTCGCGTTATGGACACGGCGGCCCTATATTTCGACTTTTACGAGGGCGGTCTGGCGTTTGAGGAGCGCGATGACGAGAGCTTGTTCTGCCTGCTGACCGAGGGCCTATCCGCCCTGTCCGAGCTTGGTGAGGTCATGCTCAGCGACCGTCTGCGCCAGATTTCGGTGCGCCCAGCGCCCAAGCTCTCGGTGCATGCGACCGTCAAGAGCAATCTGCTCGATGTCGAGCTGGGCGCGAGCGAGCTTTCGGCCGCGGACCTTGCCGTCTATCTCGATTCGTACAAGCGCCATCAAACGTTTGCGCGCCTTACGTCCGGCGACATCATTCGCCTGGACGAGGGCGCTCGAGCCGCGTTTGGCCTCGCCGAGGACCTGGGCGTCGATGCCGTCGACCTGCTCGACGGCGTGTCGCTTTCCGCATCGAGCACCCTGTTCGTCGATAGCATGCTCGCGCGCACGCCCGCGCTCGAGGCCGATCGCGACGCTGCATTCCGCCGTACCGTCGAGCGTCTGGACACGCTCGGCAAGATGGACTTTACGGTGCCGGTCTCGCTCAAGGCAACGATGCGCGGCTACCAGGTCGACGGCTACCAGTGGCTTGGCTCGCTCGAACACCTGGGCCTTGGCGGCATCTTGGCCGACGATATGGGCCTGGGCAAAACGCTCCAGATGATCGCGCATATCCTGGCGCGCGTGGAGGCGGGGGACACTAAACCCACGCTTGTGGTGTGTCCCGCGTCGCTTGTGTACAACTGGACCGCCGAGCTGGAGCGCTTCGCCCCGTCGCTCGATGTGTGCGCCATTGTGGGCGCCAAGGCGCAGCGCCGCGTGCAGATCGCCGGCGTGGCCGAGCATAACGTGGTTGTAACATCGTATGACCTCATGCGCCGCGATATCGACGAGTACGTCGAGCAGGACTTTGCCCGTGTGGTGCTCGATGAGGCCCAGTACATTAAAAACCCGCTCACCCAGGTGGCGCGCGCCGCAAAGCGCCTGCCTGCCGGCGTGCGCTTTGCCCTGACGGGCACGCCCATCGAAAACCGCCTATCCGAGCTCTGGAGCATCTTCGACTTTTTGATGCCGGGCCTGCTCGGCACGCGTGAATCGTTTGCAAAGCGCTTCGAAAGCCCGGTCGAGCACGCCGAGGGCGACAGCGCCGCTCGCCTGCAGGTACTCGTGTCGCCGTTTGTACTGCGCCGTGTCAAGGAGGACGTGGTGGCCGATCTGCCCGAAAAGATTGAGGACACGGTCGTGGCTCAGCTCACCGGCGAGCAGCGCAAGCTTTACCTGGCAAACCAGGACCGCATCGCCCAGCAGGTGCAGCACCGCGAGGCATCCGAGTTTAAGAAAGACAAGCTCAAGGTGCTCGCCGAGCTCACCAAGCTGCGCCAGATCTGCTGCGACCCGCGTCTGCACTACGAGGATTACAAGGCGGGGAGCGCCAAACTCGATACGTGCATGGAGCTCGTGCACGGCGCACTCGACGGCGGGCATCGCATCCTGTTGTTCAGCCAGTTTACGGGTATGCTCGATATTATCGGTAAGCGCCTGGCCAAGGAGGACATCGCCTTCCTTAAGCTCACGGGCGCTTCGTCTAAGGAGAGCCGCGCCAAGATGGTCGCGCAGTTCCAAGCGGGCGAGGTTCCGGTCTTTTTGATTTCGCTCAAGGCGGGCGGCGTGGGCCTTAACCTGACGGCTGCCGACGTGGTCATCCACTACGACCCGTGGTGGAACGTGGCGGCGCAGGACCAAGCAACTGATCGTGCACACCGTATTGGTCAGCAACATACCGTGACCGTGTACAAGCTCATCGCCAAGGACACGATCGAGGAACGCATTATGCAGATGCAGGAGTCCAAACGCGACCTGGTCAACAGCGTGCTCGGCGGCGACGGCATCTCGTCGGCGCTGTTTACCCGCGAAGATGTTCTGGCGCTGCTGGGCGGCGACGGTCGCTAGCCGCGCGCGGGGCGGGACTGCTGGAGTGGGCAGGACGGTCGACGCATTTTGGCCCGACCGCTTGCCTGGTCCGTTATGTGTTCATTTGCAATGCCGTGGATGGTTTGTCTGCCTTTGGGCATAAGAACCATCAAGAACATTGGCACATCAGCAAAGGAGAACATCATGGCGAAATTCTTTAAGGACCCCGACGGCAAGCTCATCGCCGCCCTTGGCGACGACGTTGCGACCCCTGCCGGTTGCACGGAACTGACTGCAAACACCGAGGACGCGGCGCACGAGAAGCACGTGCCTGTTGTCGAGACCGAGCGTGACGGTCACGTGATTCGCGCACGCGTTGGCTCGGTCGAGCACCCCAGCCTGCCCGAGCACTACATTGAGTGGATCGCCCTTGAGGCCGAGGGCCGCTTAGAGGTCCATTACCTTGAGCCCGGCATGAAACCCGCGACGTTTTTTGCGGGCGGCTCCAAGACCGGTACCGTCTATGCCTACTGCAACCTGCACGGGCTGTGGTCCGCGACATTCTAGGAGCGCGCCCCCGCTCGGGGTATCATAGCTAGCATATGCACATGCAAGCGCCGGCTGCATTATGCGGCCGGCGCTTTTACTACGATTTCGATGGTTTACGACGGAAAGGGCTGGGCCATGAAGCTCGCGCTTGCACAGATCGATATGCGCCTGGGTGATATTGAGGGCATTTGCGGCCGCATCGAGGACCAGGCTCTGTCTCTTATACACATCT
>CABSMV010000078.1 GCA_902478935.1 uncultured Collinsella sp. | reverse complement strand
CGCAAAATGGATTCTAAAAAACACCTTGCCAAATAGGAGCGTCAGGACGCAAGAAACCCCCGCCGCACGAAGTGCGCAGCGGGGGTTTCTTGCATGTCCGAGGACGTTCTGAAAAGTAACTTCAGGGCGGGCCCGAACGATAACAACCGACTACAGGTCGATGTGCGATTCCTTGATCGGGAACGGCTCCGCGAAGTGGCAGGCGCAGCAGTGACCCGGTGCGACTTCCTTAAACTCGGGAAGTTTTTCGGAACAGATGCCCTGCGCGATCGGGCAGCGGGTGTGGAAGCGGCAACCGGTCGGCGGATCCAACGGTGACGGCGGATCGCCAGCAAGGATGATGCGCTTACGGGTCTTCTGGATATCCGGATCGGGAACCGGCACGGCAGACAGCAGCGACTGCGTGTATGGATGGTGAGGCTCGCTATAGAGCGTCTTCCAGTCCGAAACCTCGACCATCTTGCCCAGATACATAACGGCAACGCGATCGGAGATGTGCTGCACGACGGAAAGATCGTGGGCGATAAACAGATACGCGGTACCGAACTTGTCCTGCAGTTCCTTGAGCAGGTTTAGAACCTGGGCCTGAATAGACACATCAAGAGCGGAAACCGGCTCGTCGCAGATAATCAGCTTGGGCTTCAGCGCAAATGCGCGGGCAATGCCGACACGCTGACGCTGACCGCCGGAGAACTCATGAGGATAGCGGTTGATGTGCTCGGGGTTCAGTCCGACAACGTCGAGAAGCTCGCGGACACGCTCAATGCGCTCCTCCTTGGTGCCCACGCCGTGAATGGTCATGGGCTCGGAGACGATCTCGCCGATGGTCATACGGGGATTCAGCGAAGCATAAGGATCCTGGAAGATAAACTGCATCTCGCGACGCATATCCTTGATCTCATGCTTGCTCATCTCGGCAACATCTTTGCCCTGGAAAAACACCTTACCGGCGGTCGGCTTGGTCAAGCGCATGATGGTACGGCCCGTCGTGGACTTACCGCAACCAGACTCACCAACCAGACCAAAGGTCTCGCCAGGATAAATCTCAAAAGAGATGTCGTTTACAGCAGAGACGACGCGCTTGGAAAAACGCTTGGCGAACATGCCGGACTCTGCGGGGAACTCCTTGGAGAGGTGCTCGACCTTCAACAGTGGAGTGCGCTCGTTATTGTCTGCCATTTACGCCTCGCCTCCCTTCTTGGAATCCTTGCGCGTACGGGACGTCTCAGGAGCGTTCTTGAGGAACTCGGGGTCACCGGAATAGTGGCACGCAGAATAGTGACCAGACTCGGTGACAAAACGCTCGGGGCGCTGCTTGCGGCACTTATCGGTTGCATAGGGGCAACGAGGCGAGAACACGCAGCCCTCGGGCAGGTTCATGAGCGAAGGCGGGTTGCCGTGAATCGGCGTAAGCGGCTTCTTCTCATCGATGGCCTGCTCCGGGATGGAGCGGACAAGGCCCCAGGTATAGGGGTGACGGCTCTCGTAGAAAATTTCCTCAGCAGTACCGAACTCGACGGGACGGCCGGCGTACATAACCATGATCTTGTCGGCCATATCAGCGACGACGCCCAGGTCATGGGTGATCATGATGATGGCGTTGCCGTTCTTCTCCTGCATTTCCTGCATAAGCTCGATAATCTGAGCCTGAATGGTAACGTCCAGGGCAGTCGTGGGCTCGTCGGCAATCAGAATATCGGGATCGCAGGCAAGAGCCATGGCAATCATGACGCGCTGACGCATGCCGCCAGAGAACTGGTGCGGATACTCATTGACGCGCTTCTCGGGCTCGGGGATACCCACGAGGTCCAAAAGCTCGGTAGCGCGCTTGAGCGCCTCCTGCTTAGAGTAGCCACGGTGCAGACGAAGACCCTCGCCCACCTGCTTGCCGATCTTATAGACCGGGTTCAAGGAGGTCATAGGATCCTGGAAGATCATCGCGATGTCGTTACCGCGAATGTGCTGCATCTCTTCCTCGGTCATCTCGAGGATAGAACGACCGCGATAGCGAACGTCGCCGCCCTCGATCTTTCCCGGAGGCATCGAGATAAGACCCATGATGGTCATGGCGGTCACGGACTTACCGGAGCCGGACTCACCGACGACGCCCAGGGTCTCGCCGCGATCGAGCGTGTAGGAGACACCGTCGACAGCGCGAACAACGCCATCCTCGGTGTGGAAATACATCTTAAGGTCATCGACCTCGAGCAGATGCTGGCCCTCGGGAACCGGCTGGTCCTTCAGGTCCACATAGTTCTTGTTCTTCTTCATCCTTATGCGTCCTTCATCTTGACGTCGAGGGCGTCGCGCAGACCGTCACCCAACAGGGTGAAGGCGAGCACCGTCGAGAGAATTGCCAGACCGGGCATGATCATCATCCAGGGAGCAATCAGAAGATACTGCTGACCGTCCTGAATCATGGAGCCCCACGAAGGCGCAGGCGGAATAACGCCCATGCCGAGGAAGGACAGAGCGGACTCGGTCAGAATGGCGCCACCAATGTTCATGGTCGCGTAGACCACGATGGAGGCGACGGAGTTCGGGAAGATGTGACGCACAACGATACGAGCATCAGATGCACCCATCGCGCGCGCAGCGTCAACATAGTCGTTTTCCTTGACCGTCAAGATTGCAGAACGGAAGACGCGCGCAATCGAAGGCCAGCCGAGAATGCCGATGGCGATAAAGACGTTCTGAAGACCACGGCCGATAACGGCAATCATGGCGACAACGAACAGCACGTACGGGAACGCCAGGAAGATGTCCGCACAGCGCATGATGATCGTATCCCAGATGCCGCCGTAGAAACCGGCCAGAGCACCCATGACCAGACCGATCACCGTGGAGATCGCGGTGGCCATAATACCGACGGACAGCGAAACGCGTGCACCGTAGATAACGCGGACGAGAATGTCACGACCAAGGGCGTCGGTGCCAAACGGGTGCTCTGCACACGGAGCCAGCAGCGACGTCTCGGCCATGGTGGTCGAGTCGGAAGCCGTCGGCGAACCGAGCCATGGCTTAGCCCACAGATCTGCGGTCAGGGCAACCACAACGACGATGATGATCCAGCAGACACCGATGACGGCGAGCTTGTTCTTGCGAAGACGCTTAAAAGCGTCGCCCCACAGCGTGCGGGACTTGGCGGGAGCAGATGTGGCCTTGGTGTCGGTAGCCTGCTCCTGAGACTGAGAATCAGTTTCCTGCATGAGACGTACCTCCCTTAGGCCTTATCCGACGGACCGCCAAGGCGGATGCGCGGGTCGAGGAATGCATAGCTAATGTCGACGAGCAGGTTGATCACCATAACGACGACGACGATGAGCGTAACGCCGCCCATAACGATGGGCCAGTCACGCATGCTAATGGCGCGATAGACCTCATAGCCGATGCCGGGCCAGTTGAAGACCGTCTCGGTCAGGATGGCACCCGAAAGCATGCCGCCAAAGTCGACACCAATATAGGTAACGACGGGGATGAGTGCATTCTTAAGCGCATGCTTGATGATGATCGCGCGATTGGAGAGACCCTTGGCTTTTGCCGTACGGATGTAATCCTGGTTCATGACGTCAAGCAGCTGCGAGCGCATGATGCGGGCGGCATAGGCGGTCGAAACCGAAGCCAGCGTAATGGTCGGAAGCACATAGTGCATCCAATCCTGATACTGAGAGCTGGAACCGCCGGCACCCGAGATCGGCATGGAGAATGCACCGCCCGTGGCGTCCTTGAGGATGACGCCAAAGAACAGCTGCAGCAACATGCCGAGCCAGAAGGCCGGGACCGCGACGAGGATCGACGTGGTGAGCGTTACCAAAATATCCCAGAAGGAATAACGCTTTACCGCCGAAATGATACCCGCACCGATACCCATGATTGCCTCGAGCACGATGGCGCACGCTGCAAGTTTGACCGTATACGGATACTTCTGGGCAAAGATTTCCGTAACCGGCAGCTTGCGCTGATACGAATTGCCCAGATCGCCATGAAGCAGGCCGTTCATGTAATACAAGTAACGGTCCACGAGCGACGTTTGAACGGGATCGCCGTTCTCGTCAAGGATCGCGTTGCCGTCCTCGTCCGACTGGACCAGGTGATAGCGGACGCGAAGCTGAAGCTCCACCTCGGGGGACAGAG
This sequence comes from uncultured Collinsella sp., assembly GCA_902478935.1. Lineage (GTDB taxonomy): Bacteria > Actinomycetota > Coriobacteriia > Coriobacteriales > Coriobacteriaceae > Collinsella. Next base: position 5,246 of record CABSMV010000078.1, on the reverse strand, counting down.
CCTTGTCTCCACCGATCAGCTTGATCGGATCTCCCGGCACGATATTCTGGAGGGCGAACAGAATCAGCGTAACGCCCAAAAATACCGGGATGAACTGAAGCACACGTTTAACGATGTACTTACCCATACCACTCCCCTATCTAGGGATTAACCTAAATGGGATGCCGATCGCCAGACCGGCATCCCAAAATTACCATCAGCCAGTTTACCCCAGGTTAGGGAGAACTGTATGTTTCCCATGAGGTCTACGTAAATACTTGACCCTCACGGAAGCTGCAAAACTCTTAGGCGAGCTCAGCGGTACCCAGATCGGCGTGCTTCTGCGGATCGACATAGAGGTGCTTGATGCGATCGGAGCCGGCGACGGTGTGCGTGTAGAACATAATCGGGATGACCGGGCAGTCGGCAGCGACCATTGCGTCGGCCTCCTGCATCTTAGCGACGCGCTCTTCGTCGTCAACCGTGGTACGGGCCTCGTCGACCTTGGCGTCGAACTCGGGGTTGTTGTAACCAGAGCGGTTGTCGCCACCGAGGGAGTCGGAGTGGAACAGCGGATACAGGAAGTTGTCCATGATCGGGTAGTCGGCAATCCAGCCCAGACGACCGAACTCATAGTCGAAGTTCTGGTACTGCTCAAGCAGGGCAGACCACTCGGGGGTATCGGAGACGGCGTCGATGCCCACCTTGGCGAGGTCGCCGATGATGGACTCCATGATCTCCTTGTGGCCACCGTCCTGGTTGTAGGACAGCTTCACGTTAATGCCACGGCTACCGTTGGCGTCGGCAGGAGCAACCTTGTCGAGGTACTCGTTAGCCTTGTCGACGTCGTAGGCGCAGAACTCCCATGCGCCCTCCTTGTAGCCATCGATGCCCGGAGGAACAATGCCGTCGGCGGGGGTACGGGTGCCCTTGAAGATGGTCTTGCAGATGGCCTCACGGTTGATGGCCAGGGAGATACCCCTGCGCAGGTCGGCGTTGTTGAACGGCTCGGCCGTGTTGTTGCAAGTCAGGTAGTAGGTGGAAGGCTCGGCGCCGAGCAGCATGCGCTCGCCGTCACCCATGGTGTAGCCGTCCTTGGACACGCCGCGATCCTTCTTGGCGGCATCGATCTGAGCAACGGGAACGTCGCAGACATCGAGGTTACCGGCCTGGAACTCCTTGTAGGCGGTCTCCATATCCTTGATGACCTGGAAGTGGATGCCATCGATCTTGGCCTTGTCGCCATAGTAATCGTCGAACTTCTTGACGTTGATCTCCTGGCCATCCTCCCACTTGCCGTCCATCATGAACGGGCCGTTACCGACCGGGGCAAGGTAGAAGCTCTTGACATCGGACTCGGCGCACTCGGGAACCGGGGCCAGAGCCGGGTGAGAGGCGACGAAGGGGAAGTCGGCGTAAGCGGAAGCCAGCTTGACGACGAGGGTCTCATCGTCGGGGCAGGTAACACCGCTGAGCTCGGTAGCGTTACCGGCAAGCAGATCGTCATAGCCCTCGACCATGGAGAGGTGATAGGAGACCTCGGAAGGGCCGTACTCGGTAGCGACAGCCGACTTGGTGTTGACCAGACGCTCCCAACCGAGCTTGAAGGACTTGGAGGTAACGTCGTCACCGTTGTGGAACTTGGCCTTCTTGATCTTGAAGGTAAACTCGGTGGCGTCGTCGTTGGCCTCAAAGGACTCGCAAGCCAGCGGAACGATCTCGCCCTTCTCGGCGTCATAAGAGGTCAGAGCGTCAAAGAGCTGGTACTCGACCTGAGTGCCCTGGTCCTCCTGGACATTGTAGGGGTCGATGCAGACCGGGTTGTTGATGTAGAAGTTCAGCGTCGAACCGGACTCAGAACCGGAAGCGTCGCCGCCCTTCTTGCCGCATGCGGCAAGAAAAGCCATGGAGCTCGCAGCGAGGGTGCCGCCGACAAAGGCGCGACGACCCATAACGGGCTGGTGGAACATAGAATCAGCCATGCCATCCTCCTTATGAGATAGGACAAAGAAGTGTTCAGTCGGACACATGTCGAGACAATCCGATCCGAACCATCAAAACGCCGCCCGCCGCTATGGCTGGTTATGCACAGCGGACCAACGTTTTGCAATACAGTAGCGCATTTTATGCACGATTTGGGGCTAATTCCGGTTAACGGTCGAGAATTTCTTTATTTGGGCGCAGTATGTGGTGATATTTTTGACTCTGTTACGAATATGTAAATAAAAAAGGGTCCCGCACTTGCGGAACCCTTTACAAGTACTTATGCGGCTCGTGATTAGTAGCCCACGATGCCCTGCGGGAAGAAGAACATGCACAGCACGACGCACACGGCAAACACGACAGCCATGATGACGGTCAGGCGGTCGAGGTTCTGCTCCATAACGCCTGTGGCAGAGCTGGAGTTATACAGCGAGCTAGCGATCATATCCGAAACGCCGGTACCCTTACCGGAATGCATCAGGACGAGAATCGTCAGCGCCACGGCAGAAACAGCCCAAACGACAAACAGAAGAATCTGGAACGGACCCATAGATAAGCTCCTTAATAGAACAATTCAAACTCCAGTACTGTACCACAATCCCCCGCTCTCCCCTACCTGCCACTCGGGGACGGTGCGGAAATGGCAGAAATACCAAAAAGGGGGTTGCCCGAATATGGGCAACCCCCTGCAAGAAAACGCTTGGAGTTTTCTCTTAGGCCTCGGTGGCGAGCACGCGACCCGTCATCTCGGCGGAAGGCTCAATACCAGCCATGGTGAGCATGGTCGGAGCGATATCGGAAAGACGGCCGTCCTCGATACCGGTGAGCTGTGCCTTCTCATCAACGATGATGAACGGCACACGGTTGGTGGTATGAGCCGTAAACGGATGCTTGGAACCGTCGGAAGCAACGTCAAACATGTGATCGGCGTTGCCGTGATCGGCGGTAATCAGTGCAAAGCCGCCCTTAGCGAGAATCGCCGGGACAACCTTGGACAGGGCATCGTCAACAGCCTCGACGGCCTTAACGGCGGCGTCGAAGACACCGGTGTGACCAACCATGTCGCAGTTCGCGAAGTTCACGATGTAGAAATCAGCGCGATCCTCGTTGATGGCGGCGACGAGCTTCTCGGTAACCTCGGGAGCGCTCATCTCGGGCTGCAGATCGTAGGTAGCGACCTTGGGGGAAGCGACGAGCACGCGCTCCTCGCCCTCCTTGGGCTCCTCGATGCCGCCGTTGAGGAAGAACGTCACATGGGCGTACTTCTCGGTCTCGGCGGTATGCAGCTGCTTCAGGCCATTGGCGGCGATAACGTCGGCCAGGACGTTCTCGGGGAACGTCTTGGGGAAGGCGACCTCGACGTCAAACGTCGGATCGTACTCGGTCATCGTCACAAAGTGCGAAAGCTTGATCTGCTCGCGCTCAAAGCCGTCGAACTCCTTGTCCGTGAACACACGGGTCATCTGACGAGCGCGGTCGGGACGGAAGTTGAAGAAGATGGCCGCGTCGCCCTCGTGGATGCCCTCGTTGTGGGCAGCGAAGGGCTCGACGAACTCGTCGCCGCGCGGATCCTTCTCGTAGTAGGCCTTGATACCGGCAACGGGGTCGGTATCAGTATCGGACGCGTTGACCATGACGTCGTAGGCGCGCTGGATGCGCTCCCAACGATTGTCGCGGTCCATGGCCCAATAACGGCCCGAGACGGTGGCAACGCGAGCGTCGCAACCGGTCTCCTCGGAAATCTTAGCCAGGAAGGCGCAGAACTCACTCATGTAACCGGCACCGGACTGCGGGTCGACGTCGCGACCATCCATGAAGGCGTGGACGCGAACGGTCTTGACACCGTGCTCGGCAGCCATCTTGACCAGAGCCTCGACGTGGTTCATGTGAGAATGAACACCGCCAGGGCTCATAAGGCCCATGAGGTGGAGAGTCTTGCCGTCAGCCTTGACGTCGTCCATAGCCTTGACGAAGACCTCGTTCTTGGCGATGGAGCCGTCCTTGATGGCGTTGTTGATGCGCGAAAGCTCCTGGAACACGATGCGTCCGGCACCGATGTTGAGGTGACCCACCTCGGAGTTACCCATCTGGCCATCGGGAAGACCCACGTCCTCGCCCGAAGCGCCGAGCGTGGTGTGGGGGTACTTCTCGTACAGGTTATCAAGGAAGGGCGTCTTGGCAGCGGCGACGGCGTTCTCGCCATCAGCCGGAGCAAGGCCGCAACCATCCATGATGATCAGGAGTGCAGGAAGATGACGCTGTGCCATATGTCCTACTCGCCTGCCTTGACGACCATAGAGGCGAAGTCGGCAGCCTTGAGCGAAGCGCCGCCCACGAGGGCGCCGTCAACGTCGGGCTTGGCGACGAGCTCGGCAATGTTGCCGGGCTTGGCGGAACCGCCGTAGAGAACACGGATGCCGTTGGCGAGCTCCTCGCCGAACATCTCCTTGAGGGTCTCACGGATAGCGCCGCAGACCTCCTGAGCGTCCTCGGCGGTAGCGGTCTTGCCGGTGCCGATGGCCCAGATGGGCTCGTAGGCGACGACGACCTGCTTGGGGCAGGTGATCTCAAGGCCAGCAAGGCCTGCCTTGACCTGGTTCACGACGTGCTCGACATAGGTGCCGGCCTCGCGAACCTCAAGGGACTCACCGCAGCAGAAGACGGGAACAAGACCGGCGGCAACGAGAGCCTTGGCCTTCTTGTTCTGGTCCTCGTCGGTCTCGTGGAAGTAGTCGCGACGCTCGGAGTGACCGATGATGCAGTAGGTGCAGCCAGCGGACTTGAGCATGTCGCAAGAAGACTCACCGGTGAAAGCACCCTTGGCCTCCCAGTACACGTTCTGTGCACCGAGGGCGATGGGGGCAGCCTGAATGCGGTCATGGACCGTAGTGATGTCGATGGTCGGAGGGCAGACGAGCACCTCGACGCCAGCCGGAACCTCGGGCAGAGCCTGGGCCAGCTCGTCGGCGAGCTTGGCAGCCTCGGCGACGTCGTTGTTCATCTTCCAGTTACCAGCGATAAGAAGGGTGCGATTAGGCATCGAGAAGCGCCTCCACTCCGGGCAGGGCCTTACCCTCGACGAGCTCCATGGAAGCGCCACCACCGGTGGAGATCCAGCTCATCTTGTCGGCCAGGTTGAACTTGTTGACAGCTGCGACGGAGTCGCCACCGCCGATGATCGAGGTGCAGTCGGCCTCGGCGACAGCCTCGGCGATAGCCTGGGTGCCGTGAGCGAAGTTGTCGAACTGTCTCTTATACACATCTGACGCTGCCGACGAACTCTA
>CABSMV010000077.1 GCA_902478935.1 uncultured Collinsella sp. | reverse complement strand
GTTCGTCGGCAGCGTCAGATGTGTATAAGAGACAGCCCAACGCACCGGTCGAGGCTGCCGCGGCTCCCGCCAAGAAGGCTAAGGCGTCCCGTCACGGCTCCGGTCCCGCCAAGATCGTTCTCGCACGTCTTGACTACCGTCTGCTGCACGGCCAGGTCGTCTTTACCTGGACCACCAAGGTTCAGGCCGAGCGCATCATCGTCGTCGACAACGCTGCCGCCAACGATGACATCAAGAAGGGCGCTCTTAAGCTGGCCAAGCCTCAGGGCGTGCGCCTGAACGTCTTCACCGTCGAGCGTGCCCTCGCCAAGATGGACAAGCTCAACACCCTCGGCGAGCGCGTCATGTTCGTCTTTGGCAACACTGCCGAGATGCTGCAGTTCTGCCAGGGCTACAAGCTCGACGCCATCAACCTGGGCGCCACCGCCAACCACGACGGTGCCGATCAGGTCGGCGGCAAGGACAGCTCCGTCTTCCTCGACGCCACCCAGAAGGCCGACGTCAATCAGCTGCTCGACATGGGCATCAAGCTCTATGTTCAGCAGACCCCTACGTATCAGAGCGTCGACATCGACGCCAAGCTGTAATCAACCAGGCTTTTGCCTGACTGAAAGGAGAAGGGTATGAATACGTTCATCAGTGCGGTGCTCGTCGGCCTCGTCGGCGTGTTCTGCATGTGGGACTCCCGCCTGCTCGGTCGTCTTAACTTCGAGCAGCCCCTCGTTGGCGCTACGCTCGTCGGTCTGCTGCTGGGCGATGTGCCCACCGGCCTTGCCGTCGGTGCCGCCGTCGAGCTCGTGTCCATGGGCCTGGTGCAGGTCGGCGCCGCCGTTCCGCCCGATATGGTCCTGGGCGGCATCGTGGCCGCTGCCTTTGCGTGCCTGACCGATGCTTCCGCCGAGACCGCCATGACGATCGCCATCCCGGTCGCCGTCCTGGGTCAGCTTCTCGGCATCGTGTTCCGTTCCATCATCGCCGCCCTCACCCATGTGGCAGATAGCGCGATCGATAACGGAAAGTTCAAGACCGCCTACCGTATGCACATCTGCGCCGGCTCCGGTCTGTACGCCGTCATGTACTTCCTGCCGATCTTCCTCGCCGTTTTTGTTGGCACCGACCTGGTTCAGGCCATCGTCAACATGGTTCCCGAGTGGCTGTCCACTGGTCTTAACGTTTCGACCAAGATCATGACCGCCTACGGCTTGGCCCTGCTGCTCACCATGATGATCAAGAAGGGTATGACTCCGTTCCTGTTCATCGGTTTCCTGCTCGCCGCTTACCTCAACCTGTCCGTCATCGCGGTCGCTCTGATCGGTGTGTGCCTGGCTGTCGTCTTCATGGGCTTCAAGTTCAACGGTTCCCATGCAGCCGCCGGTGTCGATTCCGACTACGATCCGCTCGAAGACGACGAAGACTAAGGAGGAACACACTATGGCAACCGCAACCAAGGACGTGTCCCTGAACAAGAAGGTCAGCCAGTTCTTCTGGCGCTCCTGGGCCATCCAGGCCTCTTGGAACTACGAGCGTCAGATGAACATGGGCTTCCTCTACGGCATGGTTCCCACGCTCGATCGCCTCTATCCGGATGAGTCCGACCCCAAGCAGCTCGCTGCTAAGAAAGAGGCTTACCACCGTCACATGGCGTTCTACAACTGCACCCCGCAGACGAGCGCTTTCATCCTGGGCCTCGCCGCCTCCATGGAGGAGGAGTACGCCAAGGATCCCGAGAACTTCGATCCCGATTCGATCAACGCGGTCAAGACCTCCCTCATGGGCCCGCTTTCCGGCATCGGTGACTCCTTCTTCCAGGGCACCATCCGCGTTATCGCCTTTGGTCTGGGCGTTCAGCTGGCCCAGCAGGGCTCCATCATGGGCCCGATCCTGGCCATGCTCATCTCCATCGTCCCCTCTGTGCTGATCACTTGGTTTGCAGCCAAGATGGGCTATCAGGGCGGCCACGAGTACCTGAGCAAGCTTCAGGGCGGCGACCTCATGGAGAAGCTCATGTATGTCTGCGGCATCGTGGGTCTTATGTCCGTGGGCGGCATGATCGCCACGCTGATCGGCGCCACCACCCCGCTGCAGTTCGCTGAGGGCACCGTTGTTATCCAGGACATCCTGGACGGCATGATGCCCCAGATGATCTCCCTCGGCCTCACCGGCCTTATGTACTGGCTCATCAAGAAGAACGTCAACACCGGTTGGCTTCTCGTGATCGCCATCGTGGGCGGCATCGCCCTCTCCGCGGCCGGCATTCTGGCCTAGTCGCGACCAAGCGCCTAACCGCTTTCCCCCGGGGGCCTGCCTGGCATCCCATACCCCAGGCAGGCTTCCATCCCCAAAATGCGACAATGGGACAGTCCCCTTGTCGCATCCTCAACGGACCGGCGACTCGGTCCAAACCACGGTAACCCTGCGAGCGCCCGGCAATGTGGCGCCGCAAAAATCGAAAGGAATGTGTCAGATGTACGAGATCGACCTTAACCTCCCTAAGCAGATCGTCGCTGACGTCCTGTCCAACCACGAGATCCACAGTGTCGCCTTCGTCGGCTGCGGTGCTTCCATGTCCGACCTGTACCCCGCCAAGTACTTCCTGGCCAACAACACGGACAAGCTGAACGTTCAGATCTTCACCGCTAACGAGTTCAACTACGACACGCCTTCCTGGGTCAACGAGCACACCTTCGTGATCACCTGCTCCCTCGGTGGCTCCACGCCCGAGACCGTCGAGGCCAACAAGACCGCCAAGAAGCACAACTGCCCGGTCGTCTCCCTCACCAACAAGGCTGGCTCCGCTCTGACCGTCGACGCCGACCACGTCATCGTTCACGGCTTCCACGCCAACTTCGCTGCCAAGTGCGAGAAGCCCGGCTATGCCATCGCTCTTGCTCTCGAGATCCTTCAGCAGACCGAGGGCTATGACAAGTACGACGACATGATCACCGGCCTCACCAACGTCTTCGATCTCTGCGAGAACGCTGCTCAGTCCTGCAAGAAGCTCGCCAAGAAGTTCGCTGAGGACTTCAAGGACGACAAGATGATTTACTTCATGGCCTCTGGTGCCTCCGAGAAGATGGCTTACTCTCACGCCGCCTTCCTGTTCACCGAGATGCAGTGGATCGACGCCGCCGCCTACAACACCGGCGAGTACTTCCACGGCCCGTTCGAGGTTTCCACCGAGGGTAAGCCCTACGTCTTCTTCATGTCCGATGGCGCTACCCGTCCGATGGACGCCCGCGCCCTCACCTTCCTTGAGCGCATGGGCGCCAAGGTCGCTCTGATCGACTCCAAGGACTACGGCCTGGCTGACGCCGTGCCCGCGAGCGTCGTCACCTACTTCAACCCGCTGCTGCACCTCGCCGTTATGCGCGAGTACGGCAACCAGATCGCCGAGGCCCGTCAGCACCCGCTGACCATGCGTCGCTACATGTGGAAGCTTTCCTACTAATCACAAGTAAGTAGACCTTACGGGTTGATTGAGAGGGGATGGGGTTTGCGCCCCGTCCCCTTTTTGCTTTGGGGGCGTGTCTGTCGCGTCATAAAACCCCAGATAAAACCTACCAAAATAAACCTGTCCCTTTTTGGCAGGTGGGAGGAGATGCGTATGATTAAGGCAGTGCTGTTTGACATGGACGGCGTGCTGGTCGATACCGAGTGGTTCTACAACCGTCGTCGCGTGGCGTTTATGGAGGAGAAGGGCTTTCACTTTGACGAGATCCCCGATCTTTCGGGGTCTAACGAGCCCGCCATTTGGAAGTCGCTGGTACCTGACGATGTTGAGCTGCGCGAGCGCCTGCGCGTGGAGTACAAGCAGGTCTACAGCCCAGACCATCCCGTTCCGTATGCCGAGCTGCTCAACGAGCAGACGGAGCCGGTGATGCGCAAGCTGCACGAGCGCGGCGTGAAGTGCGCCATCGCAAGCTCGTCCTATCGCGAGCTCATTGACGAGCTGGTGGGGATTGCCGGCATCGCCGACGTGCTGGACTACACCATCAGCGGTCACGAGTGCAGTGCGTTTAAGCCCGACCCCGAGATCTACCTGCGTGCCATGGAGGCGCTGGGTGTGGAGCCTACCGAGTGCCTGGTTATCGAGGACTCGCCTTTGGGCATCGAGGCCGGCAAGCGCTCCGGCGCTCGCGTCCTGGCGCTGCGTCCGCACGAGGGCGTCAACCTGGATCAGTCCGCCGCCGACGTTGTCATCGACAACCTGTCCGACATTTTGGTCGCTTTGTAGTGTCAATCCACCGCGAGAGTTACGGATTCACGCATTTATGGCGGCGAATCGGCTCATTTTGGCTTCAATTTGATCCGTTTGGCTTCGACTCAGACTAAGTGAGTAGACTTTTTGTCGCAGGCCGAGCACAAAGCGTTTCTGCCTTAGTAAAACCGCAGGTCACAGAGGTGGTTGTTATTGGCTGTGCTCGGCAGGTCGCGAAAAGTCTACTCACTTAGAATTTGAGCCTTTGGTTGTGGGGTTGCCGGTCCCGTTTTGGTTGTCGAGAGAGGGTGAATTAAAGCACCTCTCGTCGCTCCATGCTACAATCGCCGGCATGCCCCACAACTATATCTGCCTTCGAAAGGAGCCTACGTGGCGAACGCCATCGATCAGCTCACGGACCGCGTGCTCGTGCTCGGCCGCCTCACCATCGTCCGCCGCGCTATTACCGCCGTGGCGGTCACCATATCAGCCGTTCTCCAGACATTTCTGATCCAGGCGTTCATTCAGCCCGCCGACCTGCTTCCGAGCGGTCTCACCGGCGTCGCGGTCCTGCTCGATCGCGTTACCTCGCTGGGCGGCGTTCACATCGACATCTCGCTCGGCATGCTTGCGCTCAACATTCCCGTGGCGCTCCTATGCTGGAGCGGCATTAGCAAGCGCTTCGTCATCTTCTCGATGATGCAGGTCGTGCTCTCGTCGCTGTTCCTCAACGTCTTTCACTTCGCTCCATTTTTGGGCGACAAGATTATGCTCATCATTTTTGGCGGCGTGGTCTCGGGTCTGGGCGCTGCCATCGCGCTAAAGTCCGGCGCATCTACCGGTGGCACCGACTTTATCGCGCTGTGGGTCTCCAACCACACGGGCAAGACCATCTGGGGCGTTATCTTTGGTTTCAATTGCTTTATCCTGGCGATCTTTGGCTTTATGTTTGGCTGGGACAACGCGGCGTACTCCATCGTGTTCCAGTTTATTTCGACCAAGACCATCGACAGTTTCTATCGTCGCTACGACCGCGTGACGCTGCAGATTACGACGCGCAAGGCAGACGAGGTCATGACTGCCTACGTAAACCATTTTCAGCACGGCATTAGCTGCGCCGAGGTCGTCGGCGGATACAGCCGCGAAAAGATGTACCTGCTGAACACCGTTGTTTCGACCTACGAGAGCCAGGACATTATCAAGTTGGTGTGCGACGTTGATCCCGGCGCCGTGATCAACGTGTTCCACACGCTCAACTTTGTGGGCGGCTGGTGGGGCGGTCATGTCGACGAGCCCATGCCCACGGCCGTTCCCGATCCCGACAAGCCCGCACGCATGGCCAGCAGGCAGGCGCGCCTCAGCGAACAGGACAGCCTGCAGCAGGATGACGGCAAGTAGGGTATTGGCATTTTGCCGGTCCTGCGCAACCCATCCGAACGAGCCCCCCGAAAGCCCCGTTGCTTTCGAGGGCTCTCGTTTGCCCAGATAAAACCTACCAAAATGAAGCTGTCGCTTTTTGGTAGGGAGGGTGTATCGTTTTATCAATATGAGGTAACATGAAACTAGACGTTATATACGTATTAGAAATTTAGCTATTTTGATAAGAGTGATCAGATATGCCTGCGCCCAAAAATGCACCGCTTTACCAGCAGATTTATGACGAAATCAAGGATGCGATCGAGAAAGGTGTTTATGCACCCAAGGAGCGTATTCCGTCCGAGCTTGAACTAGCCGAGCAGTACGAGGTGAGCCGTATTACGGTGCGCCGCGCTGTCGAGGAGCTGTGCTCCGATGGTTACCTGGTTAAGCAGCAGGGCCGCGGCACCTTTGTCTCCACGCCGCACATCAACCGCCAGTTTCACGCCTCGACGCTGCAGACGTTTACCGCGCTGTGTGCCGGCAACGGCATGAAGGCCGGTGCGCACGTGATCGATCGCCAGATCGTTCCGGCGCGCCAAAACGAGATGGAGTTCTTTGGCCTGCAGAAGGATGCGCTGCTGCTGCATATCAAGCGCGTGCGTACGGCCGACGGCGAGCCCATCTTTGAAGAGAACATCTTTGTGCCGTTTGACGCCTACCGTGAGCTGTTGACGGCCGATCTTGAGGACAAGTCGATTTTTGCCGAGGTCGAGCGTGTTGGCGGAACGCCGATTGTCTCGGTTGGCTACCGTACGGTCGAGGCCGTTCGAGCTAACGCCGAGCAGGCGGCCGAGCTGGGCATTGCTCCGCACGATCCGCTGCTCAACCTGCGTGCCGGCTTTACCGGTCCCGATGACGAGCCGGTTTTGATGGGTAAGCAGTACTACGTGGGATCGCGCTACGTTATGGTGATGTAGGGTTGGTTCCGCCGTTCTAACGAACGGCGGATCGGTCGACGCTGCAAGCCCGCCAGAGCGGCAATCTGCCTTTCAACTTCGGTGGCATGATCAGAAGATCAATGCCACCTTGTTTCATGGCACCTTGCTCGCTCTGGCGGGCTTTCGCTGTCGTTGCCAAAACATCGGCGTTGCCATGGCCCGGATGCGGCACTTGGGGACGTTCCTTTTCTGTCGGCACCTGGGGACACTCCTTAGTCATTGGGGACGCTCTTAAACGACTAGTCTGGGCGGCGGCCGTGTGCTGCTGTCCGCGTGGCGGCGTATAATCGGCGGCAGATGACTTGGACGTTAGGAAACCATGACCGATAGCATGCAGCAGATGGCGCTTGACACGCTCGGCGCCTATTTTGGCTACACCTCGTTTCGCCCGGGGCAGGACCGCATGGTGGATGCGATTCTTGCAGGCCGCGATGCGCTGGGTGTTATGCCCACGGGCGCCGGCAAGTCCATTTGCTACCAGGTGCCCGCGCTCATGCTGCCCGGCATCACCTTTGTGGTGAGTCCGCTGCTGTCGCTTATGGAGGACCAGACCCGTGCGTTGCTCGCGGCGGGTGCGCGACCCAGCTATCTCAACTCCAGCCTTACCCCGGCCCAGCAAAACACCGTGCTCAAGCGGGCGCGCGAGGGCCGCTATCAGCTTATGTACGTGGCACCCGAGCGTCTGCTCGAGCCGCGCTTTTTAGCCTTTGCGCAGGAGGCCGCGGGTTCCTCCGGCATTGGCGTGCCACTCGTGGCCATTGACGAGGCACACTGTGTGAGCCAATGGGGCCAGGATTTCCGCCCCGCTTACCTGCAGATTCGCGAGTTTATCGATTCCCTGCCGCAGCGCCCCATCGTGGCGGCGTTTACCGCCACGGCGACCGAACGCGTGCGTGCGGATATTCAGCAGATGCTCGGCCTGCAAAACCCTGCGACGGTGGTGACGGGCTTCGATCGCAAGAATCTCTACTTTGGTTGCGAGGAGATGGGCGACAAGGCCAAGACTGCCTGGGTGCGCGACTATGTGATCGCGCATTCGAGCGAGAGCGGCATCGTGTATTGCTCGACCCGCAAGACGGTCGATGCGCTGGCCGCGGAGCTTGCCGAGGCACTGGGCCCCAGCGGCATTCGTGTGGGGCGCTACCATGCCGGCATGGGCAACGACGCCCGCCGCCAGAGCCAGCGTGCCTTTATCGACGACGACATCCAGGTGATGGTTGCCACCAACGCCTTTGGCATGGGCATCGACAAGCCCAACGTGCGTTACGTGATTCACAACAACGTGCCCGAGAGCATCGAGGCCTACTACCAAGAGGCGGGCCGCGCCGGCCGAGATGGCGACCCGGCCAGCTGCCATCTGCTGTGGAACGGTAACGATTTCCGCATGCGGCGCTTTTTGATCGACCGCGGCGATGCGGCCGACGAGGCGCTTGACGACGAGCAGCGCGCGTGGGCGCTCCAGAACCGTTATCGCCTGCTCAGCCAGATGGAGGGCTACTGCAATACCACCGGCTGCCTGCGCGAATACATGCTGCGCTACTTTGGCGACGAAGCCGCGGCCGAGCATGCGGTTGCGGCTGCTGCGGGCGGCACCACAGACGACGCCGAGGGCTGCGGCAACTGTAGCAACTGCCTCACGCAGTTCGAGGTCGAGGACGTTACCGATATGGCCCGCGCCGCTGTGCGCTATGTGGCCACGCGTCCCATGCGCTTTGGCAAGTCGCTGATCGCCGATGTGCTCCACGGAGGCAACACCGAGCGCATTCGCCAGATGCATCTGGACGAGGACCGCGGCTATGGTGAACTGTCGAGCGAATCGGTCGGGCGCATCAAGGACATCATCGGGCAGCTGTGCGGTCGCGGTTATTTGGCCACCTCGCAGGGGCAGTACCCGGTCGTGGGACTGGGTCCGCGTGCCGGCGAGGTCGAGGACGAGGCGTTCGCCTTTACCGTTAAGCGTCGCGCGTCCAAGCGCAAGGCCTCGGCCCGCGCCCGCCGCGCCGTCGATCTGCTGCGCGAGGAGGCCGAGCTGGATCAGCGCCCGCGCGTTGGCGACGATGCCGAGCTGTTCGAGCGCCTGCGTGCCCTCCGCAAGGAGATCTCGACCGAGCTGGAGATGGCGCCGTATATGGTCTTTTCCGACAAGGCCCTGCGCGGCCTGTGCCGCCTGCGTCCGCAGACGCGCGAGGAGCTGATCCAGGTCAACGGCATTGGCGAGAAAAAAGCCGACGCCTTTGGCGAGCAGTTTATGGCGGCGATTGAAGAATTTGAGTCCGAGCATGCGCGGGATGGAGTGTAACGATGGCATTCGACGATAAAACCGACCGCACTGACGTGCCCGCCGTGCCGCTGTACCAGCAGGTCATGGACGACCTAAAGGGCGAGATCGCGCGCGGCGTGTACGCATCCGGCTCGCGCATTCCTTCCGAGATGGAGCTCGCGAAGTACTACGGCGTGGGACGCATCACCGTGCGCCGCGCCATCGAGGAGCTGTCGCGCGCGGGCTACCTCAACCGCCAGCAGGGGAGGGGCACCTTTGTGTGCGCTCCCAAGCTCAAACGCAAGATTCGCCAGAAGGGCGACGTCCAGAGCTTTTCCGAGGGTTGCGCTGCCAACGACATGGTGCCGGGTGCGCGCCTGGTATCGCGCACGGTGGTTGCGGCGACGCGCGAGGACGCGGCGTTCTTTGGCGTAGAGCCCGGCTGCGAGCTTATCGTGGTCGAGCGCGTGCGCACGGCCGACGGCATCCCCGTCATGCTCGAGAACAACGCCTTTGTGCTGGCTGACCATCCCTATCTGCAGACACTTGCCGATAAGGACCTCACC
>CABSMV010000076.1 GCA_902478935.1 uncultured Collinsella sp. | reverse complement strand
CCATCAAGCCCATCGATGCCGACCTGATCGTCAAGAGCGCCACCAAGACCGGCCACGTCGTGACCGTCGAGGAGCATTCTGTAATCGGTGGCCTGGGCAGCGCCGTTGCCGACGTCCTGTGCGAGCAGTGCCCGACGCCCCTCAAGAAGATCGGCGTCAACGACACCTTTGGCGAGTCCGGCCCGGGTGCCGAGCTCTTGCACAAGTATGGCCTGGACGCCGCCAACATCGTGGCGACCACCAAGGAGTTCTTGGCATAAGGCAAGGCGGATCTCAAGGACTGCTTCGCCAGAACTATGGAAACCCGGCAGGGGCGCTCTCTTGGAGAGCGCCCCTGTTTCAGTTGCGGTGAAATAAGGACTGATTAGACCTTTTAACTGGTAAAACAGTCCCTATTTCACCGCAACTTATGAAGACGCCCCTCAAGCACGGTCCCATCAGGGAAAAGGGCATATATCGACAAGGTGCAATTCAGACCCTTCCAACTTTGTATATGCAGCACTTCAAGATAAACGCAGCGACCCCTTAGTTACCGCAGGCCGGGCACAGGGTTACTCTCCAAATCTTTCCGCAGGACGGAGGAGCCCCTGCCGCGCGAAGCGCGCAGCGGGGGCTCCGACATGTCCGAGGACGATTTGGAGAGTAACCCTGTGCCCGGCCGACGGGATCCCTAAGCACGCCATGCTTCTTATGTGCAGTAAAGCTAATGCTGTTAAAATACAAAGCGCTCATGTAGTTTAAACGCACGACGATAAGGAGCACCAGTGGGTAACCACTTCCGTACCTCCGGTGCGGGCGATGATGCCCCCAAGACGCAGGCAGGCGTCCAGGGCAGTCGTTTCGCCACTCCGGATTCAGAGGGCCAGCCTGTTGCTCAGGCCCCCGCTCAGCCGGCAGATCAGGCACAGCCGGCATCCGATCCCTTTGCCTACAATCCCACCAGCGATGTTGCGCTTTCCGGCGCGGCGGGTTTTGAGCCCGTTCAGGCCGTGACCGCTCGCGTGGAGCAGCCTCAGGCTGGCGCCGCCACGCCGCAGCCTACCATGGCTGGCATTCCCGACCCCATGGCCCCTGCGACGCCGGCTCCTCAGCCTGCGCAGTCCGGTCTCTTTGCCGCTATTCCCGATCCCACGCAGCCTGCTGCCCCGGTGGTCGAGAGCGATCAGGCGGCCGAGGTCGCAAGCCTCGATAACGCGCTCAACAACCCCGATTTTACGTCGGTGTTTGCGCCTATCGATCCGCAGGCCAGCCGCAAGAAGATGGCCAAGCAGGCCGGTGTCGAGCCCGTCATCCTTATGGAGCATGTCACCAAGATCTATCCGGCACAGCCCAACAAGCCCGCACTCGACGACATCAACATCGAGATCTATCCGGGCGAGTTCGTCTTCCTGGTCGGTCACTCCGGCTCGGGTAAGACCACGCTGCTGTCGACGCTCAACCGCGACGTCAAGCCGACGAGCGGCCGCATCCTGGTTGCCGGCCAGGACCTCATGAAGATCAAGAACCGCAAGGTTCCGTTCCTGCGCCGCCAGATTGGCGCCGTGTTCCAGGACTTTAAGCTTCTGCCGCAAAAGACCGCCTACGAAAACGTGGCGTTTGCCCTGCAGTGCATCGGCAAGCCCAAGGGCGTCATTCGCAGCCAGGTGCCCGAGGTGCTGCGTCTGGTCGGCCTGGCCGATCAGATGGACTCGCTGCCCGACCAGCTTTCCGGTGGCGAGCAGCAGCGCGTTGCCGTCGCCCGCGCTATGGTCAACCGTCCGCCGCTGCTGATCTGCGACGAGCCCACGGGTAACCTCGACCCGGCGATCTCGCTGGGCATCATGAAGCTGCTCGAGCGTATTAACCGCACCGGCACCACCGTGATCGTCGCCACGCACGACCGCGAGATGGTCGATAGCATGCACCGTCGCGTGATCGCCCTCGAGGGCGGCCACGTTATCCGCGACCAGGAGAGGGGAGGTTACGGTAACTATGGCACCAACTAACGTGGGCTACTCCTTCAAAGAGGCAATCAGCCACTTCTTCCGTAACTGGACTACCTCGCTCGGCGCCGTCATCACGATCTTCCTTTCGCTGTTTATCATCGGCCTGTTCATCATGGGCTCCGCGATGCTGAACTCCGTGATCGGCACCGTCGAGGATCAGGTTGTCATCAACGCGTTCATTAGTGATGACGCCGATCAGGCCGATGTTCAGGCTTTTGAGGCCGAGCTTAAGACGTGGAATAACGTCAAGTCCGTGACCTATAAGGACAAGGACGACGCACTGGCCGAGTATACGAGCAAGATGTCGGGTAACGCCGACGCCACCATGAGCGCGCTCGACGGCCAGAACCCGCTGCCCGCCTCGTTTGCGATTGAGATGGACGATCCGTCTCAGGTCGAGAGCACGGCCAAGAAGCTCAAGAAGAATGCCGACTTCCAAAAGATTGCGGACGACGGCGACGTCAACGCGAGCGTACTGTATGGCCAGGAGGAAGTGAGCCGCCTGTTCCAGGTGACCAACTACATCCGCATCGCCGCCGTAGTGCTCGTTGGCCTTCTGACCTTTATCGCATTCATCTTCATCAACAACACGATTCGCCTGTCCATCACGGCGCGTCGTCGTGAGATTGCGATTATGCGTCTGGTGGGCGCCAGCAACGGCTTCATTCGCGGCCCGTTTATCACCGAGGGCGTGCTGCAGGCCATTTTGGGCTCGCTGCTTTCCATCGGCGTTCTGGAGCTGCTGCGCAATTTGATGATTCCGCGTCTGCAGGAGAGCATCGGCTGGATGTCGTTTGCCCTGCCGATGCAGTACTACCTGGTGACCTATGCTGCGCTGATTCTGGTCGGCGTGATTATCGGTCTCTTTGGTTCTGCCATCGCCATGCGCCGCTACCTGCGCGTGTAGGCATGCCTGGAATTCATCCCTTCCAACGGGTCGTCTCTTATGGGGCGGCCCGTTTTTTGATCCCTAGGGGACGAAGGAAACGGATCATCGTGGCGCTGGTCTATCTATGTGATCCGTTTTCCTTCGTCCCCTAGGGATGATTTGGGTAGACTCTTGGGATGTAAGCGGCAATCGATAGTTAGGAGGCGCCATGGGGCGCAATAACAAGCATAAGCGTGGAGCTCGCAATAAGCGCGGGCCGGTGCGCAGCGAACGCCGTCCGAGCCTGACCGGGCACGTGCAGCTCCATGAGCATAGCGCCTACGTTGTAACCGAAAACGGCGACTACAAGGTCATGGGCCGCGGTAAGCGCGAGATCATGGATGGCGATACCGTTGCCGTGAGCATTAAGAACAGCCCGCACGGTGAGCGGCGCGCCGTGATCGAAAGCGTGGTTGAGCGCGCAGCCATAAGCGTGGTGGGTACGTACCAGACCGCCGGTCCGCTCGGTGTGATCGAGCCGCTCGATTCGCGCTTGAAGGCCGACTTCTTCATTTTGCCCGAGGATACCTCGGCGGATCGTCTGGGTGTCCACCCGGGTGATGCCGTTGTCGCGCGCATTTTGACCTACCCGACGCGCCTGGAATCGGGCACTGTGACGATCGAACGCCGCATTGGCGGAGATGACGCGCCCGATTTGGGCGTTCAATATGTGATGGCGCGCTACGGCTATACCGATAGCTATCCCGAGGCCGCGCTGGACGAGGCCGAGGGGCTTTCGCTCGATGTGTCCGCGGCGCTTAAGGACCCGCTCCGCCGCGATCTGCGCGACCGCTTTGTCATCACGATCGACCCGGTCGACGCGCGCGACTTTGACGATGCCATTTCGTTGGAGCGCACGCCCGAGGGTGGCTACAAGCTGGGTGTGCATATCGCCGACGTTTCACACTATGTGGCTTGGGACGGGCATATCGATCTTGAGGCTCGCCATCGTACGACATCGGTGTATCTGGCCGATCGCGTGCTTCCCATGCTGCCCGAACGCCTGTCCAATGACCTGTGCTCGCTTCGCCCTGACGAGGACCGTCTTGCGTTTACCGTCGATATCGAGCTCGATGCGCAGGGTCGCGTGCGGCATTACGATCCGTACCCCAGCGTGATTCGCTCGCGTGTGCGTATGGACTATGACGCCGCCGAGGCGCTGCTGGTGCGTGCCGGCGCGGTTGAGTATTCGGTGCTGGAGGGCGCGGCCGAGGATGTTGCGGCTGCCGAGACCTCGCGCGAGGAAGCGCTTGAGCGCGGTCTTGCGTGCGAGGAGGCCGCCCGCGGCTACAACGTCGACCTCGGCGATTTCCTTGTCGCCGCCAACGAACTCGCCGAACTCCGCCGTCGTATTCGTCGCGCCCGCGGCTCAGTCGATTTTGACACGGCCGAGATTCGTGCTCTGTTGGATGAGGACGGAGTACCCGTGCAGATTGTGGCGCGTGAGCGTTCGTGTGCCACGTCGCTTATCGAGGAGGCCATGCTGCTCGCCAACGAGTGCGTTGCAGAGTGGCTGGCAGACCGTGATGTCGAGGCCTGCTATCGCGTGCATGAGGATCCGAGCCCCGATAGCCTGCACGGTGCCGCCGTTGCGCTGGCGCAGCTAGGCATCATCGACGATTGCCGTGCTGCCGGTATTGCCCTGGGGAGCCCCGATGAACTGCAGGCTGCAGTTGATGCTGCCGCCGGTACGGCCAGCGCACCGCTCGTTAACACGCTGCTTCTGCGCAGCATGCAGCGCGCGCTGTACAAGCCGCGCAACGAGGGTCACTTTGCGCTCGCCGCGCCGTGCTACTGTCACTTTACGAGTCCCATCCGTCGCTACCCCGATCTGGTGGTGCACCGCGTGCTCAAACTGCAGTTGGCCTATGAGCGGCTTGGCGGCAAGGACGCCTTGGTGCGCACGCCGCGGCTGATCGGCAAGGGGCGCGAGTCGCTGCCGCGCATTCTGCCGCAGATCTGCCGCGCATGCAGCGATGCCGAGCGCGCGGCAGATGCCGCCAGCCATGCGACGCAAAAGATCAAGATTGCCCAGTACTATGAGGACCGTCTGGGCGAGCGCTATGCCGGAACCGTCTCGTGGGTTAGCAGCATGGGCCTTTTTGTGCGCTTGGACCTAACACAGGTCGAGGGCCTGGTTTCAATTAAGAGCCTGGGCAACGAGTGGTTCGAGTTCGACGAGGACGCGCTTACGCTGACGGGCGCCGACACGGGGACTCGCTATGAACTGGGCCAGCGCGTGATCATCGAGGTCTCGCGCGTCAATACCACGCGTGGGCACTTGGACTTTAAGCTTATCCATTAGCCAAATCCCGACTCATGGTGGGGGAGCGGAGGGCGGCCTTTCGGGACCGCCCTTCGCATTTGAATCGTGACTACCTTGCCGTCTGCTCGGCCACCCGCTTACCTGCTATTTGAGAGGTAAAACCTACCAAAATAAACCTGTCCCTTTTGGCAGGTTTACAAGAAAGCGGGGATGAGATGGCGACGGTGTACGGTTATGCGCGGGTGAGTTCGCGCGATCAGAATCTTAATCGGCAGCTGGATGCGCTGGGCGCCTATGGCGTGGGCTCGGCGAATATTTATGCCGACCATGCGAGCGGCAAGGACTTCGATCGACCGCGTTATCGCGAGCTGCTGCACGTCCTGGGAGACGGGGACGTGCTGGTGGTGCTTTCTATCGACCGACTTGGCCGTAATTACTCCGAGATTCTTGAGGAATGGCGACGCATTACCAAGGAGCTCGGGGTTGCCATTGTGGTGTTGGACATGCCATTGCTTGACACGCGCGCTAGGGCCAGCGGCGCGCCGGATGTGACCAACGTCCTGATTGCCGATATTGTGCTGCAACTGCTGAGCTACGTGGCGCAGGTGGAGCGCGAGAATATCCATCGGCGCCAAGCGGAGGGAATTGCAGCGGCGCGGGCGCGAGGGGTCCGTTTCGGTCGACCTCGCAAGCCGTGTCCTCCTCAGTTTGAGCTGGTGCGCGATAGCTATGAGGCGGGCGATATTACCCGCAGCCAGGCAGCAAAGTGCCTGGGCGTGTGCGTGGGGACGTTCGATCGCTGGATGCGCGAGGCGGGGTAGGGGTTTGCGTCGCTTTGTCGCTTCCTGTTGCGATTCAAATTTTGATACGGTGACGATGCCATTTGGGGCTACACTCGCTGATATTCAAAAAAGGAGGTTGGCCCTTGGCGCGCGTAAAACAAATAATCGGATGGACCGCGGTCGTTCTGTTCGCTGCAACGCTGGCGGGCATCTGGGTGCTGACGGAGCAAAATGCGGTGGAGACGTCGTTGCTGAGCGAGTCCACCGCGCGTGTGGTGGAGGGCCAGGCTACGGGCGTTCAGGCTGTCGATGCCACGGGTGAAGCCCAGACGGAGAACGGAATGACCGGGGGCACCGATTCGGCTGCCTCGAATGTCCGGTCTGGCCGACTTGCTTCCATTCGCATGTGGGTGGGCGCGAACGTCCGTCGCGTTGCCCATACCGTAGAGTTTTTCTTCGTCGGATTGTTCGCCTCGGTGGTCGTGGTTTGCTTTTCCAGGCGTCCGTGGAGCGTATGCTCCCGTTGCGTGCCCGTATTGCTCTTTTGCGCCGCCTGCTCCGTTGGCGATCAGGTACATAAGATCTTTGTTCCCGGCAGGCATTTCGACGTTATCGATTTAGGATTCGATGCTGCGGGCTATGTCATCGCCATGCTGTTGGTATTGCTGGCAGCGGCGTTGGTGCGCCATGCGACTCGGCCGATCGGCGCCCATGCGAGGCGCTAGCCGGTAACAAACCCGTTTCTGATAATGCGACCTTGTTGAATTATTTTGTGTCGCGCGTATTTCCGAGCGGTCGGATTTGAGGGGCGAGCGGTAGAACGCTCGCCCTTTGTGCGCCACGATGCGGCACAATGTACCGCAAAAGCTGTTTGTATCCGGTACGAATCGTTCGTTGGTCTTTAATTCTTCTCAACGGAGGTGTTTGAGATGGCAAACGGATTGCTTTTGCGGCTTCGCGAGCGTGAGCTCAGCGCGAGCCCGGCGGAACGCAATGTCATCGCATATGTAAGCGCTCATCCGCACGAGGTGGTCGGGCTGCCCGTCTGCGGTCTTGCCGATGTCACGTTCTCCTCGCCCTCGAGCATTTTGCGCTTTTGCAAGCGTTTGGGTTTTGCGGGCTACAAGGAGTTCCAGCGCGAACTGATTGCCGAGCTGGCGCTCTTAGGTGACAAGAAAGACGTAGCCCTCGAGGACATCTCCATGGATGACAGCGTCGAACGTATCGTGGGGAAGGTGATGAAAAGCAACGTGCGCACGATCGAGGCGACGGCGCGAACGCTCGATTACACCGTCTTGGAGCGATGCGCGGCCCGTCTTAAGCGGGCACGCGTGGTCAATCTGTTCGGTATTGGTGCCTCTCGTTTGGTCGCGCACGACCTGGCGCAAAAGCTCATGCGTGTCGACAAAGAGTGCCATCTGTACGACGACTGGCATGATCAGCTCTTATGTGCCAAGAACATGCATGAGGGCGATATGGCAATCGCCTTTAGCTACTCGGGCTTGACGCAAGAGGTGCTGGACTGCACCGCCGAGGCTCAACGCCACAACTGTCCCGTCGTGGCCGTTACCAAAGTAGATGGATCATCCAAGCTTGCCACCATGGCCGATGCCGTGCTCGGCGTCGCTGCGAGTGAACCCTTGGTCCGCAGCGGTGCCATGGCTTCGCGTATGGCCCAGCTTATGGTTGTCGATGCCCTGTACGCTGCTTACGTTGCCAGCGACTACGAACGGGCGACGCATGTCATTAAGCAAAACTACATCGAGAAACAGGAAAGATGAGGTGAATGAAATGCTCGATTTAACAAAATTCACGACCGAACAGCGTAATCAAAGGTCAATGGACCTCGATACGATGACATCGCTGCAAATCGTCACGACGATGAACGATGAGGATCTTCGTGCCGTCCAGTCGGTCACGAAAGTGCTGCCCCAGGTTGCCACAGCAATCGACTGGGCTGCTGAGACACTCGAGCGCGGCGGGCGCGTCTTTTACATGGGCGCAGGCACCAGCGGTCGTCTGGGCGTACTCGACGCTTCGGAGTGTCCGCCCACGTTTGGCGTGTCACCCGATCTGATTGTCGGGCTCATTGCCGGAGGCGAGACGGCGTTTATCAAGGCTGTCGAAGGTGCCGAAGACAGCGAGGAGCTTGGCGCGAACGACCTGCGAGAGCGTGGACTCTCGGACAAGGATCTTGTCGTTGGCCTGGCGGCAAGCGGTCGTACTCCTTATGTGGTGGGCGGCCTTGTGTACGCCAAGGCAACTGGGTGCAAGACCATTGCAATTGCCTGCAACCAAGGGTCGAAGATCGGGGAGAGCGCAGATCTTGCCATTGAGCCCGTGCCCGGTCCCGAGGTGCTGACCGGCTCAACGAGGCTCAAGGCGGGAACGGTTCAAAAGCTCATTCTCAACATGATTTCGACCGGTGCCATGGTCAAGATCGGCAAGGTATACCAAAACCTGATGGTCGATGTGCAGCAGACGAACGAGAAGTTGGTGGTGCGCGGCCAGAACATCGTGATGGAGGCGACCGGCTGCACGCGCGAGCGCGCCGTTCAGGCGCTTGCAGATGCCGGCGGCCACGTAAAAACCGCTATTGTCTCGGTACTGTTGGACTGCGATGCCGAGCAGGCTACGGTAGCTCTTGAGCGGGCGCGAGGCCATGTCCGTGCTGCGGTGAGTGGCCATGAGAAGAGCAATGCCGACGCCCAATAGGTGCGCGGCGTGAGCTGATATGACATCCAGACGAGATACCCAATACAAGGAGGAGTTATGACGAACAAAGAGCTGGCTCAAAAGCTGCTGGACCTTTTGGGCGGTAAAGACAACGTGCTCGCAAACGCGGCGTGCATGACGCGCCTGCGCGTGACCGTCAAAGACACGGGCAACGTCGACACGGAGGGTATTAAGGCGCTCGACGGCGTGATGGGCCTGGTCGAGGACGACACGATGCAGATCGTGCTGGGTCCGGGCAAGGTGAATAAGGTGCTCGAGGAGTTCTCCAAGCTCACCGGCCTTGCGAAAGGCGTTGCTGACGAGAGCGTGGTTGACGCTGCGGCCACAAACAAGGCCGCGCAGAAGGCCAAGTACGAGTCCAAGCCGGTTCAGGCCTTCCTCAAGAAGATTTCCAATGTCTTCGTCGCCCTGCTTCCCGGCATCATTGCGGCTGGCCTCATCAACGGTATCTGCAACGTCATTAACGTCTCGACGGCAGGCGCGCTTGCAGGCGAGTGGTGGTACCAAGGCATTCGTTCCATGGGCTGGGCCCTGTTTGCCTATCTGCCCATTTTGGTGGGCTATAACGCGGCACGTGAGTTTGGTGGCTCCGCTGCGCTGGGCGGCATCGCCGGCATGATGTGTATCGCCAACAGTGCCATGCCCCTGCTTGCGCCTGGCGCGGCTGATCCTGCCACTGCCATTCTGCTGCCGCTTACCAATGCGCAGTACAACCTGTCTC
>CABSMV010000075.1 GCA_902478935.1 uncultured Collinsella sp. | reverse complement strand
GTTTGTCGATGGTGGAGTCGGTGCTTCGGCTGCGGGCTTCGGCGGCGCGGTCGCGAGCGTCGGCAGCGGTTTGGCGCTGGCGGCGGTAATCGATCATGCCTTGGATGATGGGCTTGCCAAAGCTCACGACATCATCGTTGTAGATGGCGGTTCGGGCTGCGAGGAGGCAGTCGGTAAAGTCCATATGGGTCTTGCCAAAGAGTTTGATAGCAAGGGCGACAACGGTGGGCTCGTCGACCATGACGTCATCGAGCAGCTTCTTCATGGCCG
This sequence comes from uncultured Collinsella sp., assembly GCA_902478935.1. Classification (GTDB taxonomy): domain Bacteria; phylum Actinomycetota; class Coriobacteriia; order Coriobacteriales; family Coriobacteriaceae; genus Collinsella. Next base: position 9,311 of record CABSMV010000075.1, on the reverse strand, counting down.
CAGCAATCTCAACGCGGGGAACCTTATAGACGTCGCGCAGCGTGACCACGACGCGCGTGATGATTTCGGGATAGACACGAGCGGTGCGCATGGCGATGACCTTGGCGGCGCGCGGTGATAGAACTTCGTCGTCATTAAGCAGGTAGCGCAGGATGACGGTCTCGTCGATGATGGTGCTACTCATGGATATCTACTTCCTCGGGACCCAAAATCGAATCGTCGCATTCTGTAGCAAGGTACTCAATCCAGGCATTGCGCTCCTCGGAGCGGCGATTGGGGTCCCCATATGCTTTGAGCGATCCATAGGCGGCGGTGCCGTCCTTTGAGCGCACGGCGACCGGCTGAAAGGGAAGCTTGCGCATCAAAATGCTTTGCGCGACAAATAGACGGACAGCCTCGGCGAGCGATGTGCCCATGGCGTCGTAGAGGCGCTCGGCATGCTGTTTGTCCTCTTCGCGAATGCGCACCTGCAGGATGGCTCGTTTTTGCGTCGATGACATCACTGGCCTCCCTTAGCTAGCGTGCAATATAGTCGGTCAAATGCGGTATATACCGACATCTTAGAATCTTATAACCATTACTTTATTTCACTCAAGTAAATAACCATTAACACGTATACAAGCGTAATACATCCAAAATGAGAGCGCGTAAAAATCTCAGAGGCGTACGCATGTAATACACTCACCTTTATAGCTTCTAGAGAATAATTCCAACCTGCCAAAACCCCTGCAATACACCCGTATTGCAGGGCCTATGCTCAAGTTTGCCACCTGCAACTGCGTATATTTAGCCTGTATATCGTTGGAGGAACTCTATCGAAGCGCCTGTTTCGCCGCATGCGCTCGATACGCCGATGCCGGACCACGGGCGGTCCGGGGTAACGTCGACAGGGTCTCTCCGGCATGGGATTCAGGAGGGAGTGAACAACATGGGCAATAAACGAGTCGTGGCTGATTCTTCACGCTGCATTGGGTGCCAAACCTGTATGGCGGCGTGCATCGAGGCACACGATATTCCCGGTAACATCGCCGCGCCGCGCCTGCGCGTGACGCGTACGTACGAGATCTCCGCACCGGTGGCTTGCCATCACTGCGAGGATGCCCCGTGCGCGAAGGCCTGTCCTACGGGCGCCTTGTTCTTTGATCCAAAGAACCATCGCATCGGCGTCAACGAGGACAACTGCATCGGCTGCAAGAGCTGCGTCATGGCATGCCCCTTTGGCGCCGTGAGCGTGGCGACCACGCAGGTCCCCGTCTTGATGGGTGACGTGCGAGTGGGTTCGCAGACTAAGAGCTTCGTGCTCAAGTGCGACCTGTGCGTGGACCGTCCCGGCGGTCCGGCGTGTGCCGAGGCGTGCCCGACCAAGGGCCTCACCCTGGTAGACGAGGAGCGTTTGGCGGAGCTGACCGCCGAGCGTGCCCGCGCCACCATCGAAAACGAGGCGTAAGCGTCGGGCGACAGGCCCAATGATTGTCAAATAAGTACCGAGCATTCGGTAGCAGAGAAAGGAAGGAGGGTGTCATGGAGAAGCATAAAGTGATCTGCCCGTACTGCGGCGCCGGTTGCCAGTTTAACCTCTTGGTCCAAAACGGCCAGGTCGTGGGTACCGAACCGCTCAACGGCATCACCAACCAGAGCGAGCTGTGCCTTAAGGGCATGAGCGGCTACGACTTCATCAACGACACCAAGATCTTGACTCCTCGCGTACTGCACCCGATGATCCGCCGCACTAAGGGCGCGGATCTTGAGCGCGTAAGCTGGGACGAGGCACTGGATTTCACCGCATCTAAGATGCAGGCCATAATTGACGAATATGGTCCTAACGCTGTCATGACCACTGGCTCTTCGCGAGGCGGCGGCAATGAGGCGAACTACGTCATGCAGAAGTTTACGCGTGCGTGCATCGGCACCCACAGCGTGGACAACTGTGCCCGTACTTGACACGGCCCTACTGTCCTCGGTCTGATGGACACGGTTGGTTCAGGTTGCATGTCATGCTCCATCCCCGGTATGGAGGATGCGGGCTGCATTTTCCTCTTCGGCTATAACCCTGCCGATTCGCACCCCATCGTCGCAAGGCGTATCGTGCGAGCCAAAGAAAAGGGTTGCAAGATCATCGTCGCCGACCCGCGCCATATCGAAACCGCGCGTATCGCCGATCTCTACCTTCCGATCAAGAACGGTTGCAACGTCGCGTTCCTCAACGCCTTTGCCAACTGCTTGGTCAACGATGGCCTCTACGACAAGGAATTCGTCGCCGAGCATACGAACGGCTTTGACGAGTGGTGGGAGACCATCAAGAACTACACTCCCGAATCCGTACAGGACATCACGGGTGTCGAGCCCGCGTTGATCCACCAAGCTGCCGAGATGTACGCCACGGCGAAGCCCTCTGCCATCATTGGCTGGGGCATGGGCGTATGCCAGCAGAAGCAGAACCTGAAGACGGTGCACACCATCGCCTCCATCGCCTGCGTTGCCGGCCAGATCGGCAAACCCAATTCCGGCCTCGCGCCCGTGCGTGGTCAGAACAACGTCCAGGGCTCCTGCGATATGGGCATGCTGCCCAACCTGTACCCTGGCTACCAAAAGGTCACCGACCCGGCAGTGCGTGCCAAGTTTGCCAAGGCTTGGGGCGTGCCCGAGGAAAAGCTCCCGCTCGAGGAGGGCTACAAGCTCACCGACCTGGGCCACCTGGTCGACGAGGGCAAGGTGCACTGCTTCTACAACTACGGCGAGGACCCGGTGCAGACCGAGCCCGATTCGGCCGGTATGCGCAAGACGCTCTCCGAGCTGGATCTGTTCATTTGCCAGGACATCTTTATGACGCAGACGACCATGCTCGCCGACGTCATCCTGCCCGCTACCTCTTGGGGCGAGCACGAGGGTGTCTTTACTGCATCCGACCGTAGCTTCCAGCACTTTGACGCGGCCGTTCCGCCCAAGGGCGAGTGCCGTCACGACTGGGAGATCTTCGCGGACCTGTCCACGCGTATGGGCTATCCCATGCACTACGACAACACCGAGCAGATCTGGAACGAGTGCATTAGCCTGTGCCCCAACTTTGTGGGCGCGACCTACGAGAAGATGGCTCCCGAGGGCGGCTACGCCCAGTGGCCCGTCAAGAGCACCGATGTGAACGACCACGGTACGCCCGACATGTTCGCTGGTGGCAAGTTCACCACCAAGGACGGCCGCGCCAACCTGATGGCGCACGACTGGGAGGCGCCCTCCGAGCTTCCCGACGATGAGTACCCGCTCATTCTGTGCACCGTCCGCGAGGTCGGCCACTACAGCTGCCGTTCGATGACCGGCAACTGCAAGACGCTGGCGCTGCTTGCCGACGAGCCCGGTTTTGTCCGCATGAATCCCGCGGACGCCCGGGCGCGCGGCATCAAGAACGGCGACATCGTCTCGATTCACAGCCGCCGCGGCCAGGTATACAGCCGCGCCGACGTGAGCGACCGTATCAACAAGGGCACGGTCTATATGACCTACCAGTGGTGGATCGGCAAGTGCAACGAGCTGACCATGCACAAGGTCGACCCGGTCTCGCATACGCCCGAGGACAAGTTCTCCGCCTGCCAGGTCGACGCCATTGCCGACCAGGTTTGGGCAGAGGGCGAGGTAGAGCGTCAGTACACCGAGCTCAAGCAGGCTCTGGTGGACGCCGCTGCTCCCCAGGACGTTGAGCCTGGCGCCGCCAAGTTCGACGACGAGACGCACGTGAACCAAATCGTGTAGTCCCGTTCTCGTTGGCTTTTTGGGCCGGGCGTCCCGTACGTTCGGGAGCCCGGCCCGTTATTTTGAAAGGAAGTGGGGATGAACCGCTTCATCGACATCAACCCGGAGAGGTGCATCGGCTGCGGAACATGCCAGTCCGCCTGTGCCGACGTCCACCGGATGCAGGGTCTTCAGGATACGCCGCGCCTGGCGCTCGTGAAGACCGGCGGTATTTCGGCCGCCCTTGCCTGCCACCATTGCGAGGGTGCTCCCTGCGCCGAGGTTTGCCCGGTGAATGCCATCGAGCACGATGGCGATCGCATCCACGTCAAGGAGCAGGAGTGCATCGGGTGCAGGCTGTGCGCCATCGCGTGCCCCTTCGGCGCCATCCATCCGGACGGCACGTCTATCGCCGGTGTCGCAGGCATGTGCGACCCGACGCCTTCGTATCCTAAGTCCCTGAGCAGCCTGCTTACGTGGGCTCCTGGCCAGTACACCTGCGCCGTCAAGTGCGACCTGTGTGCCTTCGATCCGGACGGCCCGCATTGTGTGGCGGCGTGCCCCACCAAGGCGCTGACCGTCATGGGCGGCGCGGCCGATCGCGAGCTCGACGAGGCCAAGCGCCTGCGCTCGATCGAAAACGGTCCAGTCGTCGACGTTACCGCTGTGGCCCAGGGCCTGTCCGAGAAAGCAGAAGGGAGCGTAAACAATGGATAGCATGACGCTGTTTATCGCATCGCTTGCCGTCTCGTGCATCGGTGCGCTCGCCTCGGTTCTGCTGATCAAGGCCGATAACGCCGCCAAGACCGCCGGCTGCCTGATCGGCGCCGTCGCGGCCGTGCTGTCGTTCATCGCGGGCCTCGAGGCCGTGCTTGGCGACGTTTCGTCCCTCAACACGGTCTTCTTTTTCCCGTTCGCCCGTCTCGAGCTCTTGCTCAACGGCCTTGCGGGCCTGATCGTGGTCCTCATCTCAATCCTCGCCTTTGCGGGCTTCATCTACGGTCTGTCCTACTTCGATGAGTACCCGGGCAAGGTCGGGCGCGCCGGTTTCTTCATGAACACCTTCGTCGCCTCGATGATGCTCGTCATCACCGCCGACAACGTGTTCTGGTTCCTGGTCGCCTTTGAGCTCATGTCCCTTACGAGCTACTTCCTTGTCGTTATCGAGGAGAACAAGAACTCCATTAGGGGCGGTTGGCTCTACTTCGTCATCGCGCACGTGGGCTTCGTTCTCATCATGGCGAGCTTCCTGCTCATGACCAACGGCGTGGGCGGTTCCTTCAGCTTCAGTGATTTCCGTACGCATGACTTTGGACCCGCCGTCTCCTCCGCGTGCTTCGTCCTCGCGTTCTTCGGATTCGGCGCAAAGGCCGGTATCATCCCGCTGCACTCCTGGCTGCCCCAGGCGCACCCCGAGGCGCCGTCCAACGTGTCCGCCCTCATGTCCGGCGGCATGATCAAGATCGGCATCCTGGGAATCCTCAAGGTCGGTCTCGACCTGCTCGCGGGTTCGGGCGTCCAGCTCTGGTGGGGCCTCATGGTCCTGGTCTTCGGATCCATCTCGTCGGTCCTGGGCGTCGTCTACGCCCTCCACGAGCACGACATTAAGCGCCTGCTGGCCTACCACTCCGTCGAGAACATCGGCATCATCTTGCTCGGTGTCGGCGCGTCCATGACGGCGCACGCCCTGGGCAACGACGTCATCGCGACGATCGCGCTCATGGCCGCCCTCTACCACACGCTCAACCACGCCATGTTCAAGGGCGAGCTGTTCCTCGGCGCGGGCTCCCTGCTCTATGCCACGGGTACGCGCAACATGGAGAAGATGGGCGGCCTGTTCCGCCGTATGCCGGTCACGGCCGTCTGCTTCCTCATCGGTGCCCTTGCCATCTCGGCTATCCCGCCGCTCAACGGCTTCGTTTCCGAGTGGTTCACCTACCAGTCCCTGTTCAACATCTCGACGCTCTCCGACCCGGTCGTCATGGTGTTCGCCGTCGCCTCCGCGGCCGCCCTCGCCATCACCGGTGCCCTGGCCGTCACGTGCTTCGTGAAGGCCTACGGCGTCTCGTTCGCGAGCAGCCCTCGTTCCCAGGAGGCCGCGAACGCCAAGGAGTCCCCGGCTCCGATGTTGTTCTCGCAGATGCTCCTCGCGGCCATCTGCGTGGTGCTGGGAATCGGCTCTCCCGTCATCGCCCCGGTTCTGGGCGACGTCGCCCAGAGCGTGCTTGCCGGCTCTGCCATCACAGCCACCTCGGGCGTGTCTCTGGTGAACGAGATTTCCGGTGCCGCCACCTCCACCCCCGCGATCGCCATCGCGCTCGTGGTCCTCACCGGCCTCGCGTTCGTGTTGAGGTCCTGCCTCGGCACCAAGGCCCCCGCTAAGAAGACCGACCCTTGGGCGTGCGGCTACGAGCCCAACGAGCACATGCCCGTCGTCGCCACGAGCTTCGCGTCAGACGTAGAGCTCTTCATGGGCCCGCTCTACACCCTGCGCGAGGTATGCACCAAGATCTGCTGGTCCATCGCGCACGTGTTCCAGAAGCTCACCGGTGTCGCCCAGGGCGTTGAGCCCCTGCCCGACCGCTTCCTGGTCGATGCACCGAGCGAGGGTGCCGATAAGCTGGCCGGCCTCGCCTCCAAGATCGAGGGCGGCAACTACTCCGTATACATCTGCTACATCGTCGCGGCGCTCGTGGTCTTCCTCGTGCTCGCCGTGGTCATGGTCTAGAGAGGGGAGAGGATATTATGAACATCGTTCTTGCGATAGCGCAGGGCCTCGTGGTCATGCTGGTCGCGCCCTTCTTCTCCGGCCTCGCCCGTGTGATTCGCGCGAAAATGCACAATCGCCGCGGTCCGTCCATCCTTCAGGATTACCGGGACCTCGCGAAGCTCATGGCGCGTCCCGAGTCCGTGAGTTCCGACTCGAGCTTCGTGCTGCGCATCATGCCGCCGCTGTTCCTCGCGGTGTCGTTCATGCTCGCCATGGGCCTGCCCATGTTCACGCTCGAGAGCCCCATGCCCGTCTTTGGTGACGCCATCACCATCATGTACGCGCTCGCGCTGTCCCGTTTCTTCTTCGCGCTGTCCGGCGTGGATTCCTCCAACGCCTACGCGGGCTTCGGCGGTATCCGCGAGCTCCTCATGAGCGTGCTCATCGAGCCGTCCATGCTCATCGCGCTGTTTACCGTCGCCATCGTGTGCGGCTCCACGGACATTGCGACCATGGGTCAGCACATCGTTACGGGCAACGTCTCGAGCGTCGTCGCCGTCATCCTCGCCGGCGTCGCCTTCGCGGCCGCCTGCTATATGGAGCTCGGCAAGCTGCCGTTCGATCAGGCCGAAGCCGAGCAGGAGCTCCAGGAGGGCCCGCTCGCCGAGCTCTCCGGCCCGTCCCTGGCCATGATGAAGCTCGCCATGGGCATGAAGCAGGTCGTGGTCGTCGCTTGGTTCACCTCCATCTTCATCCCCTGGGGAGAGCCCGCGACCATCGGCGTCACCGCTCTCGTGGGCGCCGTCGTCTTCCTTGTCAAGTGCCTGGTCGATTTCGTTGTCTGCGGTGTGCTCGAGAACTCCGTTTCCCGTTCGCGCTTCAAGGTGCTCGGTAACCAGACCTGGGCCGTCGTCGGCATCGCGGTCCTCGCGTTCGTCTTCGTCGTCGTAGGCGTGTAGGGAGAAGGGAGAAACTATGTCAATCGAATCGAGCTTGTCCCTCTTTGCCATGGTGGCGATCGCCGTCCCCATGCTGGGCTCCCTGCTCATCGTCATGCTGCCGCGTCCCTACGCTAAATGGATCTGCGCCTTTGCCGGCGGCATCGCCACGGTCGCTTCCGTTGGCTTGGCCGCGACGTTTGCCGGAAACGGCATGAACGCGGTCGATGTAACCTGGGCGAGTATGGGCCAGACCTTGGTCATGGGCTTCATATTCGACCGGATGAGCACGCTGCTCGCACCCGCGTTCGTCGCTATCGGCCTGCTCGTCGTCATCTATTCGTTCCCGTACATGAGCGATAAGAACAAGGAGCATCCCGACGCGCCCCGTCGCCGCTTCTACGTGTACTTCTCCACGTTCATCGGCGCCATGGCCGGTCTCGCCTACAGCTCCACCATCGTCGGCCAGCTCGTTTTCTTCGAGATCACCGGCGTGTGCTCCTGGGGCCTCATCAGCTACTACATGACGCCCACGGCCAAGAAGGCCGGTATGAAGGCGCTCATCATCACCCATATCGGCGCTCTGGGACTCTACATCGGCGCGGCCTTCCTGTTCGCCGGAACCGGCACGTTCGCGCTGAGCGCGATCTCCCAGCTCGATTCCGGTATGAAGACCGTCGTGCTGCTGCTCATCCTGTTCGCCGCTTGGGCCAAGTCCGCCCAGTTCCCGCTCTACATGTGGCTGCCCTCCGCAATGGAGGCCCCCACGCCCGTTTCCGCCTACCTCCATGGCGCGTCCATGGTGAAGGTCGGCGTGTGCGTGTTCGCCCGCGCTCTTGCGAGTGCCGGCGATATCCCCGAGATCGTCGGTTGGGTCGCCATCATCGACGCCGTCGTGACCATGCTCTTCGGCTTCCTCATGTACCTGCCCCAGAAGGATATGAAGCGCCTGCTCGCCTTCTCGACGATCGCGCAGCTCGCCTACGTGTTCTTCGGCCTGGGCCTCTCCGTGTTCGGAAGCCAGATGGCGTTCAACGGCGCCGTCGAGCACATCTTCAACCACGCGTTCACCAAGACCCTGTTCTTCCTCATCGCCGGCTCCCTCAGCTTCACGCTGGGAACCCGTATGTTGCCCAAGATCCAGGGCCTCATGAAGAAGTACCCGGTCACGGGCGTGGGCTTCGCGGTCGCCGCGACCGCTATCGCCGGCGTGCCCCCCATGAGCACGTTCTTCTCCAAGTTCCAGATTATTTCCGGTGGCTTCGCGGTTGGTGCTTCCAACACGGTCATCTTCGTCCTCGTGTGCGTCATGGTCGTCGAGACCGTCGCCACCTTCGCATGGTTCCTGCGTTGGATGGGTAAGGTCCTGCCCGGTGAGCCGAGCGAGACCGTGGCCGCCGGCCAGCCCCTTCCGCGCGCCATGGCGTTCGTGTTCGTCGTCCTCATGATCATGGTCGTCGTCGCCGGTCCTCTGTCCTCTAGTTGGATGGGTTAGGAGGTAGGACATGGGTTATTCGTTAGTCAATATCCTGGGCGGTCTTCTGATCGTGACCTCCACCATGGTGGTCGTGTCGAAGACCATCCCGTCCGCCATCAAGTGGTACGCGATCCAGTCGGTTGTCTTGGTGGGCGTGCTGCTCACCCTGGGCCTCACCACCGGTGCCACCGAGCTTCTCATGTGGGCCGCGTCGGCCTTCTTCACCAAGGTGATCCTCGTTCCGTTCATTCTCAACCGTGCCTACAAAAAGATGGGTTCGCCTGCCGATAGCACGCTGACCTCCTCCATCAAGCCGGTCTGGACCATCATCCTCACCGGTCTGGAGGTGGCCGTCTGCTTCGCGGTGGTCACGCGCCTGACGCTGCCCACCGCCGAGGTGGCTACTCCGGCCCTCGCCATCAGCCTGTCTCTTATACACATCTGACGCTGCCGGCGAACTCTA
>CABSMV010000074.1 GCA_902478935.1 uncultured Collinsella sp. | reverse complement strand
AGATGCTCAGGAGTCTCGTGGGCTCGGAGATGTGTATAAGAGACAGCATCCAGAGCGACTTTATCGTTCGCTTTGAGGACGGCACCGAGCACGCTGTCGAGATTAAGAGCAACCCTGGTCGTCACAACATGCTCAACGCCACGGCCGTCTTGACCGTCGCCCATGTCCTAGGCCTCGATATCGACGCCGCCGCTAAGGCACTTTCGAGTTTTGAAGGCGTCCGCCGTCGCTTTACCCACGTGGGCGATATCGACGGCATCACGGTGGTTGACGATTACGGCCATCATCCCACCGAGATCAAGGCGACGCTCGCTGCTGCCTCTTCGCTGGGCTACAAACATGTCGACGTCGTGTTCCAGCCGCACCGCTATTCGCGCCTGCAGGCTCTGTGCGATGACTTTGCCGACGCATTCGCCAATGCTGACAAGCTGCTGTTGATTGACGTGTTCTCTGCCGGCGAGATGCCCATCCCGGGTGTCACGTCCAAGATGCTTGCCGATACCGTGCGCGCCAAGCATCCCGGCAAGGAGGTCGTGTACTGCTCGAGCCGTCTTGAGCTCAATGAGGAGCTCGAGAAAATGGTGGGCGAGGGCGATTTGCTGCTTACCATGGGCGCCGGCGACGTCACGACGGTCGGCCCCGAGTTCATCGAGTATCTGACTGCCAAGAAAGACGCTTAAACCCCATGGGTCTGTTTAACGCCGTCATGGCGCTTTCGGGCATGATCGATACGGACGTAATTGAGGATGAACGCCTCGCGCGCCATACGAGCTATCGTATCGGCGGCAAGGCGGACCTCTTTGTGACGTGTCACAGCTATCATGCCTTGCGTCGCGCCGTTGCGGTGCTCGATCGTGAGCAGGTGCCGTGGGTCATTATCGGCAAGGGATCTAATCTGCTTGTTGCCGATGCAGGCTATCGCGGCGCCGTCATTTCGTTGGGGCGTGAGTTCCAGCGTACGGTTGTCGCCGAAGACGGTTGTACGCTGACGGTCGGTGCGGGCGTAATATTCGCTCGCCTAGTCAACGACGCGCTGTCGCGCAGCCTTTCGGGCCTTGAGTTTGCGGTCGGTATTCCCGGCTCCGTTGGCGGCGCCGTGTCCATGAATGCCGGCACGCGAACCGAGTGGATTGGCTCGCTGGTCGAAGATGTCGTTACGTTTGACCCGAGCTCCGGCATCAAGCATTACGCGGGCTCGGAGATCGCTTGGGGCTACCGTGAATGCAGCCTGCCGCGTAACGAGATCATTCTGGAATGCGTGCTCAAGCTCAAACCTGCGCCCAAGGCCGATATCCGTGAACGTATGGAGCGGTACCTGACGCGGCGTAAGCGCACACAGCCCATGGGCTGTGCATCCTGCGGGTCGGTATTTCGCAACCCGCCCGATGCGAGCGTGGGCAAGCTTATCGAGGATTGTGGATTAAAGGGTTTTTCGGTTGGCGGCGCGGAAGTTTCGCCCGTACACGCTAATTTTATCGTTAATAACGGAACCGCCTCGGCCGATGACGTGGCCGCGGTTATCAGACATGTGCACGGAAAGGTGAGGGAGGCGTATGGCATCGAGCTCAGACCGGAAGTTAAATTCCTCGGCTTCTAGAGCATCGAAACCAACCTTCCGCCGCGCCGGAGGGCGTTCCGGCGCACCGTCTCAGCCTCAACGTAAGTCCGTTATGCCTTCTAAGCCTGCTGGGTCCGTGCGGCCTGCCAAACGTTCGACTGTCGGTTCGCAGCTTGGCGGACGCCCCGCGGCCAAAAATGTTACTCGTCCGGTGGCACGTCCCTCGGTGACGCCCAAACCGGCGATGGGCGCCATACCTTCTCGCCCCATAGCGTCGCCCAAGCCCTCGTTGGGGGCAAAGGTGACGCGTCCCGGTCGCGCGCTGGGTGCATCTAAGCCACGTATGCTGACGTCGGTGTCGGCCTCCGCAAAACCGCAATCGGGCAAAAAGGGCTCTAATCCGTTGTCATCGATCGGCGCCCTGGCAAATCATGCGGCGGGTGCCGCTTCTGCCGTTAAGGGCAAGGGCAAAATCGCGGGCGGCATCCTTGCCGCTCTGGCAGTGCTTGCAGTCGTTGCCGTCGTCGTCATTAACTCTGGCCTGTTCGCCGCTACCGATATTCAGATCCAGGGCAGCGAGCATGTGACCAAGCACGATGCCATCCAGCTGATCGATCTGCCCGAGGACACGTCGCTGTTCAATGTGAATCCCGACCAGATCACCGAGGGCCTCAAGCAAAATCCGTGGGTTTCGGGCGTGGATGTTCAGCGTCAATTTCCCCATACGCTCATCATCACGCCGACGGAACGCAAGGTTATCGCAATTGCCTACATTAGCTCCGACGATCTTGCATGGGCGATCGGGGACGATGACACATGGATTGCACCGCTGTCTACCTCGGTCGATGTTGACGACCAGGGTAATGTCATCACAACGGGGGAGGGTGCCAACACCCTAAACGGCATCGATGCCGCCCTGGCGCTCGCCAAACATTACGGAGCCGTGCTGCTGACCGATGTCTCGGCCGATGTCGCGCCGGTTTCGGGGCAAGCGGTAAATTCCAAGGCGGTCAAGGCCGGCCTGGATTACGTCCGCGGATTCTCGAGCGAGTTCCTGGGCCAGGTCAAGGATATTTCCACGCCCTCGGTCGAGGCCATCTCGGCGAATCTCGATAACGGTATCGAGGTGTCGCTCGGAGATTCGGATGACATTGCCAAAAAGGAGCGTATCGTTACCAAGCTGCTTTCGCAGGTGGAGGGCGTGACGTATATCAACGTTCGATCTCCTGGCAACTATACGTTTAGGAACGCACCGACCTCGTAGCGTCTTCTGGCCTTTGTTGACGGGGCATACCGCGCCGTTTATCTGGTTTGTTTGGTTTTCACCGTCAATTATTTGACTGATACGTTCATAATGTGCAAACATAATACGGTTTACCTTTGCATTTACTTTCAACTTGAAGGTTAATGTGCGCAGGGGTCAACCCATGCTATGGCAATAACCTTTGTTCGGAGGACCGACATGCACGAGACAGAGATCAACAACTACCTTGCCGTCATTAAGGTGGTCGGCGTCGGCGGCGGCGGTACCAACGCGGTCAATCGAATGATCGAAGAGGGTATCCGCGGCGTCGAGTTTGTTGCCATCAACACCGATGCTCAGGCACTCGCGATCTCTGATGCCGATATCAAGGTGCACATCGGCACCGACCTGACCCGCGGCCTGGGCGCTGGCGCCAACCCCGAGGTCGGCCGTAAGGCCGCCGATGAGTCCCGCGACGACATCGCCGAGGCGCTCGCTGGCGCCGATATGGTGTTCATCACCTGCGGCGAGGGCGGCGGCACCGGTACCGGCGCTGCCCCCATCGTTGCCGATATCGCGATGAACGAGGTCGGCGCGCTGACCGTCGCCGTCGTGACCAAGCCCTTTACGTTTGAGGGCCGCAAGCGCAAGAAGAGCGCCGAAGAAGGCATTAAGACGCTTTCCGACTGCGTCGACACCATGATCGTTATCCCTAACGACAAGCTGCTCGACATCGCCGAGAAGAAGACCACCATGCTTGAGGCCTTCGCAATCGCCGATGGCGTCCTTTCCCAGGGCACCCAGGGCATCACCGACCTCATCACCGTCCCCGGTATCATCAACCTGGACTTCGCCGATGTTAAGACCATCATGAAGCAGGCCGGTACCGCCATGATGGGTATCGGTACCGCTTCTGGGGACACCCGTGCCGTCGACGCTGCCCAGCAGGCTATTTCCAGCCCGCTGCTCGAGAGCTCCATCGATGGCGCTACGCGCGTCCTGCTTTCCATTGCCGGTTCCAAGGACCTGGGCATTCAGGAGATCAGCGACGCCGCCGACGTTGTCGCCAACGCCGTCGACCCCGAGGCCAACATCATCTTCGGTACCGTTGTCGACGAGTCCCTGGGCGATCAGGTGCGTATTACCGTCATCGCTACGGGCTTCTCCGACTCCAACGTCAACCGTCAGGACGAGCTCTTCGCTGCACAGCAGTCCCAGAGCAAGGCCGCTGCTTCTACCGAGCCGCAGCGCACCGCTCCTGCCACGAGCCCGGCTCAGGCTGCCCCGACTCGCAACGTCGGTGGTACCGAGCTCCCCAACTTTGGCAACGACCAGTTTGAGCTTCCTGACTTCCTCAAGCGCGGCAGCTTCTAGTTCGTTTTTCTCAGCGACCTGTATGGGGTGCGTCCGATTGGGCGCACCCTTTTTGTTGTGTTTTGCCTTTGTAAACGAAAGCCTCCAATCTCCTTACGTTCCCCTTACGTTTAGCCCCTACCGCTGCGGGTATCCTTTTGATGAAGTATGGCAGCCGTGTGGCACGGACTGCTGCGGCGTCGCCGCGATACTTGTGTTATTAGGAGGCTTTAGTATGGCAGCACGTGCGGACAGCGTTTCGCGTGTCGACCATGATGGAGTTACGTTGGTAGAGGGCGCGACGCACGATGTTCGCTTTGCTTTTACCGAACGCGCCGGCGGTGTTTCCGAAGATGCGTACTCCTCACTCAATCTGGGCTCGCATGTTGGCGATGACCCCTTTGCCGTTCAAGAAAATCGTCGCCGCGCACTCGAGGCCTTGGGTGCCGCCGAGTGCGAGCACAACCTGCTTGTTCCCAATCAAGTACACGGTGACCATGTCGTGACGGTGACCTCGAACGGTGCTGATGATCTCGAGAACATTCGCGAGCAGATTGCCGAGGGCTGCGATGCCATCGTCTGCATGGCCCGTGAGGTACCCGTGATGCTCTGCTTTGCCGATTGCGTTCCCGTGGTGCTGGTGGCTCCCGGCGGCTTTGCCGTGGTGCACTCTGGCTGGAAGGGCACGATTGCGCGCATTTCCGCCAAGGCGTGCCAAGCGCTCTGCGAGGCGGCTGGCTGCAAGCCGGACGACATCTCTGCCTACATTGGGCCCCATATCCTGGGCGACGAATACGAGGTATCCCAGGAGCTCATGGATCGCTTTGCCGCCGAGTTTTCCTGCATCGATGCGAGAGCCTCTCGCATGCTCGACCTTTCTGCCGCAATTCGCGAGGCGCTGCTGGACGCTGGCGTCGATACGGACAATATCGTAGACACGCAGCTCTCCACCGTGCGTCAGAACGACCGCTTTTACTCCTACCGCAACGAGGGTGGCACCTGTGGGCGCCATGCCGCGATCGGTGTGATGCTATGAGAAGGATCGCATCGGTCCTGAGCGCGGCAGTGCTTACGCTCACGCTGTGTGCTTGCTCTTCGGGATCTTCCACATCTTCTATTACCGTTGCCGGCTCGACCACCTGCCTTCCCATTGCCGAGATTGCAGCCGAGGGCTTTAAGGAAGAGACCGGCATTGATGTGCTCGTCTCCGGCCTTGGCTCCTCTGCGGGTATCGAGGCCGTCAGCAACGGCACGGCCGACATCGCCAGCTCCTCTCGTGGCCTCAATGCCGACGAGCAGGATTTGGGCCTGACCCCGATCGTAATCGCGCACGACGGCATCGCAGTCATCGTGAACGACGACAACCCGGTCGACAACCTCTCGACCGAGCAGCTCCGCGATATTTACGCTGGCAAGATCACCAACTGGAAAGAAGTCGGCGGAGAGGACCTGAAGATTCAGGTTATCAACCGCGACGAGGCGTCCGGTACGCGCGAGGCCTTCCGTACCATCGTGATGGACGGCACGCCGTTCGATCGCCGCTCGGCCGTTCTTTCGGGTACGGGCCAAGTGCGCGACGTCGTGTCCCGCTCGCATGGCGCCATTGGCTACATCTCGCTGGGTTTTGTCGAGAGCCTCAACGCCACGACCTCGGTTAAGGCCGTTTCGGTCAACCATGTCGAGGCATCCGAGAAGACGGTCGCAAGTGGCGGCTATCCCATCTCGCGCGACCTTTACTTCTTTGTGAAGGGTACGCCTTCGCATCAGGCGCAGGACTACATTGACTATGTGACGTCCGAGAAGATGGACAAGCAGATTCGCGAGGCGGGCTTTATTCCCGTCACCAACGACGGAAAGGGGAGTGAGTAGCGTGGAAGCACAGGAAACCCCCCAGATTGAGCAGGAGGCTCAGACGCCCAAAAAGCGTGAGTTGGCGTTGGTGTCGCGTAGCACCTATCTCAAGGAGAAGGCGCTGCAGTGGATCTTCTTTGCCTGCGCGTTCTTGGCGGTCGTCACCGTTATCCTGATCTTTGTCTTTACCACGTACTCGGCGCTGCCCGTCTTTACCGACATCGGCCTGGCGGACTTCTTTAGCTTTACGTGGGCGCCATCCGAGGGCCACTACGGCATCATGTCGCTGCTGGCGGGCTCTGGTCTGGTGACGGTCGGTGCGCTCGCCATGGGCGTGCCCCTGGGTGTGGGCACGGCTGTATATCTGGTCGAGATCGCCAGCAAGCGCGTGCGCAGGCTCATCAGCCCCGCCGTCGACCTGCTGGCGGGCATCCCCTCCATCATCTACGGCTTCTTTGGCATGGTCATCATCCGCCCGTTTATCGCGCAGCTGACCGGCGGTCTTGGCTTTGGCGCGCTGACGGCGTGGTTTGTGCTTGCCATCATGATCGTTCCCACCATTACCACGCTCACGATCGATGCCCTCAATTCCATCCCCATGGGCATTCGCGAGGCGTCCTATGCCATGGGTGCCACCAAGTGGCAGACCATCTACAAGGTCGTGCTGCCTGCAGCCAAGCTGGGCATTGTCGATGCAATTGTCTTGGGTATGGGGCGTGCCATCGGTGAGACCATGGCCGTGCTGATGGTCGTGGGCAACGCCCCGGTCATTCCAGATAGCATCTCGAGCCCCATCTCGACGCTCACGAGCCAGATCGCACTCGACATGAGCTATTCCTCGGGCCTGCATCGCTCGGCTCTGTTTGGCATGGGCGTGGTCCTGTTTATCATCTCAGCTGCACTGGTGGGTATCGTTCGCCTGATTTCAAAGAAGAGGGGGTAGGCTATGTCCGATTCCGTTGACACGACGGTCGATGCGACCTCGTCGCGCGAGCTCATCAAGCGTGCCCTTTCCCATGGCAAGAAGGGCCGCATCAACAAGGACCTGTCCAACAAGATTATGCTCGGCGTGTTTCGCGCCGCGGCCTATATCACCACCCTGGTGTTGCTCGCCATCATCGCCTACGTGGTCATTAACGGTCTTCCGCATATCTCGCTCGACTTTATCTTCGGCTGGCCGCAGGGCGTAAACGCCGAGGGCGGCATTTGGCCCACGATCGTCTCGACTATCTACGTGACGGCACTCGCCATGCTCATCTGCACGCCGGTTGCCGTCTTGGCTGCGGTCTATCTGGCTGAATACGCCAAGCAGGGCAAGATTGTCGACATCATCCGCTATGCTGCCGATGCTCTGGCCTCGGTGCCTTCCATCGTTATGGGCCTCTTTGGTTACGCCTTGTTTGTTGAGGCCATGGGCCTGGGTCTTTCGATGGTTTCGGCCGCCCTGGCACTGGCACTTCTGATGCTGCCTATCGTCATGCGCACCACCGAGGAGGCAATCCGCGCCGTTCCGCGCTATATCCGTTGGGGCGCATATGGCCTGGGCGCCACCAAGTGGCAGGTCGTCTCCAAGATCGTGCTTCCTTCGGCCTTTGGCCGCATTGCCACCGGCATCGTCCTTGCCATCGGCCGCGCCATCGGCGAGACTGCGGTGGTGCTCTACACCATGGGTCAGGCCATCAACCTGCCTATATCGCCGCTCGATTCCGGTCGCCCCATGACCGTTCACCTTTATCTGCTTGCCAATGACGGCATCAACATGAACGCAGCCTACGGCACCGCGCTATTGCTGATGGCGATTATTCTGGCCTTCAACCTGTTTGCGCGTTATCTGTCGCGCAAGCGCCGCTAGTTAAGGAGTCCCATGTCCGTCTATCAGTCCGCTCCCACGCCGGAGCAAGCGGCCATCACGGCCAAGGATTTCAACTTTTGGTACGGTGACTTTCATGCGCTGACGGGGCTCGACCTCAACATCGCCAAAAACGCCATCACCTCGTTTATCGGTCCTTCGGGCTGCGGCAAATCGACGTTTTTACGCTGCATCAACCGTATGAACGACCTTATCGAGGGCACTCGTGTCGAGGGTGCCATGACGCTCGACGGCAACGATATCTATGCCGAGGGCGTTGACCCGGTCGACCTTCGCCGCCGCGTGGGCATGATCTTTCAGCAGCCCAACCCGTTCCCCAAATCCATCTACGAGAATGTCGCTTTTGGCCCTCGTCTGCAGGGCGTGACTAGCAAAAGCGACCTCGACGACATCGTGGAAGAATCGCTCAAGCGCGCCAACCTCTGGAAAGAGGTATCCAATCAGCTCAACAAGGATGGTTTGGCGCTCTCGGGCGGTCAACAGCAGCGTCTGTGCATCGCGCGTGTGCTTGCGGTGCAGCCCGATGTCCTTCTGATGGACGAGCCCTGCTCCGCCATCGACCCCACGTCCGTATCTAAGGTCGAGGATCTGATGGCCGAGCTGGCGCCCGAGATGACGATCATCATCGTCACGCATTCTATGCAGCAGGCCGCTCGCATTAGCGACTACACCGCATTTTTCTTGCAGGAAGTTGCCGGTGAGCCCGCCACGCTCATCGAGTATGGTCAAACCGACGCGATCTTCACCAGCCCGGTGGATTCGCGGACGGAAGACTATATCACCGGCCGCTTTGGCTGATCGGTGCGACTAGTCCCAAGCCGATCGGACCTGGTCCGGTGCGTATTCACTGTGCGGGCGGCATGACCGCACCCAACTGATTGGAGTGAACCATGCGCAAACTGTTTTCCCGTCAGCTCATCGAGGCCCGTCACGAGATGTTGAGCATCTACGAGGCCGTCGATCTTGCCCTTCACGACGCCGTGAAGGCCTATGTGACCGACGACCGCAAGCTCGCCACTAAGACCAAGAAGCGCACGCTTTCGATTGATGCTCGCTGCGCCAACTTGGAGGCCGTGTGCTACAACCTGATCGCTACGCAGTCGCCGGTCGCCTCCGACTTCCGTTTGCTGCAGACGATTATCTACGTCGACTTTAACCTGCAGCGCATGACCGATAAGGTTCGCCAGATCTGCCGCGCCACGCGTCACATGGTCAAGGCCGACATCTCGCTGCCTCAGGAGCTCGTCGGCACGGTTGAGGCCGAGGCCGAGGCCGTGTACCAGGTGCTGGGCTCGTCGCTGTCCGCGCTCGTCACCAACGACATGTCCATCATCTGCAACCTGGCCGTTGAGGATGAGCCGGTACATGCGGCGTACGAGAAGTTCTTCCGTACCTTTAACCGCATGGACACCGGCGATTTTATGGACGACGACAGCAACTACGACGACCTGCGCCGCGCCATCATGGTTTCGCGCTACCTCGATCGCATTGCCTCGATTTCCATCGATGCCGCCTGCCGTCTGACCTTCCTTTTGACCGGCCAACGTATGACTGCTGGCGATATCGCCCGTACGGACGAGGACGAGCTCGAGAGCATGCGTGTGCCTTCGGGCGAGGGCGTCATCATGAGGCCCGCCGTCGATGCACACTATGTTGCCAAGGTGCCCGCTAACGAGGTGAGCGAGGGGCTTCGCTACCTGCTGGATCATCTTGAGGACGAGGATGATGCCGAGGACGACGAGGAATAGGGTAGCCCCGTTCGTTGAGAGATTGTAAATACCTAAGGGAGCGCGGCCTTGCGGATGCGGGGCTGCGCTCTTGCGTTAGCATGGGACTACTTGTTGTGCTGTTAGCGGAGGCGATTGGCAATGGATAACTATTTGAATGTAATGCGCGCTCGCCGCGAGCAGATACTCGAGCGTTTCTATGCCGCGCTCGATCGCGCCGGGAGGCCCCGTGATGCCGCGCGTTTGATTGCCGTGTCCAAGACCGTCGGCGTCGATGAGACCATCGCGGCCATCCAGGTGGGATATCGCCATTTTGCCGAGAACCGCCCGCAAGAGCTCGTCCGCAAACTCACAGGTCTGGCGGATCATCCGGAGCTGCCCGAGGTGCGCTTCGACATGATTGGCAACCTGTCTCTTATACACATCTCCGAGCCCACGAGACTCCTGAGCATCTCG
>CABSMV010000073.1 GCA_902478935.1 uncultured Collinsella sp. | reverse complement strand
ACAGGCGATAGCCTGGGTGCCGTGAGCGAAGTTGTCGAACTCGAAGACGCCCATGGGGCCATTCCAGAACACGGTCTTGGCGCCCTTGACGGCCTCAGCGTAGAGCTCCTCGGTCTTGGGGCCGATATCCATGCCCTCACGATCGTCGGGGATAGCGTCGGAAGCGACAACCTCAGGGACAGCGTCCTCGCCAAAGTGATCGGCAACACGGTTGTCGATGGGGAGCAGGATCTTGACGCCCTTCTCCTCGGCCTTCTTGAGCATCTCGCCAGCGCGCTCGACCCAGTCCTCTTCCTTGAGGGACTGACCGACGGTCAGACCCTGAGCCAGGAAGAAGGTGTAGGCCATGCCGCCACCGATGATCAGGGTGTCAGCGGAGTCGATGAGGTGATCGAGCACGCCGATCTTGGAGGAAACCTTGGAACCGCCGACGATAGCGACGAAGGGACGCTCGGGCTCGGCGAAGATACCGGTCAGCGTGTCGACCTCCTTCTCGAGCAGGAAGCCAGCGACGGCGGGCAGGTAAGCGGCGGGGCCCACGACGGAACCCTGGGCACGGTGAGCGGTGCCGAAGGCATCGAGAACGAAGACGTCACCATAGGAAGCGAGCTTCTTGGCGATCTCGGGATCGTTCTTCTTCTCACGCTTATCGAAGCGGACGTTCTCGAGAACGAGAACCTTGCCCGGCTCGACGGCAGCAACAGCCTCGGCGGCCTTCTCGCCGTAGGTGTCGGCGACAAAGGCAACGTCGAGGCCAGAGAGCTCGGCGAGCTTCTTGGCGACAGGCTCGAGGGAAAGCTCGGGCTGGAAGCCGGTGCCCTCGGGACGGCCAAGGTGGCTCATGAGGATGACGCGAGCGTTGTGCTCAACGAGGTAGTTGATGGTGGGCAGGGCAGCCTTGATACGGGTGGTGTCGCCAACGACGCCATCCTTGATAGGCACGTTGAAGTCAACGCGGACGAGAACGCGCTTGCCGTCGACATCGATGTCGCGGACGGTCTTCTTGGTAAAGGCCATGTTTGCTTCTACCTTTCGTACGTGTCTGCCTTCCATTACGGCAGACGATTTCTTATAAAAAGGACGCGACCCTAGGGTGTAAGCCCTATAAGGCCGCGCCCTTCTTTAGACGCTCAACGAGCTATTCGCTAAAAGCTAAATTAAGCAACGAACTTCTCGAAGTACTTGATGGTGCGGACCATCTGAGAGGTGTAGGAGTTCTCGTTGTCGTACCAAGAGGTGACCTGAACGAGGGTCTGGCCGTTGCCGAGGTCAGAGCACATGGTCTGCGTGGCGTCGAAGATGGAGCCGTGGGTCTCGCCGACGATGTCGCGGGAGACGATCTGGTCCTCGTTGTAGGCGAAGGTATCGGGGATGGTCTCGGCGTAGGCCTTCATGGCAGCGTTGACCTCGTCGACGGTGACCTTCTTGTCAACGACGGCGTAGAGGTTGGTCAGCGAGCCGGTCGGCGTCGGGACGCGCTGGGCGGCACCGATGAGCTTACCGTTGAGCTCGGGGAGAACCAGGCCGATGGCCTTGGCAGCGCCCGTGGTGTTCGGGACGATGTTCTCGGAGCAGGCGCGGGAGCGACGGAAGTTGCCCTTGCGCTGCGGACCGTCGAGCGGCATCTGGTCGCCGGTGAAGGCGTGGATGGTGGTCATGATGCCGGACACGATGGGAGCGAAGTCGTTGAGACCCTTGGCCATCGGGGCAAGGCAGTTGGTGGTGCAAGAAGCAGCGGAGATGATGTTGTCCTCAGCGGTCAGCGTCTCATGGTTGACGTTGTACACGATGGTGGGCAGATCGCTGCCGGCCGGAGCGGAGATGACGACCTTCTTGGCGCCAGCGTTGATGTGGGCCTGAGCCTTAGCCTTGCTGGTGTAGAAGCCGGTGCACTCGAGAACGACGTCGACGTCGAGGTCGCCCCAAGGCAGGTTGTTGGCGTCGGCCTCCTTGTAGATCTTGATCTCCTTGCCGTCAACGGTGATGGAATCCTCGCCAGCAACGACCTCGTGATCGCGAGCGTAGTTGCCCTGCGTGGAGTCGTACTTCAGCAGGTAAGCGAGCATATCGGGAGAGGTGAGGTCGTTGATAGCGACGATCTCGGAGCCCTCATGACCGAACATCTGACGGAAAGCCAGACGACCGATGCGACCGAAGCCGTTAATAGCAACCTTTACTGCCATTGTGTCTCCTTTCGTAAGGCCCCCGCGAGCTACAGCGCCCGCCGTTGAGGCCCACAAACTAACCACTCGCCTAATATACCTTTTTTTTGACTTGAATTTCACGAGAATGCTCGAAATTGAAAATCAAATTTACGTTAAAACGTTTTAAAGACTAAAATAGCAGCTAAATCCATATATAAGTCGTTACTTCAAACTACCTGTTTGCTTCAATGAGCTTTTCAAGCCGTAAAACACGATGGTAGAGGGCTGACTTCGACAAGGGAGGGTCAGCCATCTCCCCCAAATCACGCAGCGAAAGATCGGGATAGCGCTCGCGCAGGTCGCAAAAGACCGCCAAGGCATCCGGAAGCGCATCGCGAAGGCCACGCTGCTCGAGCTCATCGATAAGCGCAAGCTGATGTTGGGCAGCACCGGCGCTTCTGGTCTGGTTGGCGAGCTCGGCATTCACGCGACGGTTCACATCGTTCTTAACCAACTTGACCGCGCGCGCCTCCTCAATCTCGGCAACGCTGCGCTTGGCACCAATCAGCTTTAATAGATGCTCGATTTCCTCGGCGCTCTTAATGTACACGGCATATGACCCCCGCCGTGCATTAACACGAGCATGGACCCCAATCTGCTCCAACAAATCGCAGAGCCCCTTGGCATATTGCTCGCCCTGCACAGCGATCTCCAAATGAAAATCGCCGCGTGGATCGGCCACGAAGCCGCCCGCGATGAGCGCGCCGCGGATATAGGCAAGTCTACAGCAAGGACGGGCAACGATATGTCGGGGTACGCCGGCGACAAGTCCTCCCCTACGGTCGAGGATACCCAGCAGAACCAAGGCCTTATCCAGGTCTGGCTGATCAGGCAAGGTGATGAGGTAGTTTCGAACCTTATGCAAGACAGATTTGCGGACGGTGAACTCCGTTTTGAGCTTAAGGATACGATGCGTCAGCGTGATCATCGTGCGCGCGACGGCTCCCGTCTCAGTCGCAACCGTCAAACGATACCGCCCAGAGCCGGCAAGCGAGAGCGTACCGCTCACACGCGTGAGGGCGGCAAGCGTCGACAAGTCGCAGTATTCACATTCGGGTTCGCAGCGCGCAAGCTCGTCGCGCACCTCAGCGGTAAACGACATGCAGGCCTATGCCTTCGTGTTGGCGCGCGACAGGTCGCGGTGGGAGATGCTCACGTGGTACTGAGCGCCTTCCAGGTAACGGGCCGTGGCCTCGGCAATGGCAACGCTGCGGTGCTGGCCGCCCGTGCAGCCGATGGCGATAGAAAGCTGCGGCTTACCCTCCGCGATATAGCCCGGCATCACCGTATCGATCAGCTGTGTCCAAGCCTTCCAAAACTCCTGCGTCTTGGGATGGTCCAGAACAAAATCGGAGACCTTTTTATCGAGACCGGTCATCGTGCGCATCTCGGGATCGTAGAACGGATTAGGCAGGAAGCGGACGTCGATCATAATGTCCGCCTCGACGGGCATGCCGTGCTTAAAGCCAAACGAGAACACGTGGACGTCCATGAGCTGCTGGTCGGACAGCTCGGAAAATGCCATACGCAGCTTGTTGCGCAGCGCAGAGGTGCGCAGACGGCTCGTGTCGATAATCATATCGGCTCGGTCGCGCACGCCCTGCAGCTGAAGGCGCTCGCGCTGAATGGCATCGGCCGTAGTCTCCCCCGGCTTGGCAATGGGATGACGGCGGCGATTTTCGCTGTAGCGACGAATCAGCACCTCGTCAGAAGCCTCCAGGAACACGATGTCGCAGCTCATCTCGCGCTCTTCGAGAGCGGCGACCGCATCGAGCAACTCGTCAAACAGTCCCTGGCTACGCAAATCGCAGGTGACGGCGAGATGCCTGCCCACGCCCGTATTGATGCCGACGAGCTCGGCAAGCTGGGCGATGAGACGCGGAGGCAGGTTATCGATGCAAAAATAGCCCATGTCCTCGAACACGTGCATGGCCTGTGTGCGGCCTGATCCGGACATTCCGGTGATGATGACGATATCGGGGATGCGCTCCGAGCGCTCCGCCGCATCCATGGCATCTCCCTTTTGCATGTGTTGCCTCCCGAAAACAAGCGCGGGACCCAGCAACCCGGATCCCGCGCGGTCAATTGCCTATATTGAGTATACCGCCCCGAGCGGATACGAGGCCTGTCTTACGCCTCAAGCGCAGCCTTGAACCAACTCGTAATACTCGTGGGGTGCGTAATGGCGGTGCCGACGACAACGGCCCAGGCGCCAGCATCGATCGCGGCGCGAGCCTCCTCGGGCGTATGCACGCGACCCTCGCAAATGATGGGAAGGCCGGGGAATTCCTCGGTCGCCTGACGCAGGAGCGGCAGATCGGGGCCATCGGCCATGGTGCAGTCGATGGCGGCAACACCATGAGACAGCGTGGTGGACACCAGGTCGAAGCCCATGTCGACAGCACGACGAATATCCTCGATGGTGGCACAGTCGGCCATCAGGAGCACGCCCTCCTCGTGCAGCGGACGGAAAGTATCTTCGACGGTCTTGCCATCGGGACGCGGACGATCGGTGGCGTCGATCGCCACGATATCGGCACCCGCAGCAACGCAGGCGCGAGCGTGGCGCAGCGTCGGCGTGATGTAAACGCCCTCGTGCCCATCCTTCCACAGGCCGATAACAGGAACCTCACAGCGACCCTTAATGGCGGCAATGTCGGCAAGGCCCTGGCAGCGAATGGCGGCGGCGCCGCCGAGCTCGCAAGCGCGAGACATTTGAGCCATGGTCTCAGGCGTACGAAGCGGCTCGCCCATATACGCCTGAACGCTCACGACGAGCTTGCCCTTCAGGGACTGGATCAAAGGATCAACGGTCATGTTCGACTCAACCTTTCTCAAAACAGCCTTCTGAGACGCCGCACCTTGACGTTCAAACCGTCGCTCGCGTACCGAAGTACGCTTCGCTCCTCTTTCACGTCAATCTGCGGCACCTCAGAAGGCACACTTGGTAGTTATGTTTACTTCAACGAAGCAAGAAGGTGTTCGGCGGCACCGATGAGCGGAGCATCGCCCTCCAGAGAACCGATGAGGATCGGCGTGTCCTGAAGCGGATCGAGCGCCTGGCTGGCATAGCCCTCGTGCACCGAATCCTTCCACGTCTGTGAACGCCAATCGGGACCTTGGTGAATCACGCCACCCGAAAGCACGATGACCTCGGGGTCCAGGATGTTAGCGAGCGAGCCCAAGCTGGCACCCAGCGCAAAGCCGGCGTCATGGATGACCTCGGTCGCCTTTGCGTCGCCCGCGCGGCACAGGTCGTTCACATCGCGACCGACCGAAGGACGGCTGGGGTCGACGCGGCCAAAACGCTCATCGTACATTCGACCAATGGAAGTGCCCGAAGCAACCGACTCCAGATGGCCAGAACGCCCGCAAGCGCAGGGAATGCCGGCGGCAGCCGAGCACTCTATGTGGCCCATATGGCCAGCAGCACCATGGAAGCCTTGCATCACGCGGCCGTTCTCGACATATGCGCCGCCGATGCCCGTACCGATGCCAAGACACAAGACGGAGAACTTGCCCTTGCCGACGCCCCAGTGGGCCTCGCCCAGAGCATGAGCCTGCACGTCGCCTACAACGGCAACGGGAAGACCGAGGTCCTCGCGCAGACGCGGCCCCAACTGGACGCCGGACCAGCCGGGCATGATCTCGTTGGCATACGCGATGGCGCCCGTCTTGGGATCGACGACGCCGGCGGCACCAATGCCGACGCCAAGGACCTCGACATCGGGATTCGCCTCGAGAGCAGCCTTGATGGACGCCTCGATACGCTGGAAGACGGCCTCGCCGCCCTCTTGGGCCTCGGTGAGAACCTCGGCCTCAAAAACGGGATGGGGCACGCTGCCGTCAGCCGGGTACTCCATGATGGCAGTCGCGATCTTAGTTCCGCCGATATCGACAGAGCAGACGTACTTGTTCTCCATGTCGCTCTCCTTAGGAGATAAAAAACAGCTACAGGAAATGAAAGCGGCGTTATCGCCGCAGCTTGGTAAAGGTTTCCCGAGTGCCCGAGGTTGGGGTGAAAGCGGTCGGGCGTTGACCTAATGGGTCACGCTCGACCGCTTGAGCCCCAAGATCGGGTGCCCGGGGAAGCTTTACAGGAGACCGTTGTCCTGGAGGACCTTCCTAATCGCCTCGACATTCTCGCCGGTCATGGCCTTCACCGGGCGCGGCATGGTCGGGCTGTCGAAGATGCCCATGAGGTTCATAGCGGTCTTGAAGGCGCCGACGCCACCGGCATAGCCCTGGACACCCGAGGTGACATCCCAGATGTGCGAAATCTCATTGAGGCGATCCTGCTCGGCCTTGACGGTAGCCCAGTCACCAGCCTGAGCGGCCTTCCACTGACGCACGTAGCCCTCGGGCTCAACGTTGGCGAGACCCGGGACGGAACCGTCGGCGCCACCGAGATAGGCGCCGTCGACAACAACCTCGTGACCGGTGAGAATGCTCATCGGATGGCCGTTCTTCTCGTTCTCCTGAACGAGGTAGCGGAACGAGATGTCATCACCGGAGGAATCCTTGACGCCAGCAAGGACGCCCTCGGCGCCGAGCTTGGCAAGGAGCTTCCAGGGGAGCTTGGTGTGAACGCAGACAGGAATGTCATAGGCAAAGATGGGCAGGTCGAGTTCCTCATGCAGGATGCGGAAGTGCTCCTCGACCTCGGTCATGCCCTGCAGGGCATAGAACGGGCAGGTGGCGACAAGCGCATCGGCGCCCAGCTCCTGAGCGACCTTACCGTGCTCGATCATGCGCTCGGTCTCGGTGTCGATGATGCCGACCAGAACGGGAACGCGGTGGTCGACGATACGGACGGCCTCGGCGATGATCTGACGGCGACGCTCGTCGGTGGAGAAGACGACCTCGCCCGAGGAGCCCAGGAAGAACAAGCCATCGACGCCGGCATCGATCATGCGGTTGATGCTGCGCTCAAAGGAGGCAACATCGAGCTGGTGGTCTTCGGTATCGGGAACAACGACGGGAGGGATAACGCCGGTGAATTTCTGAGTTGCCACAAGAATCTCCTTAGTTGTCTGGCGGGCAGCCCTATGCCGCCCACTCTTGTTGGCAGTGTCCAGGCCGTCTAGGCCAAAGAACACGGGTAGAACGTTTGGTTAAAGAAGTCGACGACTTCGTTTTCGAACGCATTGATGCGCTCGTGAGCGTATTTGGCATAGATGATATGCCTCCGGTCACACTCAAGACCGTTGAATACGGCAAACTGGCCCTTGGGGTCGCTCGCGGCATCCATAAGCGATGTGCCCATGAGAACCGATCCGCGCACCCGAGACGACAGCGCCTCAAGGCCACCGGGAATTGGATTGGCAACCGCCGTGCAGGCGAGACCCCGCTCGTCCAGAGCAGAAACCGCCAGCGCGACTCCGCCGCCAAGACCCTCGCCCCATGCAAAGATGCGGTCGGGGTCCATGCCATCAAGATTGCGCGCCACCTTCGCCAGCGCGCAACCCCAACGGACGCGCTCGACAAAAGTGGGCGAAGAAATCCCCCGCTGCAGGTCGTCCGCACCAGCAACATCGTCATCCAGCGCGAGGACGGCATACCCCATGGCGGCAAATCTCGTCATGTGATGCCAGCCGCGCACAGGCCGATCGATGTCGTGGAACATCAGGCACAACGGCACGCGCTCAGATACTCGGGCACGACCGACAGGCTCGATCAAACGAGCGTGAATCGCATCGTCACCGAGCTCAAAGGAGACCTCCGAGTAACGGGCGCAGGGGTTAACAAAGTCAATCGCCGTAATGGCCAGGCCTTGAATCTCAAGATTCGAAGCGCATGTCTCTAAATCAGAAACATCTGCTTGGACATCACCGCGCCAGTCCCGATATTCTGCGAGCCTTGACGAAACCGTTCCAGGAATTCCCACAAGCCCGGGGACAATCAGCTCGTCAACATTGCTCTCGCACTTAGACATGAGCCTCCCCTCCCTTGCAGAAAAACGGAATGATCAAATCGTCAAAATCCTGAATCTCCTCGTGGCCAAAGCCTTCAAAGAACTCATGACGCTTTTCGCAGGTCAGGTTGTTATAGACCGCAAACTGCGTCGCTGGCGGACAGACGATATCGGCTGTGCCGGTGCCAAACAGCACGGGGCATTTGACCATAGGGGCAAAGTTCTTGGAATCGAAGTACGCCAGCTTGGCATAGGCTTCGTCAATACGAGTCGAGTCCTCGTCAAACCAGCGAGACCAATAGCGCAGGCCCTCGTAGGCAATGTCATCGGCATCCAAATCCCAGACCAGGCGAAAATCTGACAGGAAGGGATAGAGGATGGCGGCGCGATTGATAAGCTCGCTGTTAAGTGCACAGGTCGCAATGCCCAAACCGCCGCCCTGAGACGCGCCGTTCACAAACACACGGGCAAGATCGATGCCCTCGAGCTCGCGAACGATGCGGCACAGGATTCGAATATCTTGGTGTAAGCGGACATAGTAGAGGTTGGCAGGGTCGCCGTCGATACCGGCGACGATATGCCCGGCAACCGTTGTGCCCTCAAATCCACCAATGTCCTCGGAGGGACCTCCTTGGCCGGGGCAGTCGAGGGCGATGAGTGCCATGCCCATGCCCGCAAACGACGCCTGCTCAAACCAGCTGCGGCTTGCACCCGGATACCCATGGAACTGAAGCACCAATGGCACGGGCTCGTCCGAGACGGGCTTAAGGTACTTGGCATGCAGGCGAGCGCCACACATGCCGGTATACCAGAGGTCGAAAAGCTGGCAGGTCGCGGCATCGTTGACCGATGCCGTCTCGATCGCATAGTCAAGCCCGACGGCGTCGGCCTCGGCCATGCGATCCTTCCAAAAGAGATCGAAATCTGATGGACGGAGCTTGGCACCTCGATATTCACCAAATTGATGTTGTAGCTCCTGAGCACTTGGCATGGCTCGTGAACCCAACCTTTCGAAATCGCAACGGAGGTGCGCCCGGCAAGGGAACCGGGCGCACGGGAGGGAAAGCGAGGCTATTCGCCGAGCTTGGGGTGCAGCAGCGACGGCGCAGCGCCGAGCAGCATCTTGGTGTAGGGGTCCTGGGGAAGCTGGAAGACCTGCTTGGCCTCGCCCTGCTCGACGATCTTGCCGCCATTCATAACGATGATGTCGTCAGAGATATAGCGGACCGTCTGGATGTCATGGCTGATGAACACCATGGCCAGGCCGAGCTCCTTCTTAAGGTCGGTCAGCAGGTTCAGAATCTGCGCGCGGACCGAAACGTCCAGAGCCGAGGTGGGCTCGTCGGCGATGATGGCATCGGGGTTCAGCGACAGGGCACGGGCAATTGCGACGCGCTGGCGCTGGCCGCCCGAAAGCTGGCCGGGAAGAACCTCGGCAGCGGAGCTGGGCAGACCGGTGAGCTCCAAGAGTTCCTTGACGCGCTTCTCCTGCTCGGCCTCGGTACCCAGGTTGTGGACGCGCATGGGGTCGAGCAGCTGCTCGCGAACGACCATGCGGGGGTTGAGTGCCGTGGCCGGGTTCTGGAACACGACCGAGATAACGCGACCCATGTGGCGACGGTCCTCGGCGGTACGTTTGGTAACGTCCTTGCCCTTAAAGTAGACCTTGCCGCTCGTGGGGGCCTGCAGGCCGCACATGACGTTGGCGGTGGTGGACTTACCGCAACCGGACTCGCCGACGATGCCAATCGTCTGACCGGGCATGAGCTTAATCGTTACACCCTGGACGGCGTGAACCAGGTTGGGGTGCAGAATCGAGCCGGTACGGGTCCTAAAGGTGACGTGGACGTCATCAAGGAAGATGATCGGCTCGACGCCGTTTACTGCGGTCTCGCTCATCTACATCACCTCCGCGTGAGGGGTCAAACCATTTGCCTTGAGCACCTCGTCGGGGAGCTCGGAATAGAAGTGCTCGGTGCCGGGCACGCGCTTGAAGACCGGACGGGTGTCCAGGCCTGTCTCTTATACACATCTCCGAGCCCACGAGACTCCTGAGC